>NZ_JBEZGK010000007.1:0-320207 GCF_040649935.1 Micromonospora sp. NPDC048842 | reverse complement strand
GTCTTAGAGTGACCACCCTCTATACCGGAGCTCCGCTGCTTTACGCCTCAGACACGCCTTGACGATCCGCCCAACCGCTTAACTGAACGGCGTTGGGTCTAGCTCTGGGTGCCGATCACCGCACTTCTCGCCCCGACGGCCGCCTGAGCAGCCGCGCATCCCAGGCATGAGTCGGAACGCCTTTGGAGCTGAATCGTTGACGACATCAGCGTCTGACTCGTTCGCGACATCAGCTCCAAAGGCACCGCAGCACAGCCCAAAAGGGGGCCTGCGTCGCACGCAGGCCCCCTTCGCGTACGTCGATCACGGCTCGAACTTGTAGCCCAGACCCCGCACCGTCACGATGAAGCGCGGCGCGGACGGCTCCGGCTCGATCTTGGAGCGCAGCCGCTTGACGTGCACGTCCAGCGTCTTGGTGTCACCGACGTAGTCGGCGCCCCAGACCCGGTCGATGAGCTGGCCGCGGGTCAGCACCCGTCCCGCGTTGCGCAGGAGCAGTTCCAGCAGCTCGAATTCCTTCAGCGGCAGCTGCACGGCCCCGCCGTCGACGGTCACCACGTGCCGCTCGATGTCCATCCGCACCGGCCCGGCGGCCAGCGTCGGCGCACCCGCCTCGGCCACCTCCGGGCTCTGCCGGCGCAGCACCGCCCGGATCCGGGCGACCAGTTCCCGCGGCGAGTACGGCTTCGTGACGTAGTCGTCGGCGCCGATCTCCAGCCCGACCACCTTGTCGATCTCGCTGTCCCGGGCGGTGACCATGATGATCGGCACGGCGGAGCGCTGCCGCAACTGCCGGCAGACCTCGGTCCCGGACATCTCGGGCAACATCAGGTCGAGCAGCACGATGTCGGCGCCGGTCCGGTCGAACTCGGTGAGGGCGTCGGTGCCGGTCGCGGCGACCGATACCTCAAAGCCCTCCTTACGGAGCATGTACGACAAGGCGTCGGAGAACGACTCCTCGTCCTCGACCACCAGAACGCGGCTCAACGGGGATTTCCTTTCCATTTGCTGTCAGACCTGCCGTAGCCCAGTCGGACCGGACTCGATCCCAACCGGCGGCAGTGTCGCCAGGAGGTCGTCCGGTGGACTGGCGGGCAGCCGGAGGGTGAACGTCGATCCACCACCAAGAGTGCTCGACACCTCGACCCGTCCGCCATGGTTGCTCGCAATGTGTTTCACGATCGCCAGGCCGAGCCCGGTGCCGCCGGTGGCACGCGAGCGGGCCTGGTCGGCCCGGTAGAACCGCTCGAAGATCCGGTCCACGTCGGTGGGGGCGATACCGATGCCCTGGTCAGCGACGGCGACCTCGACGTGCTCGTCGTCGCCGCGGAGGGTCACCCGCACCGTGGTGTCCTCGCCCGAGTAGTTGATGGCGTTCTCCACCAGGTTCGCCACCGCCGTGGCGAGTTGGGAGTCGCTGCCGTAGGCGGTGAGACCGCGCGCCCCGTCCACCGCCACCGCGACACCCCGGGCGGAGGCAGTGGTGCGGGTCCGGTCGACCACCTCGGCGATCACCCAGTCCAGCGCGACCGGCTCCGGTGGCGGCTGCGGCTCTGCCCCCTGCAACCGGGTCAACTCCAGCAACTCCTGCACCAGCCGACCCAGCCGGGTCGACTCGTGCTGGATCCGTTCGGCGAACCGGCGGGCGGCAACCAGGTCCTCGGAGAGGTCGGGCGCTGCGGCGTCGGCCGGCTCGGTCGCGTCAAGCAGCGCCTCGGCGAGCAGTTGCAGGGCCCCGATCGGGGTCTTCAGCTCGTGGCTCACGTTGGCCACGAAGTCGCGTCGTACCCGGGTCAGCCGGTGCGACTCGGTCACGTCGACCGCCTCGACGGCGATGAAGCCGTTGCCGAGACCCATCGCCCGCAGGTGCACGCCGAGCGGGTTCTCCCCCGCACTGTCGCGACCTCGGGGCAGGTCCAGCTCGATCTCGCGTCGTACGCCGGTGCGTCGCACCTGGCCGGCAAGGGTACGGATCAGCGGGTGCGCGGCGATTGAGCCGGGAGTGCTGCCGGTACGCAGCAGCCCCATCGCGCGGGCGGCCGGGTTGATCAGCACGGGGACGTCGTCGTTGTCCAGAACCACGACACCGGCCCGGAGTGAGTCGATCGTCCGGCGGCCGAGCCCGGCCTGCTGCTCGTCGGCTATCGCGGGCCTCCCCCTGCTCCAGCGGAAGCTGACGCTCCCCGTCGACGTGGAGTGACCGTCCCGCCTCGGCAGGAACCGGGGCAGCAGCAGACCGGCGGCCATCCCGGCCACCAACGCCAGGGCCACCACGACCGCCACCGCCCACTCCACCCGGCGATCGTAGGGTCATTGTTAACCTGGCTACCACACAGAACGGGACGAACTACCCTCACTTACGGAAGTGTTCACCCCCACGTCTGGCGTCGTTCACCCTGGTTCATCCGGGATCCGTCCGCGCGCCCTACCGTTGGCGTCGCACCTGCTCAACCCCCTGCGCCGGCACCCGTCGGCGGCGACCGACCACAGGACGTGATGATGCGCGACGAGTTCCGGGCCGACCTCCAGATCGTCAGCCAACTGCTGGTGGACATGGCGGAGGGCGTCCGCGCCGCCATGCGCCAGGCCACCCGGGCCCTGCTCACCGCCGACCGGCAGGCCGCCGAGACGGTCATCGAGCGGGACGCCGAGATCGACGACCTCTACCGGCACGTCGAGGAGCGGGTCTGTGACCTGCTCGCCCGACAGGCGCCGGTCGCCTCCGACCTCCGGGCGATGATCACCGCGCTGCACGTGGCCGCTGATCTGGAGCGGATGGGCGACCTCGCCGAGCACGTGGCGAAGACAGCGCTGCGCCGGCACCCCTCCCCCGCCGTCCCGGCCGAGCTGCGGACGGTCTTCACCGAGATGTCCGAGATCGCCGACCGGATGGCCGTGAAGATCGGTTCGGTGCTGGCGAAGCCCGACGCCGACCTCGCCGGCGAGCTGGACCGCGACGACGACGCCATGGACGAGCTGCACAAGAACCTGTTCGCCGTGCTGCTCGGTGACGACTGGCCGTACGGCGTGGAGACGGCGATCGACGCCACCCTGCTGGGCCGCTTCTACGAGCGCTTCGCCGACCACGCGGTCAACGCCGGCGAGCACGTGATCTACCTGATCACCGGGGAGAGCGCGCCCAGCAGTAACTGACCGGCACGAAAAGGGGCCCCTCGCCATCGCTGTCCGCGATGACGAGAGGCCCCTTTCTGGTGGCTCAGCGCCCCTGGTTGGCCACCGCCGCGGCGGCTGCCTTCGCAGCGGTCGGGTCGAGGTAGGTGCCGCCCAGGGTGAGCGGACGCAGCTGCGGGTCGAGGTCGTAGCGCAGCGGGATGCCCGTCGGGATGTTCAGCTTGGCGATCGCCTCGTCGGAGATCTGGTCGAGGTGCTTGACGAGGGCGCGCAGCGAGTTGCCGTGCGCGGCCACCAGCACCGTCCGGCCGGCCAGGATGTCCGGCACGATCGAGTCGTACCAGTAGGGCAGCATCCGGTCGACGACGTCCTTGAGGCACTCGGTGCGCGGCATCAGCTCGGTCGGCAGCAGCGCATAGCGCGGGTCACCCACCTGCGACCACTCGTCGTTGTCGTCGATGGGAGGCGGTGGCGTGTCGTACGACCGGCGCCAGAGCATGAACTGCTCCTCGCCGTACTCGTCGAGGGTCTGCTTCTTGTTCTTGCCCTGCAGGGCGCCGTAGTGGCGTTCGTTGAGCCGCCACGACCGGCGCACGGCGATCCAGTGCCGGTCGGCGGCGTTGAGCGCCAGCTCGGCGGTGCGGATCGCACGGCGCATCACGCTGGTGTGCACGACGTCGGGCAGCAGGCTGTGCTCGCGCATCAACTCGCCGCCGCGCCGCGCCTCGCCCTCGCCCTTCTCGGTCAGGTCGACGTCCACCCAGCCGGTGAAGAGGTTCTTGGCATTCCAGTCGCTCTCACCGTGTCGCAGCAGGACCAGCGTCCCGACGGTGGGCCCTTCGCTCGCAGTCATGCGGATCATCCTGCCTCAACCGCCCGACGGACACGCGGGCAGCCGTCGTGACGACCACCACGTGAAAAAGCTGATGACCAGCGGATCCGGCCGCCATTAGGGTTGTAAGGCACGCCAGTCTCATCGGTCATTACTTGCAAGCGGGGCGCCATATGCGGACGATGCGGAGTTGGTTCCGGGACACCACCGGCGGCCTACCGACCACCTTCTGGTACCTGTGGTCGGGCACCCTGATCAACCGACTCGGCTCGTTCGTCCTGGTCTTCCTCGCCATCTACCTGACCCAGGAACGTGGCTTCTCGGCCTCGCAGGCCGGCCTGGTGATCGGTCTCTGGGGCGTCGGCGGGGCGTTCGGCACCACCGCCGGCGGCACCCTCGCCGACCGGTGGGGCCGCCGGCCGACGCTGCTGACCGCCCACGTGGGCGCGGCGGCCATGATGCTCGGGCTCGGGCTGGCCCGGGATCTCTGGGCGGTGGCGCTGGGCGCGCTGCTGCTCGGAATGTTCGCCGAGGCGGCACGGCCCGCGTTCGGGGCGATGATGATCGACGTGGTGCCGGCGAAGGACCGGCTGCGCGCCTTCTCGCTCAACTACTGGGCGATCAACCTCGGTTTCGCCTGCGCCGCCGTCCTCGCCGGACTCGCCGCCCAGGCCGACTACCTGCTGCTGTTCGTGGTCGACGCGGCCACCATGCTGATCACCGCCCTGATCATCTTCAGCAAGGTGCCGGAGACCCGACAGGCCGGCCCCGCCACCGCCGTCACGGCAGCAGCGGCTCCGCGCGGCGCCCTGCGCACGATCCTCACCGACCGGGTCTACCTCGGCTTCGTGGCACTCAACCTGTTCGCCGCGCTGGTGTTCCTCCAGCACATCTCGATGCTGCCGATCGCGATGGGCGACGACGGTCTGAGCCCCGCCACCTACGGCTCGGTGATCGCGCTCAACGGCATCCTCATCGTGGTCGGCCAACTCTTCGTGCCCCGGCTGATCCGGGGTCGGAGCCGCTCACACGTGCTCGCGCTGGCGTCCGTGGTGATGGGCGTGGGGTTCGGACTGACCGCGTTCGCCGGCACCCCCTGGTTCTACGGGCTGACAGTGCTGATCTGGACGGTCGGCGAGATGCTGAACTCGCCCTCCAACTCCACGCTGATCGCCGAGTTGTCCCCGGCCGAACTGCGCGGTCGGTACCAGGGCGTGTTCTCCCTCTCGTGGCAGATCGCCGGGGCCAGCGCGCCGATCCTCGGTGGCCTGGTGCGCGAGCACGCCGACAACGACACCCTCTGGTACGGCTGTGCCGCGCTCGGCCTCCTGACCGCTGTGGCCCACCTGGTGTCGGGGCCGGCCCGGGAACGGCGTGCGACAGCGCTGCGCCGCTCCGGCGAGGCACTGGCACCGACGACCACCTCCCGTGCCCCACAGCCCGCCGAGGCGTAATGAGTGGCGCGGCGGTGCCGGAGTTCCTACTGTGCAGTGGAAACAGTTAACAACCTGAACTGTCGGGAGGTCGGGTGCACGCCCTGCGGCGCTGGTGGCACGACACCGCAGGCGGACTACCCGCCACCTTCTGGTACCTCTGGGCCGGCCTGCTGATCAACCGGGCCGGCGCGTTCGCCATGCTGTTCCTCTCGCTCTACCTCACCGACGTACGCGGCGCGAGCGAAGGGCTGGCCGGCACTGTGGTCGGCGCGTACGGGGCCGGCGGGGCGGCCGGAGTGCTGCTCGGCGGGGTGCTCGCCGACCGGTGGGGACGCCGGGCGACCCTGCTCGCCGCACACCTGGCCACTGTCGGCCTGATGGTGGCGCTCGCCTTCACCCGACCCCTGCTGCTGATCGCTGTGCTCTCCGCGCTGATCGGCGTGGTCCACTCGATGCCCAGCCCGGCGTTCGTGGCGGCGATCGTCGACGTGGTGCCCGCCGAGCGCCGCTCGCGCGCGTTCAACCTTCAGTTCTGGGCGTTCAACCTGGGCATGGCGGTCGCCTCGCTGCTCGCCGGGGTCCTGGCCGAGGCGAGCTTCACCGCACTGTTCCTGGTAGACGCGGGCGCCACACTGACCGCCGCAGCCGTGATCGCCTGGAAAGTGCCCGAAACCCTGCGGTTGGCCCGACCGGCGGCCGGCCCCCCGCCCACTCCCGACGCGGCACCGAAGTCCGTCCGGGCCCGCCGGCCGGGACTGCACACCGCGCTCACCGACCGCACCTTCCTGGTCTTCGTCGGGCTCACCTTCGTGCTGGCCGTACTCACCATGCAGACGTCGACCATCATGCCGCTGGCCATGCGCGCGGACGGCCTGGGTCCGTCGGCGTACGGGCTGGTGGTGGCGCTCGGCGGCGCGCTGATCGTGGTCGGGCAGTTGTTCGTACCCCGGCTGATCGACAAGCACCGCAAGGACGTCGTCCTGGCCGCCTCCACGGCGCTGCTCGCGCTCGGTTTCGGGGCGCTCGCCATCGCCGACGAACTGGCCATCTACCTGGGTGCCGCGGTGATCTGGACGGTCGGCTCGATGCTCGCCGCCCCGCCCAACGCGCAGATCAACGCGGACCTGGCGCCACCGCAGCTCCGAGCGCGCTACCAGTCGGTCTTCTACCTGACGTTCCCCGCGGCGGCGTTCGTCGCGCCCACCCTCGGCGGGGTAAGCCTCCAGCACCTCGGCGACCGGCACTGGCTGATCGTGGGCGGGCTGGGTCTGCTGGCCGCGCTCGGGCACCTGCTCGCCGGACCATCCCGGGAGCGGCACGTCGCCGCGCTGCGCCGGGTTGTCGAAGCGAAGCCGACGACCCCCGTGGACCGCGTACCGACCGGGTAACCGACGCAAAGCGCCCACCACGACCCTGAAGTCGTGGTGGGCGCTCGCCGGCGGGGCCGGCGGCGGCGGGCAACACTCACCCCCGTAAGCATCGCCCGCTCACGCCGCCGGTCCAAACAGGTGGGAACCGTCCCCCAACGGTTATTCCACCCGTCCCCTCGCGCCTCGTCTGGTGCGCGGATCTGATCGATCCGCCGCTCCCCCGAACGTTTCCAAACGTGGCGCGGTGCAATAAAGCTAGTTCGCCCGGATTCTGGATTCAACCCAGAACGGCTGTCTCGCCGGTCACAACTGGCGAGTATCCGCTGCTCCGGCCTCGTCCGTTGGCAACAGCCGGGTACCCGTCGCCCATTCCCGCAAACACCTCAACCGTCTTCCCGATCGGGTGACTCGGTCCGGAAGAAGCTGCTCTGGCGGCCGTCCCGCAACTGTTCCTGATAAATCAGGTTCAACCGCCGCAGGTCAAACGTGTAGAACCACTCATCCCAGGTGATCTCGCGAATCCGGCTGCTTTCCCGGTATCCGGGAATGTTGAAGGTCAACACACCCGCCCGGCCATCCCGCTCGGTGCCGGCGATGGTCGCCGGCCTGGCCCCGCGTTCCCGGGCCCACCGCTGGATCACCTCGTGGTTCGCCGTGATCAAACTCCGTCCCGGCCGCTCCGGCCGGTCCGTGATCGACGAGATCACCTGCGAACTGCGGACCGACCGCCCCGTACCCCGTCCGGTCCGGATCCCGCCGGCCGCCGTCCCGCCACCGGTCGACGGCGTCAACGTGCGCTTGGCCGCCGCGCCCTTGGCCGGTGCCGTGCGCTTCGCCGCCGCGCTCTTGGCCGGCGTCGCGCGCTTCGCCGTCGTGCGCTTCGCCGCCGCGCTCTTGGCCGGCGTCGCGCGCTTCGCCGCCGGCCGCGCCGGCGCCTTCTTCGCCGGCGCCTTCCGCGCGGGCGCCGTACGCGCCGTCGCTGTCTTACGGGCCGCAGTGGTCTTCCGCGCTGCGGCCGTCTTCCGGGCGGCGGTGGTCCTGCTCGCGGCCGTGCTCTTGCGGGCGGCCGTCGACGTCGCCGCCGTGGTCCTCTTCGCTGCGGTCGCCTTCTTCGCCGGTGCCCTCTTCGCCGCCGCCGTCGACTTCCGTCCGGCGGTCGCCTTCGTTGCGGCGGCCCGCTTCGCGGGCGCGCTCTTGTTCGCCGGCGCGGCCTTCGCGCGACTCGACGCCGGCCTGGCCGCCGACTTCTTGGTGGCGGCGGCACGACCCGCCGACGCCCTGGTGCCGGCGGCCCGGCCCGACGGGCCGGTACTGCTCCGACCCGCGCCGGCCCGCATCGAGCGCGCCAACTGTTTCACCAGCTCGGGCTTGCGCAATGCGGAGATCCCGGAGACCCCGCGTTTGCGCAGCTGCCCGCGGATGTCGTCCACCCGCATCCGGGAAATCTCCGACTCGGAGACTCCGGGCGTACCCGGCGTCTGGTTGCCGGCCTGTCGCTTCGTCCTGGTCGCAGTCGCGCCGCGACCTGAGCTGTTCCGCTGAGCCATGGGACGCTCCGCTCCTTGGCACTCCGTCATCGGCGCGCGGGGGTCCCTTGCCGCACCGCGCGGTGCGGCATACCCGTCAGGAGCACTCCGAACCACAGTCAGCGCATGATCGCGGAGCAGGGCAGTCCGGTCCATCGATCATGGAGTTGTGGTGCCGGATTTGGTGTTTCGCGGGCGTTTTGTTGCCCACCACAACTCCATGGTCGGCGGGGCTGGCGGGCGCGGGCGGGGCGCGGCGCGGGGTTGGGTCAGGTTGGGTCGGGGCCGGTGCCGGAGGGCTCGAAGAGGTGGGCGAAGGCGGCCAGGTTGGCTGTCGACTCGCCCCGCTTCACCCGCCACTCGTACTCACGCCGGATCGAACTGCCGAAGCCGATCTCCAGCATCGTGTCGAACGACTCGTCGGCGTACGTGAGCACCGCGCCAAACAGTCGGTCCAACTCGTCGGCGTCCACGCCGGACGGGTTGACCCGACCGGTCAGGTACACGTCGCCGACCGCGTCGGTGGAAAAGGAGACGCCGTACATCCGGGCGTTGCGCTGCAACAGCCAGGCCCACAGCTCCTCGCGGCGCTCGTCCGGCTGGCGCATCACGAACGCCTCGATCCGCAGCGCGTGCTCACCGACGATCAGGTTGCAGATCGTCTTGAGCTTGTGGGTGCCCGGCAGCGTCACCGCGTACGAGCCGGGGCCGGTCGACTCCCAGGCCAGGTCCCGCTCGGCGCAGACCGACTCGATCAGGGTCGCAAGATCGCTCTTCGGGCTCACCGGACCCACTCTACGACCGACTCGGCCTGCGCACCGGGTGACGACTGGCGCCCCCGGGTCACCAGGAGCAGGAGAGCGCCGGGTCACCCGCCAGGTCGGCAGCGAGCCGAGCGCGGTGCCCGGCGATCGCCTCGCCGTAGACAGCGAGCAGACCGTCGACAGTACGGTCCCAGGAGAAGTGCCGGGCGTGCTGCTCGGCACCTCGGGCCAGCACCGACCGCAGCGCCCGGTTCGGCAGCAGACTGCCCATCGCACGGGCCCAGTCGACCGGGTCGTGACCGTCGATGAGTACGCCGCTGACCTGGTCCCGGACGGCGGTGACCAGCCCTCCGACGGCGGCGGCCAGCACCGGCGTACCGCAGGCCTGCGCCTCCAGAGCGACAAGCCCGAACGATTCGTTGTGCGACGGCACCGCGACCAGGTCCGCCGCCCGGTACAGGGCCGGAAGGTCGTCCCCGGTAAGCGGTGGCAGGAAGCGCACCCCGTCGCTGACCCCGAGCTTGGCGGCCAACTCGATCAGGGCGGTCGGCCGGTCCAGCCCACTGCCGCTGGGCCCGCCGCAGATCACCACTGTCACCTGATCGGCCAGCGCCGGATCGCGCTCCCGCAACGCGGCGATCGCGCGGATCAGCACGTCGGGGGCCTTGAGCGGCTGTATCCGACCGACGAAGGCAACCACGTACCCGTCGACGGGAAGCCCCAGCCGGCGGCGGGCCTGGCGGGCGGCCGCGGACCTGTCGCCCGACGCGGGCCGGAACCGGGCCAGGTCGACACCGGGCTGCACGACGGACACCCGGGTCGGGTCGGCGTCGTACCGGTCGAGCAGGTCGCTGGCCTCGACCCGGGTGTTGGCGACCAGCCGGTCCGCCTCGGCGACGACCTGCTCCTCGCCGATGACGCGGGCCTTGGGCTCCGGCCGGTCCCCGGCCGCGAGCTGGGCGTTCTTGACCTTCGCCAGGGTGTGCGCGGTGTGCACCAGCGGCACCCCCCAGCGCTCCTTTGCCAGCCAACCAACCTGCCCGGAGAGCCAGTAGTGGGAGTGGATCAGGTCGTAGTGGCCGGGCGGACGGGACGCCTCGGCGCGCAGAACCCCGGCGGTGAAGGCGCAGAGCTGACCGGGCAACTCCTCCTTGGTGAGGCCCTCCAGGGGGCCGGAGGTGATGTGTCGGACCTGCACTCCGGGCGCCATCTCGACCACCGGGGGGAGGTCACCGGACGTGGCCCGGGTGAAGATCTCCACCTCCACGTTGCACTCGGCGAGACGCCGGGCGACTTCGAGGATGTAGACGTTCATTCCGCCGGCATCACCAGTGCCGGGCTGGTGCAGGGGGGAGGTGTGTACCGACAGGGTCGCGATGCGGCGAGGCCGGGGCCACGGTCGGGCACCTCGCTGACGCCCGACACCGGTGTGCATTTCCGCCACATCCGCTCCTTCTTCACGGTTGATGCCGTCTCGCACGACCGGCGCTTCTCGGTCAACCTGTACGCCGGATGTCATCTTCCCCATCGGGCTTCGGAAATTCCCGGGCGCGGCCCCTCGGCGTGACGGACCTCATCACCGAACGCCCGCCAATGGCTGCCGTACGCCCGGTCGGGGCGGGTCGTACGCCCGCTGTGACAATGTCGGGATGACCTCAGTCGCCATCGTCACCGGAGCGTCCAGCGGGATCGGCGCGGCCACCGCCCGCCGGCTCGCCGCCGAGGGCTTCCACGTGCTCGCCGCCGCCCGCCGCGCCGAACGGCTCACCGACCTGGTCGCCGAGATCACCACCGCCGGCGGGCAGGCCACCGTCGTGACCTGCGACGTCACCTCAGACGAGTCGGTAGCCCGGCTGGCCGAGGCCGCCGCCCAGGCACCCGGGCCGGTCACCCTGCTGGTCAACAACGCCGGCGGAGCGCGCGGGCTGGACCCGGTGGAGTCCGGCTCGGTCGCCGACTGGCAGTGGATGTACGACGTGAACGTGCTCGGCACCCTGCGGGTCACCCAGGCGCTGCTGCCGGCGCTGGAAGCCTCCGGCTCCGGCACCATCGTGGTGGTCTCCTCCACCGCCGGCCTGAGCGTGTACGAGGGCGGGGGCGGCTACACCGCCGCGAAGCACGCGCAGACCGCCATCGCCGGCACACTCCGCCTGGAGCTGTGTGGCCGGCCGCTGCGGGTCATCGAGATCGACCCGGGCATGGTGAAGACCGACGAGTTCGGGCTGGTCCGCTTCGAGGGCGACGCGGAACGGGCCGCCGCCGTCTACGCCGGGGTGCCGGGGCCGCTGGTCGCCGAGGACGTCGCCGACTGCATCGCCTGGTGCGCCACCCGTCCCGAGCACGTCAACATCGACCGGCTGGTGGTCCGGCCCCGAGCGCAGGCCGCCCAGCACAAGGTGCACCGGGTCTAGCAGTGCCGCGCGAGGAGTGAGCCGGGTCTGCGAGCCCGCGGTCGCGAACGGAGATTGGCCTTGAGGTCGACATGAGCCCTGCGGCGCGACGCCGACCGGTCGGCGTGGTCACGCGCGGCACGACGAACCCGAACCGGCTCCGTCGGGTGGACAACTGGATCGTCGCCACCTGCGCCGACCGGCTGTTGGCGGCGGATGACCCCCTGGTGGTCGACCTCGGCTACGGCGCCACCCCGGTGACCGCTGTGGAGTTGCGCGCTCGGCTGGCTGCCGGGGTCCGTCCGGACGTACGCCTGGTCGGGTTGGAGATCGACGCGGCCCGGGTGGCGGCCGCGGCACCGGCCGCCGACCCACCCGGGCTGACGTTCGCCCGGGGTGGGTTCGAGTTGGCCGGGCTCCGGCCGGTGCTGGTCCGCGCATTCAACGTGCTGCGACAGTACGACGAGAGCGAGGTGGCCGAAGCCTGGCAGACGATGACCGCCGCGCTCGCCCCCGGCGGAGTGCTCGTCGAGGGCACGTGTGACGAGCTGGGGCGGCTCGCCAGTTGGCTGCTGATCGACGCCGACGGCCCCCGGACGCTGACCCTGGCCGCGAAGCTCACCACGCTGGGCAGCCCTGCCGAGTTGGCCGAGCGGCTGCCCAAGGCGCTGATCCACCGCAACGTTCCCGGTGAGCCGGTGCACGCGCTGATCCGCGCACTGGACGACGCCTGGCAGGCTGCCGCACCGTACGCCACCTTCGGCCCCCGCCAACGCTGGCTGCACGCGGTGACCCGCCTCCACGAAACCGGCTGGCCCATCCTCGACAACCCCACCCGCTGGCGCCAGGGTGAACTAACCCTCCCCTGGCCCCTCCCCTAACCCACACCCCACACCCCACACCCCGCACCCCCGCACCCCACACCTGGCACGCCGATCTTGCACTTTCGGTTGGCGATTTGGCCCTTTTTCAGTCCTTATGTCACCGCAGAAAGTGCAAGATCGTGGGGAGCGGGGGGGAAGGCAGGGGCGCGGGGGCGGGGGCGGGCAGGGCGGGGGCGGGCGGGCGGGCGGGAGGGCGGCGGGGGTTAGAGGGTGCAGTTGATGAGGACTGGTTCGGGGTGCAGGGTTACGCCGAAGCGGGCGTGGACCTGATCGCGGATGGTGGCGGCCAACGTGAGCAGATCAGCGGTGTGGGCGGTGCCGCTGCGGTTGGTCAGGGCCAGTGTGTGCTTCCTGGAGATGGCCACCCCACCCTCGCCGGGGTGGCCCTTGGCGAAGCCGGCCTTGTCGATCAGCCAGGCGGCGCTCACCTTGACCAGGCCGTCCGCCCCGGGCCAGGCGGGCGGGTCGCCCAGCTCGGCGGAGCGTTCCAGGAGCTGTTCGTACGTGGCGCGGTCGAGCACCGGGTTGGTGAAGAAGGAGCCGACCGAGCGAGTGTCCGGGTCGTTGGCGTCGAGCACCATCCCCTTGCCCGCCCGCAGGCGCAGCACCACCGCTCGGGCGTCGGCCAGCGGCACCTGGTCGCCCACCTCGACACCGAGGGCTCGGGCCAGCTCCGCGTAGCGCACCGGCCCGGAAAGCGGAGACCTGGTGAGCCGGAAGTCGACCGAGAGCACCACCCAGCGGTCCTTGTACTTGAAGATGCTGCCCCGGTAGGCGAAGCCGCACTCGGCGGCGGGGATGACCTGACGGGTGCCCTCGACTCGGTCGTACACCTCGACGCCGGTGATCGTCTCGGCGACCTCCTGGCCGTACGCGCCGACGTTCTGAATCGGGGTGGCACCGGTCGAGCCGGGGATGCCGGACAGGCATTCCAGCCCGGCCCAGCCGTTGGCGATAGTGGCGGCGACCAGGTCGTCCCACGGCTCGCCGGCGTCGACCCGTACGGTGACCGAGGTGGCGTCATCGGCGATGACCCGCATGCCACGGGAGCGCACCAGTACGACGGTGCCGGGGAAGCCGGCGTCGCCGATCACCACGTTGCTGCCCCCGGCCAGGATCAGGACCGGTTCCGCCGCGGCGCGTACCGCCTGGACGAGGTCGTCGGCACTGCCGGCGGCCACGATCCGCTCGGCCGGCCCACCCGTTCGGAGGGTGGTGTAGCCGGCGAGTGGACCGGGGATGGCACGATCGGCGTCGGTTGTCGGCTGGGCGGAGGCGTCTGGCACGCCCTTCACCTTAGGCTGACAAGTAGCCGTGGCACCCACTGGTCGCCCGGCACCCCCGGGAGGATGGCGATGAGCAGACTGCAGGGCAGCAAGGATTTCTGGATCGGGGCGCTCCGGACGGAGGGTCCGGCTTTCGCGGCGGCGGTGGCCGAGGCGCCGCCGGAGACACCGGTGCTGTCCTGTCCGGGCTGGACGGTCAACGACCTCACACTGCACATGGCCGGCATCTACCACTGGGTTTCGTCGTTCGCCGGTTCCGGCCAGACCAGCCAGCCGCCTCGGCGGGAGAAGATCGAGGCCGACCCGGCCGTGAACGCGCTCCAGCTGTGGCAGCAGGGTTACGACAGGGTGATGACAGTCTTCGACGGGCTCGACCCCGAGGCGTCGGCGTGGAACTGGGCCCCGCAGCCGAAGAAGGCCGGTTTCTGGCCGCGTCGGATGGCGCACGAGACGGCTGTGCACCGTTGGGACGCCCAGCTCGCCATCGGGGCTGGTGACCCGGTGGAGGCGAAGCTCGCGGCCGACGGGGTGAGTGAGGTGCTGGACACGTGGCTGCCGGCGGGCCGGCGGCAGGTGCCCGGTGACTGGCACGGGGTGGTCCAGCTCTGCGCGACCGATGCGGCCCAGGAGTGGTATCTGCGGTTGCGCGGCGAGGGGGTGGCGCTGCTCGACACCGCGACCATCTTCGACCACGACGATCACCACGCCCGCGCCCAGGTCAGCGGCACGGCGAGCGACCTGCTGCTGGCGCTCTGGGGTCGGGTGAGCTTCGAGACGCTGGACGTCGCCGGTGACCGCACCCTGTTGGACGGTCTGCGCACCGGCTGACCGACCACCACGAACGAGGGCGTCACCCCATTCGGGGTGGCGCCCTTCGTCGATGTCAGGGGTTCCGCCGCCTTCCGGACACCGCACCGGGGCGAGCGTTCATCACGGGACCACAACGCTGAGAGAGCGCTCTCTTGACAGTGGGTTGGTGACCCACCACCCTGTCGTGAGAGCGCTCTCTTAGCCATCTGCCATCACCCGCCCGCCTTGAGAGAGGTCGATAACCAATGGCTGTCTTCCCGCGCCGCCGCCTCGCCGCGGTGGCCCTCGCCACCGCCACCGCCCTGCTCGTCACCGCTGGCTGCGGCGGCGGCGACGAGCCGGGCGACGGACCGGTCACCCTGACCGTCGACGTCTTCGGCCAGTTCGGCTACGAGCAGCTCTACCAGGAGTACATGAGCGCGAACCCCGGCGTGAAGGTCGTCGAGCGCGGCACCGGCACCAACCTCGACGAGTACTCACCGAAGCTCACCCAGTGGCTCGCCGCCGGCCGGGGCGCCGGCGACGTGGTGGCCATCGAGGAGGGCCTGCTTGTCGAGTACAAGGCCAATCCGGCGAACTTCGTCAACCTGCTGGACCACGGTGCCGCCGACCTCAAGGGCAACTTCCTGGAGTGGAAGTGGAACGCCGGTCTGACCGCCGACGGCAAGCAGCTCATCGGCCTCGGTACCGACGTCGGCGGGATCGCCATGTGCTACCGCAAGGACCTCTTCCAGAAGGCCGGCCTGCCCACCGAGCGCGCCGAGGTTTCCAAGCTCTGGCCCACCTGGCCGGACTACATCGCCACCGGTGAGAAGTTCGTCGCGGCCAAGACCGGGGCGTCCTTCCTCGACGCGGCCACCAACACGTTCAACACGATCCTGCTGCAGACCGCCGGCAACAGCAGCGGCTACAGCTACTACGACACCAGCGAGAAGCTGGTCGTCGACAGCAACCCGGCCGTGCGACAGGCCTACGACACCACAATGGACATCATCGACTCGGGGCTCTCCGGCAAGTACGGCTCCTGGTCGGAAGAGTGGGTCTCCGCCTTCAAGCAGTCGA
The DNA here is from genome assembly GCF_040649935.1 of Micromonospora sp. NPDC048842. Lineage (NCBI taxonomy): Bacteria > Bacillati > Actinomycetota > Actinomycetes > Micromonosporales > Micromonosporaceae > Micromonospora > Micromonospora sp. NPDC048842. The sequence goes on along the minus strand of NZ_JBEZGK010000007.1, from coordinate 304,715 downwards.
AGTTCGCCACCATCGCCTGCCCCGCCTGGATGACCGGCGTCATCGAGGCCAACGCCGGCACTGCCGCCCAGGGCAAGTGGGACATCGCCCAAGTCCCCGGCAACGGCGGCAACTGGGGTGGATCGCACCTCGCCGTGCCCAAGCAGAGCAAGCACCAGGCCGAGGCGATCAAGCTGGCCAAGTTCCTGACCAGCGCCAAGGGGCAGATCGGGGCGTTCAAGGCCAAGGGTCCGCTGCCCTCCTCGCCGCAGGCGCTCGACGACCCGGCGATCACCGGCGCTACCAACGCGTACTTCTCCGGGGCACCGGTCGGCGCCATCTTCGGCACCGGCGCGAAGAGCCTGAAGCCGGTCTACATGGGCCCGAAGAACCAGGCCGTACGGACCGAGGTGGAAAACGCCGTACGGACCGTGGAGCTGGGTCAGCGCAGCCCCGCGCAGGGCTGGACCGACGCGGTGACCAACGCGAAGAAGGCCGCCGCCAAGTAGCCCGAGCGAGCGTGCGGGCGGGCCTCGGAGCAGAGGTCCCGCCCGCACGACGGAAAGGAGTTCTCGGGCATGACCGTCCAGCTCGACGCCCGCCCGCCGGCAACACCGGCAACCGGTAACCGCCGCCAGTCCGCGGGTCGGCTCAGTCGATTCGACACCCGCTTCTCCCCGTACCTCTACATCGCCCCGTTCTTCCTGATCTTCGGCATCTTCGGGGCGTACCCGCTGGCGTACACCTTCTGGGTCTCGCTGCACGACTGGGACCTGCTCGGAGCCGACCACCCCTTCGTCGGGGCGGAGAACTACACCCGGCTGCTGGCCGACGTCGACTTCTGGCACGCGCTGGTCAACACGCTGGGGATCTTCGTCATCTCGACAGTTCCGCAGTTGCTGGCCGCCCTCTGGCTGGCCAACCTGCTCAACCGGGGCCTGCGTGGGCGCACCGGTTGGCGGATGGCGGTGCTCGTCCCCAACGTCACGTCCACCGCCGCGGTGGCGATCGTGTTCGGTGTGCTCTTCGGCCGCGAGTTCGGGATGATCAATTGGCTGCTCGACCTGGTCGGGATGGACGCGATCGAGTGGAAGTCCAACCGGCTGGCCTCCTGGGTGGCCATCTCCGCCATGGTCGACTGGCGGTGGACCGGCTACAACGCGCTGATCCTGCTGGCCGCGATGCAGGCCATCCCCCGCGACCTGTACGAGGCGGCGGCGATCGACGGCGCCAACCGGGCCCGACAGTTCTGGTCGGTCACAGTGCCGCTGCTCAAACCGACGATCATCTTCTGCGCCATCATCGCCACCATCGGCGGCCTGCAACTCTTCACCGAGCCCCGGATGTTCCACTCCGGCACCAACCCGATCCGTGGTGGGCCGCTGCGCGAGTCGCAGACGCTGACCATGTACATGTTCGAGAACGCCTTCGCCCCGCACTACAACTTCGGGTACGGCTCGGCAGTGGCCTGGCTGCTCTTCGCGCTCATCGCGATCGTCGCGGCGGTCAACGTGCTGCTCCTGCGCCGCCTCGGCGGCGGAGCGCGCCCCAGCGCCCGGAAGGGAACCACCCGATGAGCCGGCTCTGGCGGGCCAGCCCGCTCACCTACCTCGCCCTGATCGTCGCCGTCGGCCTGTCGGTCTTCCCGATCTGGTGGATGTTCGTCGTCGCCAGCCGCAGCAACGACGCGATGGGCCAACTGCCACCCCCGGTCACCCCCGGCGGCAACCTGGGCGCCAACATCGCCCGCCTGTTCGACAACACCGACGCGTACTTCCTGACCGGCCTGATCAACTCGGCGATCGTCGCGACCACTGTGACCGTCTCCGTGGTGTTCTTCTCCAGCCTGGCCGGGTTCGCCTTCGCCAAGCTCAGGTTCCGTGGCCGCAACGCCCTGCTGCTGGTGATCATCGCGACGATGATGGTGCCGACGCAGCTCGGCGTGATCCCGCTCTACCTGCTGATGACCAAGCTGCACTGGAACGACCGGCTGCCAGCGGTCATCGTCCCGGTGCTGGTCACCGGGTTCGGGGTGTTCATGATGCGGCAGTACGCCGGCCAGGCCATCAGCGACGAACTGATCGAGGCCGCCCGGATGGACGGCTGCGGCACCGCCCGGATCTGGTGGCACGTCGTGCTGCCCGCCCTGCGTCCCGCCGCCGCAGTCCTCGGTCTGCTCACCTTCATGACCACCTGGAACGACTTCCTGTGGCCGTACGCTGTATTGAACGATCCGGCGAATCCGACGGTGCAGCTGTCCCTACGAGCACTGTCGGACGGGTATTACCAGGACATGTCGCAGGTGTTCACCGGAACGGCCATCGCGACGCTGCCCCTGCTACTGGTCTTCGTGTTGTTCGGCCGGCAGATCATCGGCGGAATCATGGAAGGTGCGGTCAAGGCGTGAACGAGCGGAGCGAGCCAACCAACCGGCCCAGCAACGAGATCCGGTTTCCCGAACACTTCCTCTGGGGGGCGGCCACCGCCGCGTACCAGATCGAGGGTGCGGCCCGCGACGACGGTCGCGGTCCGTCCATCTGGGACACATTCAGCCGTACGCCGGGCAAGGTGTACCAGGGCCACACCGGCGACGTCGCCTGCGACCACTACCACCGGTACGCCGACGACGTGGCGCTGATGGTCGAGCTGGGCCTTCGGGCGTACCGGTTCTCGGTCGCCTGGCCGCGGATCCAGCCCGACGGCACCGGCCCGGCCAACCCCCGTGGGCTGGACTTCTACGACCGACTCACCGACACGCTGCTCGACAGGGGAATCGACCCGATCGTCACCCTCTACCACTGGGACCTGCCGCAGGCCCTCGGTGACCGGGGCGGCTGGACCAACCGGGACACCGCCGAACACTTCGCCACCTACGCCACAGCGGTGTACGCCCGCCTCGGCGACCGGATCGACGTGTGGACAACGCTCAACGAGCCGTGGTGCTCGGCCTACCTCGGTTACGCCAACGGCCTGCACGCTCCGGGTGAGCAGGATCCGGCGGCGGCCTTCACCGCCGTACACCATCTGCTGTTGGGGCACGGCCTGGCGGCGCGGGCCTTGCGGGCGGCCGGCGCGCGCAGCGTGGGTGTCACCGTCAACCCGGCCGACGTGCGCCCGGCCGACCCGCAGAGCGCCGCCGACGCCGCAGCGGTCCGCCTGGTCGACGGCCTGCACAACCGGATCTTCCTCGACCCGCTGCTGGCCGGCGGCTACCCGGACGACGTCCGCGAGCACGTGGCCCGGATCGTCGAGCCGACGTTCATCCGCGACGGCGACGAGAAGGTGATCGCCGCCCCGATCGACCTGCTCGGCATCAACTACTACGCACCGAGTTACGTGGCCGGTCGGCCCGACGGCGCCGGCAACGGCGCGTACCCGGGCACCGAGGGCGCTGTGCACTTCCTGCCACCGGCCGGGCCGCTCACCGACATGGGTTGGATGATCGAACCAGCCGGGCTCACCCGGCTGCTGGAGCGGATCGCCGCCGACTACCCCGGTGTGCCGCTGCTGATCACCGAAAACGGTGGCGCGTTCCCCGACAAGCCCGGCGCCGACTCGCCCGACGGACCAACGCAGGTGATCGACGCCGATCGCATCGCCTACCTCGACGGGCACCTCCGTGCGGCGCACGAGGCGATCTCCCGGGGCGTGGACCTGCGCGGTTATCTCGTATGGTCATTCCTGGACAACTTCGAGTGGGCGGAGGGTTACCGCAAGCGGTTCGGGATCGTGCACGTCGACTACCTGACCCAGCGGCGCACACCGAAGGCCAGCGCCCGGTGGTACCAGGAGGTGATCTCCCGGAACGGGCTGTGACGAGCGGGGGGAAAGCGCGATGACGACGGCGCAGCGGCCGACGCTCGAGGCGGTGGCAGCGCGGGCCGGGGTGTCCCGCGCCACCGTTTCCCGGGTGGTCAACGGCTCCACCACCGTCGCCGAACCGATCCGCGAGGCGGTCACCCGGGCGGTCGCCGAGTTGGGGTACGTCCCCAACCTGGCGGCCCGCAGCCTCGTCACCCAGCGCACCGACTCGATCGCCCTGGTCATGCCGGAGGCGGCCACCCGGGTCTTCTCCGACGACCAGGTCTTCCCCGGCATCATCCGGGGCGTCAGCCAGGAGCTGGAGGCGGCCGACAAGCAACTGGTGCTGATGCTCGCCGGCTCGCCGGCCGGGCACCACCGGGTCGAGCGGTACACCACCGGCCGGCACGTCGACGGCGTGCTCTTCGCGTCGCTGCACGGTGCCGACCCCCTGCCCGGCACGCTGGCCCGACTCGGCATCCCGGTGGTGGTCAGCGGCCGCCCGCTCGGCGACGTGCCCGTCCCGTACGTCGACGTCGACCACGTGGGCGGGGTGACCGAAGCCGTCCGGCACATGATCGACAGCGGTCGTCGGCGGATCGCGACCATCGCCGGGCCACAGGACATGGTGGCCGGGATCGAACGGCTCAGCGGCTACCGCAGCACTGTCGCCGACGCGGGGCTTCCCGAGCTGATCGCCATCGGTGACTTCACCCGGGAGTCCGGGTCGGCGGCGATGCGCCGCCTGCTCGCCGAGCATCCCGACCTCGACGGCGTCTTCGCCGCCTCCGACCTGATGGCGCACGCCGCCCTGCGGACGCTGCGCGAGGCTGGTCGGCGGGTGCCCGACGACGTGGCGGTGGTCGGCTTCGACGACATCGAGACCGCCGCCTACACCGAGCCGCCGCTGACCACCGTCCGGCAGCCGATCGTGGAACTCGGCCGCCGGATGACCCGCCAACTGCTCCGGCTGGCCGCCGGGGAGAGCATCGAGCAGGCGATCATGCTCCCCACCGAGCTGATCCGCCGCGCCTCCGCCTAACCCCAGCCCGTGCCGCGCCCGCCGTGCGGTCCGCACCGCGCCCACCCCCAAGATCCGCACAACTTCAGGGAGATAGTGGTCTCCCAGCGCTCGGAGGCCACTCTTTCCCTGAAGTTGCTGCCTGCCGAGCGGTCACGGGCGGACGGCGAATGGTTAATTCGTCGCTTCGGCGGACGATCGTCGCTAGCCTCGCCGGCATGCCGGATCCTGTTGCGTTGCTGCACGTGTTCAGCCGTTCCCACCAACTCGTCTCGGTCGGGGCGGTCGCCGCCGTACGGATGGGGGCCTGACATGCGGATCCGGGTGGCACAGCCGGACGACGCCCCGGGCGTGGTGGCCCTCCGGACGACGGTCTACCCGTATCTGGTGCGCGGGGTCGAGTCGACCCGGAAGATGCTCGCCGAGCCCCCACCCGAGGAGGGCTGGATCGCCTTCGTGGCCGAGGTCGACGACCGGGTGGTCGGGTGGACGTCCGCGCAACGCTCCGGCTGGACCTCCACCCCGGACTTCGGCGAGATCTCGATGCTGCACGTGCACCCGGAACACCGGCAACAGGGCCTCGGCACGGCGCTGCTGACCACCGCCACCGACCACCTCCGTCAGTTGGGAATCCGTCGGATACGCGCGATGGCGCAGACGGACGGGCTGCCGTTCGCTCGCCGGCACGGTTACGAGCCCAGCCGGGAGGTGCGCTACTCGGCGCTCGACCTCAACCCGGCACCCGCGCTCCCCGAGCCGCCCCCGGGCGTACGACTGTTGCCGATCTCCGACCTGGACCCGCACCTGCTGTACGAGGCCGACGTGGCCTCGGCCGCCGACGAGCCGGGCGACGTGCCGGTCGACTCGATCAGCTACAAGAGCTGGCAGTACGACGTCTGGAACAACCTCGGCCTGGACAAGGCGGCCAGCACCGTCGCCGAGGTAGATGGTGCGGTCGCCGCCTTCAGCCTGGTGAAGCGGGACGGAGACCGGATGTGGTCGGACTTCACCGGCACCATCCCGGAATACCGGGGGCGGGGCCTCGCCCGGCTCACCAAGACCGCCGCGCTGCACCGGGCAGCTGCGGACGGCGTGCGCGTCGCGTACACCTCGAACGACGCGGCGAACGGGCCGATGCTCGCGATCAACACACGACTGGGCTATCGGCCGGTGGCATCCCAGTGGACCTGCCTGGCCGACGTGACCTGACCGGCAGCCACCCGCGCGTCAGCGACCCCCGCCCGCGCCGATCTTGCACTTTCGGTCGCCGATATGCACGGAATGCCCCCTATGCCGCGACAGAATGTGCAAGATCGCGGAAAGGTGCGGCTCGACCAGGGTGATCTCCACGTCAGCCCTCCTCGATCGGCTGGCCCATCGAGCGGCGGGCCAGCAACGTGGCACCGGCGACCGCGGCCGGCATGATCAGCACGGCGCCGAGCGGGATCAGGAAGCAGAGGAAGACGGCCACTCCGAAGCCGAGCGCTGTGGGTCGGTCGGCCTTCAGGATCGTCCGGCGCTGCGGCAGCCGCATCCCTCGTCGGTAGAACGGCGCACCCACCAACTCCACGGCGAGGAACCACCCGCCCACTGCCGCCCCGATGACCGGGACGACAGTCTGGCCGACCACCGGGATGAAGCCGGCGACGAAGAGCGGGATGCCGACCAACGCCGTGAGCGCCACCAGGCGTACCGAGTCGGCGAGGCTGCGGCGCAGCGACGACCAGAAGGGCACGTCCACCGCGCCCGGCGTGCCGCCGTACCGCTGCTCGACCTGCTCGGAGATCTTCTCGTAGAACGGGTCGCCGATGACCAGGGTGACAGCGGTGAAGGTGAGCACTCCAAGCAGGCCGCCGAGCCCCAGGAAGGCCAACCCGGCGATCACCCGGACCAGGCTGCGGCCGGTGCTCGACCAGTCGTCAGCGAAGGGGGTTACCAACGCGGCGAGATCGTCCACGAAGTACACCAGCGCGGCGAGCGCGGCCAGGAAGAGCACGCCGGAGATCAGCGCCGGCACGATGCCGAGCAGCATCAGCCCCGGGCTGCGGACGTAGAGGCCCAACCCGCGCAGGAGCAGCCCCGCCCCGGCGAGGAAGCGTCCGACGACCCCGGTCACCGGGCTGGCGATTCTGCTGGCATCCACGATCGAGCAGCCTAACCAGCCGTGATCGGATCCGCCGGGCGGAGCGCTAGCAGCGACTCACCTCGTACACATCAACCGGTTGACGGACGGCAGTGATCCACCGGGGACGCCGAGGTTCGTCGCTGACCGGTCGATTCGCCGCCGGGTCACCCCGACAACCCTTGAGGGGTACGAAGTCAGCGGCGGCGAAAGGCGGCACGATGCCGGTCATCGAGGTGACCCACCTGAAGAAGCGGTACGGCGACCTGGTGGCGGTGGACGACGTGTCGCTCGCCGTGGAGGCCGGCGAGATCTTTGGCGTCCTCGGTCCGAACGGCGCCGGCAAGACCACCACAGTCGAGTGTGTGGCCGGGCTGCGTGTCCCCGACGGGGGCGGGGTGTCGGTCCTCGGGCTCGACCCCCGCCGGGACGCGGCCCAGCTACGCCAGCGGGTCGGGGTGCAACTCCAGGAAAGTCAACTGCCGGACCGGCTTCGGGTGGCCGAGGCGCTGGAGCTGTACGCCTCGTTCTACAGCAACCCGGCCGACCCGGCCGCGCTGATCGACAAGCTGGGCCTCGGCGACAAGCGGAACACCGCGTACAAGAAGCTCTCCGGCGGTCAGAAGCAGCGGCTCTCCATCGCGCTGGCCCTGGTGGGCAACCCGGAGATCGCCATCCTCGACGAGCTGACCACCGGGCTGGACCCGCAGGCCCGCCGGGACACCTGGGGCCTCATCGAGCAGGTCCGCGACAGCGGGGTGACGATCGTGCTGGTCACCCACTTCATGGAGGAGGCCGAGCGGCTCTGCGACCGGGTCGCGGTGATCGACCGGGGGCGGGTGGTCGCCCTGGACAGCCCGGCGGGCCTGGTGTCGACTGTGGCTCCGGAGCAGCGGATCCGGTTCCGGCCGTCGGCCCCGGTCGACGATCGGCTCCTCACCGACCTGCCCGAGGTGTCCGCCGTGCAGCGAACCGGCAGCCAGGTGGTGGTGACCGGCACCGGGGAGTTGCTGCACGCCGTCACCTCGGTGCTCGCCCGCCACCAGATCGTCGCCGCGGACCTGCGGCTGGAGCAGTCCACCCTCGACGACGCCTTCGTCGAGCTGACCGGGCATCGGCCCGCCAACTGAGAGGGAGCCGGCAATGCACGCCTTCCGCAACATCCTGAGAACCGAGGCGCGGCTCTACCTGCGGGACCTGCCGACGCTCCTCACCACGATCGGGCTGCCCACGCTGATCCTGGTGGTGCTGGGACTGATCCCGTCGCTGCGCAAGCCGGATCCGACCTTCGACGGGCAGACCTTCGTCAGCTATTTCGCCCCGTCGCTGCTGGTGGTCACCCTCGCCATGGTCGGGGTGAACATCCTGCCTTCGGTGCTGGCCACCTACCGGGAACGTGGCGTGCTGCGTCGGCTGGCGACCACCCCGGCGCACCCGGCGGCTCTGCTCGCGGCCCAACTGGTGCTGGCCCTGGCCGGGATCCTGGCCAGCGCGCTGCTGCTCATCGTCGTCGCCCGGCTCGCGTTCGGGGTGCCGTTCCCCCGGCACCCGCTCGGCTTCACGCTGGCGTTCATCCTCGGCACGGCCGCGCTGTTGTCGCTCGGACTGCTGGTCGCCGCCGTGGCCCGCACGACGAAGGCGGCCCAGGCCCTGGCCGTGCCGCTGTTCCTGGTGACCATGTTCTTCGGCGGGGTCTACCTGCCTCGGTTCCTGCTCCCGGACGTCGTGGCGCGGATCGGCGACTACACGCCGCCCGGGGTGCAGGCACTCCTCGACGCCTGGACCGGCACCCCGCCGCAGCCGCTGCACCTGGGGATAATGGCGGTGATCGCCGTGGCGGCCGGCGCCAGCGCGGCGAAACTGTTCCGCTGGGAGTGAGCGGAGATGCGATGACCTGCAACGGTGGGCACGACCGTCTGGCCAGTTGGCGGGAACGCGAGGCGAGCCTCTATCGGGTGTTCCCCTTCGGCGGGCTGACCCTGGGCACCCTGCTGGCCCTCGTCGCACCGGCACCCGCTCATCTTGGGGCACTGCCCACCCTCGCCATCGCCGTGGCGGCCGGATGCTGGGTCGCCTGGTTCGTCACACTGCACCCCGGCTGGCAGAGTCGGCGCACGCTGATGGCGGTCTACTACGCCGGCCTGCTCACGTTCGCCGCCGCACTGGTGGCCGCCAGCCCGTGGTACGGCTTCTTCGCCTGGATCGGCTACATCCACGCCTTTCCGGTGCTGCCCGGGCGCTGGCGGGTCGCCGGCGTGGTCACCACTGCCGCCCTGGTCGCCACGTCGCAGGGCGGTGGCCTGTCGGTGGTGGTGTCGCACCTGCCACTCTGGCTGGTGCTGGTGCTGTTCAACCTGGTGGTGGCCGGCTCGGTGAGCTGGTTCGCGATGGTCGCCGAACAGGAGGACGCCAAACGCAAACGGTTGGTGGCGGAACTCGGCGAGACCAACCGCCAACTCACCGAGACGGCCAGTGAGAACGCCGGGCTGCACGCCCAACTGCTCACCCAGGCCCGGGAGGCCGGCGTGCTGGACGAACGGCAACGGATGGCGCGCGAGATCCACGACACCCTGGCGCAGGGGTTGACCGGCATCATCACCCAGTTGGAGGCGGCCGAGCAGACCCGCGACCGGTCCGCCGATTGGCGTCGGCACGTCGACAACGCGCTCGCCCTGGCCCGGGAGAGCCTCACTGAGGCCCGCCGTTCGGTACAGGCGGTCCGTCCGGAACCGTTGGAGACGGCCCGGCTACCGGACGCCCTCGTCGATCTGGGCGGGCGCTGGTCGGCACTGAACGGGGTACGGGCCGACGTGGCCACCACCGGCACCCCCCGCCCACTGCACCCTGAGGTCGAGGTGACACTGCTGCGGGCCGCCCAGGAGGCGCTGTCGAACGTGGCCCGGCACGCCGCCGCGTCGCGGGTCGGGCTGACCCTGTCGTACATGGCGGACGTGGTCACGCTCGACGTCCGTGACGACGGGGCGGGCTTCGACCTCACCGACCAGCCGCTGCCCCGCGAGCCGGGCGGCGGGTACGGGCTGACCGCCATGCGGCAACGGGTGACGAGGGTCGGTGGCGAGTTGGCAGTCGAATCCGAGCCGGGCGGCGGCACCGCCATCTCGGCGTCCGTCCCCGCGCTACCCGGAGGTGCCTGTTGACCGCCCCGGTTCGACTGCTGATCGTCGACGACCATCCGGTCGTGCGGGACGGCCTGCGGGGCATGTTCACCGGCGACCCCGATTTCGAGGTGGTGGGCGAGGCCGCGGACGGTTCGGAGGCGTTGGCCCTGGTCGCGACGCTGCGGCCGGACGTGGTGCTGATGGATCTGCGGATGCCCGGCATGGACGGGGTGACCGCCATCGGCAGGCTGGCTCGCGCCGGCAGCACCGCCCGGGTGCTGGTGCTCACCACCTACGACACGGACGCTGACGTGCTGCCGGCGATCGAGGCCGGCGCGACCGGTTACCTACTCAAGGACACGCCTCGGGAGGACCTGGTTCGGGCGGTCCGGGCTGCGGCCCGGGGCGAGTCGGTGCTCGCGCCCAGCGTCGCCGGCCGGCTGATGGGCCGGCTGCGCGCTCCCGCCGAGGAGCCGCTCAGTCAACGGGAGTTGGAGGTGCTCACCCTGGTGGCCCGGGGTGCCTCCAACCGGGAGGCGGCGACCCGCCTGTTCATCAGCGAGGCCACAGTCAAGACGCACCTGCTGCACCTGTACGCCAAGCTCGGGGTCAACGACCGGGCTGCCGCGGTGGCCACCGCGTACGACAGGGGTTTGCTGACGCCCGGCGGGCGCTGAGCGGCACCGGGCAGGATGGGCGGATGCGCGCGTCCCGACTGATCTCGTTGCTGTTGCTGTTGCAGTCGCGCGGGTCGATGACCGCGAGCGAGCTGGCGCGGGAGCTCGAGATCTCCGAGCGGACCGTCTACCGGGACGTCCTGGCGCTCTCCGCGGCGGGCGTGCCGGTCTATGCCGACCGGGGGCGAGCCGGCGGTTACCGCCTGCTCGGCGGGTACCGCACCCGACTGACCGGGCTGACCCGGGACGAGGCGGAGGCGCTTTTCCTCGCCGGGCTGCCCGGACCGGCCGGTGAGATGGGGCTCGCCGACGCTGTCGCGTCCGCCGAGCTGAAGGTGCTCGCCGCGCTGCCACCCGCCCTGCGCGACGCGCCGGCCCGTGCCGGGCAGCGGTTCCACCTGGATGTGCCGGGCTGGTTCCGGGAGACCACGCCACCGCTCTGGCTGCCCGAGCTGGCCCGGGCGGTCTGGGGCGACCGGGTGGTGGGGCTGCGCTACCGACGCGGCGACCGGGAGGTGACCCGCCAAGTCCTGCCGTACGGCCTGGTGCTCAAGAGCGGGGTCTGGTATCTGGTCGGCCGGGTCGGCGACGATGTGCGCACCTACCGGGTGGACCGGGTCACCGGGGTCGAGGTGGGCGACGAGCACTTCGACCGCGACGAGGGCTTCGACCTGGCCGGGCACTGGCGCGAGCAGGCCGGGTCGTTCCTGCGGACCATGCTGCGGGCCGAGGTCGCCGTCCGGCTGAGCCCCGCCGGCCTGCGCCAGCTCCGGCACCAGGTCGATGCCCCCTTCGTGTACGACGAGATGGTCGCCGCCGCCAGCCCACCCGACGGGCAGGGCTGGGTGGTGGCGCGGCTGCCCGTCGAGTCGGTCCAGGTGGCGTACCACCAACTGCTGGGGCTCGGCCCCGAGGTGGAGGTCCTCGGCCCACCGGAGCTGCGGCGGTTGTTAGCGGAGAGCGCCGACCGGCTCGGTGCGCTCTACCGGTAGCCGGTGACGTCCGCCGGTTTGCCCGCGTCGACCACCTCGGTGATGTACCGGAAGCCCTCGGGTTGGCTGCCGTCCAGGTCGGTGAACCCGTACACCTTGGACAGCGTGCCGGCGTCGACGGACCTGCCGCTCCAACGGGCCTTCTCCTCGTCGGCGGCGAGCGCGGCCACCGCCCGGCCGACGAAGGCCGGGGTCTCCGAGATGAGGAAGTTCGGGTCGGTGGCGGCACCGTCGCGCCAGTTCTCCTCGGTCACGCCGAAGTGCTCCAGCATCGCCTCGGAACGGATCCAGCCGGGGGTGAGTGCCACTGCCGTGCAGCCGTGCGGCGTCAGCTCGTGCGCCTGACTGAAGGCGAGCCGGTTGACCGAGACCTTGGCCAGGTCGTAGAAGACCGACAGCCGATAGTTCTCGTCGTTGTACGCCTTGGTGCCGTCGCCCATCTCCACCACCAGGCCGCCGGGCTTGCGGATCAGCAGCGGCAGGGCGAAATGGCTGGTGATGATGTGCGTGTCGACGGCCAGTCGCAGCGTACGGAAGCCGGCGTCGAGCGGCTGCTCCCAGACCGGCTTGTCCCAGGTGACCAGTGGGTCGCCGCCCCAGATGTCGTTCACCAGCACGTCGAGTTGGCCCTGCTCGGCGTCGATCCGGGCGACCAGGTCGCGGACCTGCTCGGGCACCAGGTGGTCGACCTGAACGGCGATGCCGGTGCCGCCGGCCGCGCTGACCAGCTCGGCGGTCTCCTCGATGGTCTCCGGCCGGTCCATCTCGGAGCGGCCGGCCCGGGAACTGCGACCGGTGGCGTAGACAGTGGCACCGGCCGCGCCGAGCTGAACGGCGATCTGCCGCCCGGCACCACGGGTGGCACCGGCGACGAGCGCGATCTTTCCTGTGAGCGGTTGTGTCATGCCTGCGACGCTGTCAGGAATACCTGACAACCGACGTCCGAATTCGTTACTCGATCTAGTCGACCAGTCGGACCCGGACCCGACGGTTGGCCCGGCCCTTGCTCTCCACCTTGACCACCTGCACCTTGCCGATCTGGGCGGTGGAGGCGACGTGGGTGCCGCCGTCGGCCTGCACGTCCAGCCCGACGATGTCGACGATCCGGACCTCCTGCTCATCCGGCGGAATGAGGTTGGACTGGGTACGGATGATGTCCGGCAGGGCCAGCGCCTCGGTGCGCGGCAACACCCGGGTGGCGACCGAGCGGTCGGCGGCCACCTCGGCGTTGACCAACTCCTCGATGCGGCTCTTGAAGTCCGGGGGAACCTCGGGGAGGTTGAAGTCCATCCGGGCCTCGCCCGGCTCCATCGAGTTGCCGGTCACCAGCGCGCCGAAGTCGCGGAACACCACACCGCAGAGCACGTGCAGCCCGGAGTGGGTACGCATCAGCCGAGTGCGGCGCTCGTCCTCCACCGCGCCGACGACCTCGGTGCCGACCGGCGGCAGCGGGTCACCCTCGGCGGGGATCAGGTAGGGGTCGTCGCCCTTGCGGGTGCCGACGATCCGGGTCTGCACCCCCTGCCAGAGCAGCACGCCGTGGTCGGGTGGTTGACCACCGCCGCCCGGGTAGAACGCCGAACGGTCCAGCACGATGCCCTGCTCCGCATCGGCGTGCAGGACCGTGCACGTCCATTCGCGCAGTGTCGGATCGGCAAGGTCAAGCCGGTGCGTCCGGCCGTGCTGTGTGACGCCCATGACAGGGCAGGCTACTCGTTCAGGAAGCCGGAGATGCGGTCCCGCAGATCGGCGCGTTCCGACCAGAGCACGCCGGGTCTGTCGTACACGTGCAGGGTGGCCTGGGGCAGCGCGACGGCGAGCCGCTCGGCGGCCTCGACCGGGTGCAGGTCGTCGCCCGCGCAACCGATCACCAGCGCCGGCGCGGTGACCCCCGTCAGGTCGCCGATCTGGCGCAGCGGTGTCTGGTCGGTGAGCGTGGCCAGACCGTCGGCGAGACCGTCGCGGAGCAGCTGGTCCAGCCGTTGTCGCAGGTAGGCCCAGCCGGCCGGGGTGTTGCGCACCGCCGGGGGCAACTCCAGCGTGACGATGTCGGCGACCGCCGAGGCGTCCCCGCTCTCCACCGCCTCCAGCAGGTCGGTGACGCGCTCCCGGGCGACCGGCCCGCGTGGCTCGTCGAGGACCGCCGGCAGGAAGAAGACTAGCTTGTCGAAACGCTCCGGGCTCTCCACGAGGAGCCGGCAGAGGGCACCCGCGCCGAGGCTCGCGCCGAACGCCCGGCTGGCGCCGCCGAGGTCGGCGATCGCCCGCAGATCCCGGGCCAGGTCCAGGTAGTCCCACGGCCCGTCCGGGGCAACGGATCGGCCGTGCCCGCGGAACTGGAAGAACACCTTGCGGCCGTTCACCCCACTGCCGAACGGTCGGGTGGTGGCGATGCCATGGCCCAGCCCGTGCGCGAACACGGTGACCGGATCACCGGTGCCGGTGACCAGCCGCTCCAGTCGTACGCCGTGCGGGGTGGTGACCAGCTCGGTCTCCGGCTCCGGCAGCGCCGGCCGGCCGGTACGCGGCCCACCCGGCCCGGGCCCCCAGGTGCGGGGTCCGCTGTCGGGTGGGGGCGGCCAGCGAAAACCTCTCACCAGAACCCTTTGCCGTCGCTGAGGTCACGCAGACCGACCCGTACGTCGAGCAGGTAGATCAGACCGGCGGCGATGCCGATCAGTCCGAAGAGGCTGATCGGACCGAAGCCGAGCAGGGTGAGCACGAGGCAGACCGCCAGGATGGCGATCCAGCCGCCCTTGGGCAGCGTCCCGATGGCGGGGAAGGCGTCGGAGCGCTGCGTGACGGCGTGCACCAGCGCGACACCCTGGATGATCAGCGCGAAGACGAGCAGAATCAGCTCGATCACGTAGCGGACTTCGAACGCGAAGATCGGCGCGGCGTTGGCCATGTCGGCCAGTTTATGTCCACGACCCCGGCTACGTCCGACAAGGACGCCGCCGGGGTCGTCGACGGGACGAGCTACTCGGCGGCCGGGCGGGTCCGCTTGGTGGCCCGGGGAAGCTTCGCCGACGGGGTCTCGACCGGCTTGGCGGCCTTCGGCGCGCGGGCGACCTTCTTGACCGCGGCGGGCTTGGCCTCGGCGATCTCGGCAACGTCGGCTGGGGTCGGCACGTCGGCGGGGGCCGCAGCGGTGGTGGTGACAGCCGCGGTGGTGGCCGGCGTCACGGCCTCGGTGGCCTCGATGTCGGCGTTGACCGTCTCGGCGGCCTCCAGCACCCCGGCACCGACGACCCGCTCGCCCCGGGCGACCAGCGCGCCGTACGCGGCGAACGCGCGCTCCTGGGCGACCTGGGCGCCCGCGACCACCAGGGCGGCGTTGCGGGTCGCGGCGGCGCGCAGCTTGTCGATGTCGGCCACCTCGCGCAGCTTCGCCAGGTCGGCGGTCTCGTTGGCGGTGCGCAGCGTCTCGGTGGCCTTCTGCTTCAGCTCGAAGCCGGTCAGCACGGCCCGGCCACCCAGGTCGGCGACGACCCGGGTGCTGAGCACGCCGACCACTGCCGGCAGCTTGCGCAGCTGCTCGATGGCCAGCTCACCGGCGCCGGCGGCGGCGTAGATCGGGGCGGGGATGCGGTTGGTCTTCGGCTCGCTCATGACGTCTCCTCTTCGGCCGCCTCGGCGGCCTTCTTCTTCTGGGGGATGCTGGTGCTGCCCGGGGCGGGGGCGGTGCCCGCCTCGGTGACGGCGACCGACTCGAGCACGGCTTCGGTCGGGGTGCCGCCCACTGTGGTGGGGCCGGTGGCGGCGACATTCGCCAGGTCCGCGGCCTGGCTGACAGGCGGGCTGGCGGGCTGGTCGGCCTGCGCCGCCTCGGCTTCGGCCTGGGTCTCGGCCAGCCGGGTGTTCTCCCGGCGGAACGTCTCGTAGATCTGACTGAGCGACTGCTTCTGCGCCATCGTCAGGTCGGGGTCCACGGCGATGGCGGCGAGCACCCCGTGGCCTTCCTTGTCGTCGAGCAGACCGGCGCGTAGGTACATCGCCGGCGTGGAGACCCGCAGTGCGCTCGCGAGTTGCTGGAGCACCTCGGCGCTGGGCTTGCGCAGACCGCGCTCGATCTGGCTGAGGTACGGGTTGCTGACCCCCGCCTGCTCGGCGAGCTGCCGTAGCGAGATCTTGGCGTTGCGCCGAAGATCGCGGATGAACCCGCCGACGTCGGGAAGGTCCTTGGGTGTGGCCATGGCAGCGACGCTAGCCGCCGGCGCTAGCTGTTGCAAGCAAAACGCTAACCATAGTTAGCAAGGTCTCAGCGCCCCGTTTGCGCGCCGACCGACCGATCCGTACGGTCCGTCCGTGCACAAGATCACAGTCAATGGAGCAAGCATCGCGTACGACGAGGCCGGCACCGGTTCGCCCGTCGTCCTGCTGCACGCCGGAATCGCCGACCGGCGGATGTGGCGGGGGCAGGTGTCCGCGCTCGCCGCCCGGCACCGGGTGATCGTCCCGGACCTGCGCGGCTACGGAGACTCGGAGCTCCCGCCGACCCCGTTCGCGCACCACGACGACGTGGCCGGGCTGTTGGACGCGCTCGACCTGCCCCGGGCCGCCCTGGTCGGCTGCTCCTTCGGTGGGGCGGTCGCCATCGACACCGCGCTGGCCCACCCCGACCGGGTGAGCGCGCTCGCGCTGTTCGACACGGCGGTCTCCGGCAACGAGTGGTCCGACGAGGCGAACGACCTCTGGGACGGCCTGGTCGGCGAGGTCGACCCGGACGACTTCGTCGCCGGCGCGTCCGGTGAGGTGCGGTTCTGGGTGGTCGGCCCGCACCGCCAGCCGGAGGACGTCGACACCGAGCTGGTCGCGTTCGCGCAGGAGATGGACCAGCGTGCCCTCGCCGCCGAGCTGGCGCTCGGCGCGGTCGAGGTGGGAGAGCTGTCGCCACCGGCGATCGGTCGTCTCGGCGAGCTGAAGATCCCCGTCCTGGTCACCGCCGGTGCCGCGGACGTGCCGGACATCAGTCGGCTCGCCGACCGGATCGCCGCCGAGGTCCCCGGCGCGGTACGACTGCCCGACGTACCGGACGCCGCGCACCTGCTGCCGCTGGAGCGTCCCGAGCCGGTCAACGCCGCACTGCTCGACTTCCTGGGCTAGCCGCCACCGACGCCGCCGGCGGTGTCACCAGAGCGGGCGGACCGCCCCGACCGGGACCCCGCCACCGAAGAGCGGCACCTCGGCGTACTCGGTCAGCACCGGAGTGTCCACGCCGAGCCGGCGCAGCGCGGAGACCAGTACCGGCATCCGGGCCCGGTCGGCGCCGTCGTCGATCTTCAGTGCGACGGCGCCGACGCCCGGCAGCGCCACGGCGATCACACCCTCGGCACCGACCTTGGCCAGCAGCCCCGGGACGCCACGCATCAGCCGGGTGTCGTCGGCCTGGGTGCCGCCCACGATCTCCGGGTGGGCCCGCATCGCGTCGGCCACGGTGCGCGGCACCGAGCCGGGCTCCGCGTCGACCAGCCGCAGGTACGCCCCGGCCAGGCCGGTCAGCGACACCGCGAGGACCGGGGCGCCGCAACCGTCGACCCCCACGGCCGCCGCCTGCTCGCCGGTGAACTCCTCGATGGCGGCCCGCAACCGCTGCTGAAGGGGGTGCTCCGGCCGCCAGTAGCCCTCCCGCGACCAACCGGCGGCCTCGCAGGTCAGCAGCATCCCGCTGTGCTTGCCGGAGCAGTTCATCTGCACCCGGCTCGGGCCGCCACCGGCGCGGAGCACCGCCTCCCGGGCCGCGGCGCCCACCGGCAGGTCGGGCGGGCAGTGCAGCGCCGACGCGTCCAACCCGGCGCGCTCCAGCAGGGCATCGACCCGGGTCAGATGGAATTCCTCGCCCGCGTGACTCGCCGAGACCAGCGCCACGTCGGCCGGGTCGGTCAGGGCCAGGCCGGCCCGGAGCATCCCGATCGCCTGCATCGGCTTGCTCGCCGACCGGGGGAAGATCGGCGAGGACACGTCCCCGGCGGACGCCACAGCGATACCGGCGGCGTCCAGCACCACCACCGAGCCACGGTGCGCACCCTCCACGAACCCGGACCGGACCACCTCGGCGAGCGGCACGCCGCCCTCGTACGTCTTCGTCACGCGCTGGACGGTACCGACGGTCCGGGGGTGCCCGGCGGCGGGGTGACCAGGAGGTCCACCGCCCGGGTGACAGGGGCGCGGGACAGACCCGGCCTTACAGCCCGAGCAGCTCGCGGGCCTCGGTGGTGGTCAGCGGCGGGCGCTGGGCGAGCTGGGCGAAACCCACAGCGCGGGCGACCAACTGCATGTTGGACTCCACCGGGCGGCCCTTCGCGTACGTCACGGTGTCCTCCATGCCAACCCGCAGGTGCCCGCCGGTCGACAGCGAGGCCAGCAGCACCGCGATGGTGCTCCGGCCGACGCCGGTGGCCGAGAAGGTGGTGCCCTCGGGCAGGTCCCGCAGCATCCGGTGGGCCGCGACAAGGGTCTCGGTGGTGCCCGGCATACCGCCCGGCACGCCCATCACGAAGTCGACGTGCACGTGCCCGCCGGCCGGCAGCCCGTACTTGCCGAGCAACCGCTGCAACGCGGACAGGTGGCCGAGGTCGAAGATCTCGTACTCCGGCACGATCCCGCGTTCCTGCATCCGGGTGTGCAGGTCGACGATGAACTCCCAGCGGTTGAGGAAGACGTCGTCGCCGAAGTTGACAGTGCCCATGGTGCAGGAGGCCATGTCCGGACGCGCGTCGAGCACGGCGAGCCGGGCGGCCTCCGGGTCGGTCACCGCACCACCGGAGGAGAGCTGCACGATCAGGTCGGTTCTCTCCCGCAGCGCCGCCACGGTGTCGGCCAGCCGCACCGGGTCGAGCGTCGGCCGGGCCTCGTCGTCGCGGATGTGGACGTGGATCACGGCGGCGCCGAGCGCCTCGCACTCCTTGGCGGTGAGCAGCAACTCGTCGAGGGTCACCGGCAGCGCCGGCACCTCCGCCTTGGCCGACTCAGCGCCGGTCGGGGCCACCGTGATCAACGTCCCTGTCGTCATGCCGGCGATCCTAGACGGCCCGCTCAGGACGGGTCGATCGCCGCCGCGGTCTCGCCGATCAGCAACGCGGCGTCGTCGGAGACGTTCCGCTTCAACACCGCGAGCGCGACCTGGCCCAGCTCGTGGTGCAGCACTGCGGTGCCGACGAAGCCGACCGTCCGGCCGTCGAGGGTCACCGGCGTACCGGCCGCCGGCGGCTGGTCGGTGGTCACCCCGTCCAGATGCAGCAGGACGAGGCGACGCGGCGGCCGGCCCATGTTGTGCACCCGCGCCACAGTCTCCTGCCCCCGGTAGCAACCCTTGTCCAGATGCACCGCCGGGGCGATCAGGTCGACCTCGGCCGGAATGGTCCGGTGGTCGGTGTCCACCCCGACGCGGGGCTGCCGGGCGGCCACCCGGATCGCCTCGTACGCCCACAGCCCCGCGACCGGCACACCGGCGCCGCGCAGCTCCGCCACCACCTGGTCCATCGCCGAGCGGGGCACCAGCAGGTCCACGCCGAGCGGACCACGTCGGGCCCAGCCGCCGATCGGCAGCGCTCGTACGTCGTACCGAGCGCTCGCCCGCTGTGGCACGGCACCGTGCGGGAACTTCGGACCCGGCACCGCGACCACGTCCGGCGCGGCGAGCCCGGTCACGCCGAGCGTGCCGAGCGCCTCCATGGCCTCCGGCCCGACCAGCGACAAGAGTGCCCGCTCGGCGGTCGCGTCGCGTGGTTCGACCTTGCTGAAGAACCGCATCTTCTCCAGGTAGGTCAACAGACCCTGGGTCGCGCCCGGCTCGGTGTCCAGCCAGGTGGTCTCGCCGTCCTCCGCGACCATGGCGTGCTGCTCGATGTGGCCGTGCGGGGACAGCACCAGCAGTTCGGTGCCCTCACCGGCCGCCAGCGCGTTCAGGTGCTGTGAGGTGACGGTGTGCAGCCAACTGGACCGCTCTTCCCCGGGCACCGCGATGACCCCCCGATGCGACCGGTCGACCAGACCGACAGCGGTGTCGAGAGTGCGCTGCTCGCGCAGCGGGTCGCCGTAGTGCGCGGCCACCCCCCGCACGCCGGCCGCGACGTGCGCCGGATCGGGCTGGTCACGGCTGGCCTCGTCGATGCCCTCGACGGCCACCGCACCCGCGATGTCGATCATTTTTCGTCCCCGTTCTCGCAGCGTGCGCAGACGCCGAAGAGTGACACGTGCCCGATGTCCACCCGGAACCCGCGCTGCGCGGCCAACTGGTCGGCGAGGGGGCGGAGCAGCTCCGGATCGATCTCGTCGATCGCGCCACACTCCCGGCAGACCAGGTGGACGTGTTGGTGTTCACCGGCGGCGTGATAGGTCGGTGAGCCGTGCGACAGGTGCGTGTGGGTGACCAGACCGAGCCGTTCCAGCAGCTCGAGCGTGCGGTAGATGGTGGTGATGTTGACGCCGGCGGCGACCTCCCGGACCGCGGTGTGCACCTGCTCCGGGGTGGCGTGGCCCAGATCGAGCACCGCCTGGAGGACGAGCTGCCGCTGGGCCGTCAGCCGCAGCCCACGGGCCCGCAGCATTTCCGCGAGGGAGGATTCGGACACCGTCCGATCATAGTTCGGCCACCAGGCTGTTCCCCGCACCGCGATCGATCACCGCTACGCTCGACGGTCATGGTGAGGTCGTCCGTCGGGAAGGTCGCGGCCGACCCGACCGCGCGGATCGCCGTCCTGGGGCGTGGCCCGGTGCCGCCCGGCGACCCGGTGCTCCGCGGTGACGACCTCGGGGTGCTGCACGGCGACGGCCTCTTCGAGACCATGCACCTGCGCGACGGCCAGCCGTGGCTACGCGACGAACACCTGGCCCGCCTGGCCACGGCGGCCACCGCCGTCGAGCTGTCAGTGCCCCCCGCCAGCGCGCTGATCGACCTGCTGGACCAGGTGCGGACAGGCTGGCCAGAGGCTGCGGAGGGGGCACTTCGGCTGGTCTGCACCCGAGGCCCGGAGGCCGGCGGTCCGCCCACCATCTACGCCACGCTGGCCCCGGTGCCGGCGGCCACCCGGGCCGCCCGGCGGGACGGAATCACTGTGGCCACCCTGCCGCTGGGGCTGCCCGCCGCCGCCCGCAGCGGGCTGACCTGGCTGCCGGCCGGCATCAAGTCCACGTCGTACGCGGTAAACAGCGCCGCCCGCCGCTGGGCCCGCCGGGCCGGCGTGGACGACGTGCTCTGGATCTCCTCCGACGGGTATGCGCTGGAGGGCCCCACAGCGAATGTGGTGTGGCTCACCGACGACACGCTCTGCACGGTGCCGGCCGCCAGCACCGGCATCCTCGCCGGCACCACAGCGGCCTGGCTGCTCGCCCACGCGAACGAGCTGGGCCTGCGCTCCACCGAACGGATGGTCAGCACCGCCGAACTGCACGCGGCGGACGGCGTGTGGTTCACCTCGTCGCTGCGGGGAGCCGCCGAGGTCCACACGCTGGACGGGGTACGGCGGGCTCGCTGCCCGCGTACCCCCGCCCTACAGACCCTGCTGGGTTTCCCCGTCTAGTCAGGCGCCGACCGTCGAGGTCAGCCGCCGACACGGACCAGTCGGGCGGAGAGGTGCGGGCTGAGCCCGTGCCCCATGGCGGCCATCTCCTGGGCGTAGAGCAGCGCACCCTCGACGATGCCGAAGAGCCGGTGCCCACCGGTGACCTCCTTGGCGGTCGGAGTCCGGATCACCGCGTCGGTGGCGAACTCGAGCTGCGTGCCGGTGCGCTTGCCCAGGTGCAGCTCCACCACCCCGGTCGGGGTGGTCAGCAGCGCCTCCAGCTCGTCGGTCGCCCGCCCATCCACCAGCACCGGCCGCCACCAGCCCACCTCGCGACCGGCCGGACGGACCGGCTTGCTCTCCTCGTCGAGGATCCACGCACGCGACTCGTAGTGCAGGAACGGCCGGCCGTCGTGGCTGATCCGGATCTCCTGCGCGTAGTCGAAATCCTCGATGGTGGGGAAACCGCCCTTGCCCCGACCGCGCCACAGACCGATGTACGGCAGCAGGGCATCAAGCGCGGGGTGCAGCTTCGGCCCGACCCGCAGGTCGTGGCTCTCCTCGAACGGGTACTCCTCGACCGGCGGCGCGTTCAGCCACGGCGGCTGCAGCGGGTTCTCGCTCACCAGCGTCACCAACGTCCTCTCGAAATGCGTACGGCAAGGTAGACCAGGCCACCGGCGAGCCCGCCCAGGCCAGCGACCAGCAGGCTGACAAACCCGATCTCGGTAACCATCCCGGCCATCCTATGCTGGGTCACATGGCCCGCAATCTCGTCGTCAAGGCCACCGCGGGGGCGGACGCCCCGGAGCGGTGCGCGCAGGCATTCACCGTCGCCGCGACGGCGGTAGCGGCCGGGGTGGACGTCTCGCTCTGGCTGACCGGTGAGTCCACCTGGTTCGCGCTGCCCGGTCGCGCCCAACAGTTCGACCTGCCGCACTCCGCACCCCTGGCCGAGCTGTTGCACGTCATCCTGACCAGTGGTCGGGTGACCGCGTGCACGCAGTGCGCGGCCCGACGGGAGATCGGCCCGGACGACGTGCTGCCCGGGGTCCGGATCGCCGGTGCCGCGGTCTTCGTCGAGGAGGCCTTGGCCGAGGGCGCGCAGGCACTCGTCTACTGACCGCACGGCGGCGGTCGGTCGATCCGAGCGGAGTGTCGATACCGCCCCGACATCCCGGACAGCTGCCTACGATTCGGATGTGACCGAGGCGGCGGAGAGGTTCTTCGAGGCACTGCCGTCGCGCGCACCCGACGTCCTGGGCGGCCTGGCCGACGGCACCCTCCAGATCGACCTCGGCGAAGACCACCGCACCGAACACTGGCTGGTCCGGATGCGGCCCGGGGCGGTGCAGGTCAGCCGGGGGCGTGGCCCGGCCGACGCGATCTGGTACAGCAGCGCCGCCCTCTTCGACAGGCTGATCAGCGGCGAGGCCCAGGGGGTCGCCGCGGTGCTGCGCAACGAGAGCACGTTCAGCGGGAACGTGGTGCTCTTCCTCGCCTTCCGCCGGTTCTTTCCGAACCCGCCCGGCACCCGCGATCCCCGCGAAACGGCCCGCCGAGCAGCCGGGCGACTCGGGTGAAGGACCTCGTCAGCATTCTGGACGGCAACACCTTCCTGGTCAGCGACCGGCGCGGGGACATCGAACCGTCCTACGACTTCCCCACCGGGCTGTTCTCCTTCGACACCCGTTTCCTGTCCACGTGGGTGCTCACCCTGGACGGCGAACGGCTGCACGCTCTCTCCGTCGACGATGCCGAGTCGTACCGCACCAGGTTCTTCCTCGCCCCCGGCGAACCCACGCACTACCTGGACGCCAAGGCGTCGGTGATCCGCAGCCGGGCGATAGTGGGCAGCTTCGAGGAGGAGCTGACAGTGCTGAACCACCTCGGCGCGGAGGTCGAGTACAACCTCCGGATCGAGATCGGGGCCGACTTCGCCGACCTGTTCGAAATCAAGAACTCTCGGCAGAAGCGGGGCCGCACCACGGTCACTGTCGCCGAGAACGAGCTGCGGCTGACCTACCGGCGGGAGGCGTTCCACAGGGAGATGGTGGTCAGCACCACCGCGCCGGCGCAGGTCGACGACACCGGGATGACCTTCCGGATCCGGGTGGCCCGCAACGGCAGGTGGACCACCCGACTGCACGTGTCCAGCGTCGTCTACGGGGCCCGGGGCGAGGACATCCGGGCCACCCTCCCGTACGGCGGCAGCCGCAGCGCGACAGCCATCCGGGCCGAGCAGCAGGAGCTGATCGACCGGGCGCCGAAGCTCGGCTGCGACTGCGAGCCGTTGGCCGGGGCGTACCGGCGCAGCCTCAACGACCTGGCCGCGCTGCGCTACGAGTCGATCGCCCTGGGCGTACGGCTGATCGCCGCGGGACTGCCCTGGTTCATGACCCTGTTCGGCCGGGACAGCATCATCACCTCGTTGCAGGTGCTGCCGTTCCTGCCGGAGCTGGTCCCGCCGACCATCCTGATGCTGGCCGGACTCCAGGGGCAGCGGGTGGACGACTTCCGCGACGAGGAACCCGGCAAGATCCTGCACGAGCTGCGGTACGGGGAGACAGCCGGCTTCGAGGAGCAGCCACACTCGCCGTACTACGGGTCGGCCGACTCGACGCCCCTGTTCATCATCCTGCTCGACGAGTACGAGCGGTGGACCGGCGACGCCACACTCGTCCGCAAGCTGGAATCGCAGGTCCGCAGAGGGTTGGAGTGGATCGACACCTACGGTGACCTGCTCGGCACCGGCTACCTCTGGTACCAGACCCGCAACCCGGAGACCGGCCTGCAGAACCAGTGCTGGAAGGACTCCTGGGACGCCATCTCGTACGCCGACGGTCAGTTGCCCGGCTTCCCCCGGGCCACCTGCGAGTTGCAGGGCTACGCGTACGACGCAAAGGTCCGGGCCGCCCGGCTGGCCCGGACCTTCTGGAACGATCCGGATTTCGCCGACGAGCTGGAGCGGCAGGCCGCCGACCTCAAACGGCGGTTCGACAGGGACTTCTGGATCGCCGACCGCGAGTACTACGCGCTCGCGTTGGACGCCGACGGCCGGCAGGTGGACGCGTTGACCTCGAACATCGGGCACCTGCTGTGGAGCGGCATCGTGGACGAGTCGCGCGCCGGCAAGGTGGTCGAGCACCTGCTCGGGCCACGACTGTTCTCCGGCTGGGGGGTCCGGACGCTCGCCGCTGACGAGGGACGGTACAACCCGATCGGCTACCACGTGGGCACCGTCTGGCCGTTCGACAACTCGATCATCGCCTGGGGGTTGTGGCGGTACGGCTTCCGGGAGGAGGCGGGGTTGCTCTGCGACACGATGCTGGCCGCGTCCCGGTACTTCGAGGGTCGGCTGCCGGAGGCGTTCGCCGGCTACGCCCGTGACCTCACCGACTACCCGGTGGAGTACCCGACCGCGTGCAGCCCGCAGGCCTGGTCGACAGGCACCCCGCTTCTGCTGCTGCGGGTGATGCTGGGGTTGGAGCCACAGGGCGAGCACCTGATCATCGACCCGGCCGTGCCACCGGGGATGGGCCGGGTCGAGCTGCTGGACATCCCCGGCCGGTGGGGCATGGTCGACGCGTTGGGCCGCAGCCGTGACCCGGAGGACCAGCCGAACGACGGCTGACCCGAGCGGGCTGCCCGGCTCAGCTCGTGCAGCCGACTGTGGCGGCCAGTCGGGTGGCGTCCGGGCCGATCTCGGCCAGCACCGTGACGGCACCGCTGCGGTACGCGTACACCGGGGGTTGGTCCAGCAGTGGGGCGTTGCCGGCCAGCGGGGCGAGCGCGGCCGTCGATGCCGCCGGGCCGGGACCGTTCGCGGACCACACGGTACGGGCGAGCCCGCCGCCCGGGCAGGGCGCGGTGACCTGCTCCGACGCGGCGTCACCCGGGCGGTCGAGGGCCGTCAGTGCGGCGGTCAGCGCGGCGGCCTCCGGGCCGACAGCGGTTGCCGGGGACGGCGTGTAGCCGGCGCCGACCGGTCGGCAACCGGTGTCGACGACCAGTCGCACCCGGCCGTCGACTGTCGGCCGGCCCTCGACGGCCACGAATTCTCCGGCATCGGCGCGCAGCTCGGGGCCGTCCACCCCGGGCCCGACCCCGGCCCGCCAGCTCGCCGGCAGCCGCTGGGCGATGCCGGCCAGCACGGCCCGCTCGTCACCGGTGGCAGCGAGCACCCCTACCTCGCGCCGCAACCTGGCCCCGTCGGCGAACGGGGTGACCCGGCAGCCGGACGCGATCCGCGCCGGGCCCAGTTCCAGCAGCACGGCCGCACCGGCCGCGCGGGCCAACTCGCCGACCGCCCGGTCGACCACCGGGCCGGCCTGATCAAGGGAACGCTGTTCGCGCACGGTCGGCGGGTCGTTCCGCACCGATATCCAGGTGAGCCCGGCCAGCAGCACGGCCCAGACCACTGTCACGGCCAGCAGCCAACGTCGCCGCGACCGGGTCGGTGTCGGCGCGGCAGGGCCGGCCGAAGAGGCCCAACCCGTCTGGACAACACCGCTCACCCGGCCATGGTGTCACGCGCTCGCCGCCGGGGCGGCAGCGGAGGCGGTCGCCCTGGTGGAGCGACAGCGGGTCAGTGGTGGTTTCGCCGGGGCGGCGGGTCGAGTCGGTAGCCGATCCCCCGCACGGTGTGCACCTGCGGCCCGCCCGGCAGGCCCCGCAGCCTGCGACGAAGCCGTCTGATGGTGGATTGCAGCGCCGCGGTGTCCGCGCCACCCAGCGCGGAGACGCAGAGCCGTTCGTAGCTCCACACCGCAGGCGGTGGGCCGACGAGCACTGTGAGCAACTCCCGTTCGGTGGGGGTCAGCGGGAGCACCTCGCCACGCCAGGTGACCCGCTGTCCGACCCGGTCGACGACCAGTTCACCCCACGTGACCAGGCCGCGCGCCTCGGCGAGTGGAAGGACTGTGGGACTGACCGGCGTCGGACCGGTCGGCGACGACAACAGCTCGCGTAGCTCGGTCAGATCCGAACAGCTGAGCACCGGGGCGCGCCCGTCGAGTTGGCTCAGCACCCGCTCCCGCAGCGATGTGTCCGTGCCCACGCAGAGAACGATGGGGACCGCTTCGTCGGACCCGCCGCTTTCATCCCTGAAATGCACCAGTAGATAGTGACGCATGCCGATGGGTTTCGGCACCCGTCCCGGCGTGCCGGCGCGCTGCGAAGAGACGACCGGGGCCAGCCACCCCCGGGAGGGCGACCGGCCCCGGTCGATCAGAGCGGTGGGTCAGGCGACGGTGACGGCAACCTCGTTGACGCCTCGGCCGGCAGTGACAGCGGTGTCGCCGTTGCCGTGCCGGGACAACGCCCGCAGCGTCCAGGAACCCGGCGCGGCGAAGAACCGGAACTGCCCGGCGGCCGAGGTGACCACCTCGGCGGTGAACTCACCTGTCGAGTCGAGCAGCCGAACGTACGCGCCGGGCACCGGCTCGGCCTCGGTGGAGCGGACGATGCCGGTGATGACGGTTTCCTTCTCCAGGTCCAGGCTGGCCGGCAGCGGCGCGGCCTGGTCCGGTGCGGCGCAACCCGCGGCGGTGGGAAGAGTCATGATCAGGCCTCCCCGGGTTCGTCGCCGAGCGCGACCGGCACACCGACCAGCGAGCCGTACTCGGTCCAGGAACCGTCGTAGTTCTTGACGTTGCGGTGACCCAGCAGCTCCTGGAGCACGAACCAGGTGTGCGAGGAGCGCTCACCGATCCGGCAGTACGCGATGGTCTCCTTGCCGTCGTCGAGCCCCGCGTCGCCGTAGATCTTGCGCAGGTCGTCGTCGGACCGGAAGGTGCCGTCCTCGTTGGCGGCCTTGGACCACGGCACGCTGATCGCGGTGGGGATGTGGCCGGCCCGCTGCGCCTGCTCCTGCGGCAGGTGGGCGGGGGCGAGCAGGCGACCGGCGAACTCGTCGGGGCTGCGCACGTCGACCAGGTTCTTCGTGCCGATCGCCGCGACGACCTCGTCGCGGAAGGCCCGGATGGAGGTGTCCGGCTCCTGCGCGACGTACTGCGTCGCCGGGCGGGACACCGCGTCGGTGACGAGCGGGCGGGCGTCCAGCTCCCACTTCTTGCGGCCGCCGTCGAGCAGCTTCACGTCACGGTGGCCGTAGAGCTTGAAGTACCAGTAGGCGTACGCGGCGAACCAGTTGTTGTTGCCGCCGTACAGGATGACGGTGTCGTCGTTGCTGATGCCCCGCTCGGAGAGCAGCGCCTCGAACTGCGTCTTGTTGACGAAGTCCCGGCGGACCTGGTCCTGGAGGTCGGTCCTCCAGTCAATCTTGATGGCGCCGGCGATGTGGCCGGTCTCGTAGGCCGAGGTGTCCTCGTCGACCTCGACGAAGACGACGCCCGGGGCGTCGAGGTTCTTCTCGGCCCACTCGGCCGAAACGAGTGCGGTGTCGCGACTCATCGAATCACTCCCTGGTGAGGATGGATGGTGAGCCAACGCGCGCGAATCGATGGGTGTAACTGTCGCACCACGCGCGGGACCCAGCGGAAGGACGGATCACGGGTTCGTGCGACGGCGCCGCTGCCGGGCGTTCGGTGGGATAACCGGAGGGTGCGAGAACCCTGTGCCGGTGGCCGCCGTCAGGCGGCCGGAGACAGCCCCGCCGTCAGATGACGGGGCGACACAGGCAGGTGGCCACGCGGCACAGGTCGACCGCGCGCCGTTTGGTGAGGTGGGTCCCCATGGTCAGGGAGCGTACCAGCCAGTGACCATGCTGCCACTGGGCCGACCACCATCCGGGATCGTTCGGGCCGCCGAGAAGTTCGGCGGCCCGCAGCGCCTCCGGCGTCAGCCAGCGGAGTTGATCGGCACGTTCTTGGCGTCGGCGGTGACCGCCAGCCCTTCCGGCAGTGGACGAACCTCCCGGACAGCGAGCTGGAACGGCAACTCGGGCAGGGGCACATCGATGGAGATGCTCTTGGCGTAGTTGCTCAGGAAGGCCCGAGCCAGCGGCAGGTTCGGCAGACCCGCGGCGTCCAGGTCGTTGAACCGCAGGGCGACAGCGCCGTTGTCGGCGACCGTGACGTCGGCGGTGCCGCTGATGGTGAGCTTCTGACCGAGGATGTCGGCCGGGGCCTTCACGGTGAGCTTGCCGTTCTGCTCGCCGAGGGTGAGACCCGGGCGGTTCAGCAGCGCGGCCAGACTCTCGTAGCTGATCGTGCCGGTGCCGTTGACGGTGTCCGCCACGACGTCACCCTGGCCGGTGCGCAGGGTGTCGAGCGAGGCCCGCACGTTGCGGGCGTCCACATCGAGCACCGGGAGCCGGACGGCGTCACCCTCGACCGAGGCCTGCACGTCCCGCAGTTTGATCGAGATCCGCTCGTATCGACCATCGAGCACCTGGGTGAGGAACGGAGTTCCGGCCACTTCCACCTCGGGTGCGGCGGACTGCGCGCCCTGCTTGGTGATCTCCTGGCGTACGCGGTCGCCGATCATCCGCTCGGCGACCCCGACCGCGACCCGGTCAGCGATCACCAGCAACCCCGCCAGCAGCAGGAGCAGCACGAACAGCCCGATGAGCAGCTTGCGGCCACGCCGTCGGGGTCGCGCCTGGTCCACCGGATAGTCCTGCGCCACGCCGCCTCCTGTCTCCGCCCGTCGCGCCGCGACGAGTCGTTCGTACCGACGCCGCAGGGCGGCGCACCCGTAGGTACCCGACCGGCTCAGCGCTCAACCGTGACTCAGAGGAAGAGCATGCACATGGCGTACGCGGCGGGCGCCGCCAGGGCGAAGCCGCCGAGCGGGCCCTGCATGTGCCGCGCCACCCACATGGTGGGCGGTTCGCCGGCCATCAACCGGCCCGCCTCCGCGTACCCCACGGCGAGGTCGGAGAGGACGGCGGTGACCGCCGCGACCAGGCCGATCACGGCGGCCCGGGTCGGCGTGAAGGGGGCCACCAGGTAGCTGCCGAGGAGGGCGCTGGTCAGCGTGCCGACCATCGCGCCGGCCACCACGCCGGCGGCGCCCCGGGGCACCTGCGGTGCGAGCCGGGGCCAGGGCAGTACGGCGTCGGTGAGTCGGGCGACGGTGAGCGCGACACCGCTCGCGGTCAGGCAGACGGTGATCGCCTGGGTGCCGGCCGGGATCCGGCTGAGCACGATCAGGGTGCCGAAGGCCACCACCCCGACCACGATGAGCAACGTGGAGCCGAGGGAGTCGGTGACCCGGACCCGGTCGACCCGACGAACCAGCTGGCCGAGCACCGCGGCGAGGAACCCACCGGCGGCCAGGTAGCCCAGCGGCGCCAGGCCGGCGACGTCGGTCTGCACCGCCGCGATGTCGACGAACGCCGCGACCACCGCGCTGATCCCGGCGACCACCAACAGCGCGGGCGGACGCATGGCCATCGTCCAGGCGAGCACGAACAGCAGCTGGACGCCAAAGATGATGAAGGCGAACGGCAGCCGGTGACCGGGGCCCGACGTCTGCGCGCCGAGCACCAGGCCGACACCGAGCAGCGCGGCGAAGCCGGCGATGGTCAGCGCCAGTTGACGGTGCACAGCGACCGGGGGAATGACCTCCTCTTCCGGCTCGTCGATCTCGTCTTCGGATCGGCGGGCCGGCTCGCCGGCGCGGCGGGCACGGCGCGGCCCACCCCGTTCGCGGCGATCGCCATCGGTGGTGGCCGGACCGGTACGCGGCGCGGGCGGTTGGCCGCGCGTCGCTGCGGCGGCCGGACCCGGTTGGGGCCCAGCGGGCCACGATTCGCGGCCGGCCTCGGGCGAGGTGGAGGGAAACACGACCCGATCGTGCCAGACCGACGGCCCGACGCGGTGGTCACGGGTTTCAGCGACGTTAAAATCCGGGCCACGATCAGGGGCAAGGTAGACAAACAGGAAATGGCCTGACGGTGCGGCCGAGGCGATCGGTTAGGCTCAACGCGTTACCCGCCCGTCAGCGACGCCGGGACCACGCAATTTCTCAGCGCACTCCTTGATGAGTGCGACTGGTCGCGTGCGGCCTCGCGCCGCCGGGACGGAGGTGATCGTGGAGATCCTGCTGCTGGTGACCGCGCGTGCAGGAGAACCGTCGGCTGTGCTGCCGGCGCTCGACCTGCTGCCGCACTCGGTCCGCACCGCGCCGCGTGATGTTCGCACCCTGGTCGCGGGCCCCAGTCCGGACGCTGTGATGGTGGATGCTCGATCGGAGTTGAGCGAGGCTCGCGCGACCTGCCGGATGTTGCACGCCACCGGGCTCGGCGTGCCGCTGGTCGCGGTGGTGACCGAGGCCGGCCTGATCGCACTCAACGCCGACTGGGGCGTTGACGACGTCATCCTCGCCTCCGCCGGCCCCGCCGAGGTCGAGGCACGGCTGCGGCTGGCGGTGGGCCGGCTCAGCAACGCGACCGCCGGCGCGGGCGGCTCGATCCGGGCCGGCGAGTTGACCATCGACCCGGACACCTACGCGGCCAAGCTCAAGGGCCGTCCGCTCGACCTCACCTACAAGGAGTTCGAGCTGCTGAAGTTCCTGGCCCAGCACCCGGGCCGGGTGTTCACCCGGGACCAGCTCCTGCGCGAGGTCTGGGGCTACGACTACTTCGGCGGCACCCGCACCGTGGACGTGCACGTCCGGCGACTGCGCGCCAAACTCGGTTCGGAGTACGAGTCGATGATCGGCACCGTCCGCCAGGTCGGCTACAAGTTCGTCGTTCCACCGTCGCGGTCGCTTCCCGAGGCGGAGCACGCGCCCCTGCCGGTCTGATCCGGAGGCCCCTCCGGGCGATTTCCCATATGCCCTTTTTGCGCAGCTTGGCGGCTCTATTCTGACTGCCGGGTTTGTCGGAGAAAGGGGCAACGGTGCGCGCACTGAACACGGGGGCGACGGGCCGGCGTGACCGGCAAGCCAGGCGGAAGTCGTGACGCGGGGCAGCTCCACCGCGCGGGCCGCGGGGATCGTGACGCTGGTGGTGGCGGGGCTGCTCGGCTCCGCGTACGTGCTGGGCCGCAGCCTCGTCCCCGACCAGACGCCTCGGCAGTCCACCGGTGTCACCACGAGCGCCGACGGACCGCACTACGCCGACCAACCCAGCGTTGGCGAGCCGGGCGGAGCCCCGAGCGCCAGCGCGAGCGCGGCTGAGACCGGTCCAGCCGAGACCGGCCAGGACGGATCCGGACGGGATGCCGGAGGCGACAACCTGTTCGGCGCGCAGGCCACCACCGGCACCCCGCGACTCGCGCTGACCTTCGACGACGGGCCGGACCCGCGCTACACGCCGCAGGTCCTCGCCCTCCTGCGCGAATACGACGTGCGCGCCACGTTCTGCGTGGTCGGCGAGAACGCGCAGAACCACCCCGACCTGGTCCAGTCGATCGTGGACGCCGGGCACACCCTGTGCAACCACTCCTGGCACCACGACGTCGGCCTGGGCGCCCGGTCGGCCGACGCGATCCGCTCCGACCTCCTACGCACCAACGCGGCGATCCGGGCGGCGGTGCCGAACGCCCCGATCGTCTGGTACCGCCAGCCGGGCGGAGCCTGGACGTACCCGGTGGTGTCGGTGGCGCGCCAGCTCGGCATGACCCCGCTGCACTGGTCGGTGGATCCGTCGGACTGGGAGCTACCCGGCGCCAGCAAGATCACCGCGACGGTGCTGAGCCAGGTCGAACCGGGCTCGGTGGTGCTGCTGCACGACGCCGGTGGGGACCGGCAGGGCACGATGGAGGCGCTGCGCCGGATCCTGCCCGACCTGACCGCCCGGTTCGAGCTGGAGGCACTCCCCACCGATCCGACGTGAGCCGCGGCTTTACGGCGACGCTCCGGGCGTCACGACACGCAACGGATACGGTGGCGGGATGAGCAGCGCGGAGCCGACCAGCGACCAGGTGACCCGGAGCGACCAACTGGCGCCGGCGGAGATCGCCGACGTACTCGCCCTCGCCAGCGCCGCAGGCGACACGGACGGAGCGGACCCGCTCGACGAACACGTCCTGCTGCGGCTGCGCGACGCCGACGCCCCGGCCGTTCATCTGATCGCCCGCGCCGACGACGGCACCCTCACCGGGTACGCGCACCTGGACACCACCGACCCGGTGGGCGGGATCGGGGTCGAGCTGGTGGTGCACCCCGCGTACCGGCGGCGGGGCACCGGGCGGGCGCTCGCCCGGGGCGTACTCGCCTCGGCCACTGGGCCGCTGCGGGCGTGGGCGCACGGCGACCACCCCTCGGCCGCCGCGCTCGCCGTCGACCTCGGCTTCGCCCGCGCCCGGGTGCTCTGGCAGTTGCGCCGGCCGTTGGCGGCTCCGCTGGGTGAGCCGCGCCTGCCCGACGGGGTGGCGCTACGCGCGTTCCGGCCCGGGGCGGACGACGCGGCCTGGTTGACCCTCAACGCACGAGCCTTCGCCGAGCACCCCGAACAGGGCCGGTGGACGTCGGACGACCTGCGGGTCCGCCTCGCCGAGCCGTGGTTCGATCCGGCAGGCTTCCTGCTCGCCGAGGAGACCGCGACCGGCCGACTGCTCGGCTTCCACTGGACCAAGGTGCACGAGCGACCGGGGTCGGCGCGGATCGGCGAGGTGTACGTCCTGGGGGTGGAACCGACAGCGCACGGCGGCGGGCTCGGCCGGGCCCTGACCACCGCCGGGTTGGCACACCTGCGGGACAAGCGCGGCCTCGACCGGGTGATGCTCTTCGTGGACGACTCGAACACCGGGGCGGTCGCGCTCTACGAGCGGCTGGGCTTCGCCCGGTGGTCCGCGCACATCAACTACCACCTGGGCTGACCGTCGGCGTTCGCCCCGACCGAGTCACCGGTGGGTAACGGCCGAGCGTCGGCGGGATAACGCCGAACCGGAAATATACCCATACTTCCGACAGGTGTACCCGGGTTCATTTAACGGACAACTCACCCTCGGCAAGCGGTCACCTCAGGGGCCGTACGTGTTCACCTTGCGTTCACTTGCGACCGGCGAACCGGCTACCTGGCACTTCTAACTTTCGTGTCAGCCGGTCAGTGCCGGTCCTCGGGCCCCGGGATCGGGGCGCCAAGTCAGACGCGAAGGGAAACCCCTCAGGTGAAGCTCCAGCGGTACGGCACTATTGCCTGCCTCGCTCTTGCCGCGACGCTCGGCCTCAGTGCATGCGGCTCGGACAACAACGAGCCCGCCTCCGGCGCGAGTGCTTCGGGCCCGGCCGCCGCGGTCGACTGCGCTACCGGCACGCTGAACGCCCAGGGCTCGTCGGCCCAGAAGAACGCCATGGCCGAGTGGATCAAGGCGTACCAGCAGAAGTGCCAGGGCACCACGATCAACTACGAGGCTTCCGGCTCGGGCGCCGGCATCCAGGCGTTCATCGCCGGGACCGCCGACTTCGCCGGTTCCGACTCCGCGCTCAAGCCGGAGGAGCAGCCGCAGGCGGACGCCAAGTGCGTCGGTGGCAAGGCCATCCACCTGCCGATGGTGATCGGCCCGGTAGCCGTCGCCTACAACGTCAGCGGCGTGGACAACCTCCAGCTCAAGCCGGCCACCCTGGCGAAGATCTTCGCCGGCAAGGTCACCAAGTGGGACGACGCCACGATCAAGGCCGACAACCCGGAGGCCAAGCTCCCGGCGACCACGATCCAGACCGTCCACCGTTCGGACGAGTCGGGCACCACCGACAACTTCACCAAGTACCTCTCGAAGACCGCTGAGAGCGACTGGACCCTTGGCAACGCCAAGGCGTGGAAGGCCCCGGGCGGCACCGGCGCCAAGGGCTCGGACGGCGTGGCCAGCCGGGTCAAGGGCGCGGACGGCTCCATCGGCTACATGGAGTGGTCGTTCGCCGAGAACGCCGGTCTGAAGATGTCGAAGATCGGCAACGGCAACGGCGAGTTCGCCGCGCTGACCGCCGAGGCTGCCGGCAAGACCATCGCCGGCGCTGCCATCGAGGGTCAGGGCGACGACCTCAAGCTGAAGATCGACTACAACACCAAGGAGGCCGGGGCGTACCCGATCGTCCTGGCGACGTACGAGATCGTCTGCAGCAAGGGCCTCGCGGCCGACAAGCTGAAGCTGGTCAAGGGCCTGCTGGGCCACGCCGCCAGCGCCGAGGGCCAGGCCTCTCTCACCGAGCTGGGCTACGCCCCGCTGCCGGAGACGGTCCGCACCAAGGTCGAGACCGCGGTCAAGAACCTCTCCTGACCCGACCCCACCACCTCAGCAACGGAATCGAGCGAGCAGATGGGTGAAACCCCTCACCGCTCGGCCGACGCCGGCACCGGCGGGACGCGCGTGACCCAGAGTCACGAGTGGCCCGCCGGTGCCTCGGCGCGTGTGGCCGAGGCACCAGTCAGCACCCGATCCCCGGGCGGCACCGGGCTGGGCGGCGGCGGCGCGCTGCCGCGCAGCCGTAAGTTCGGCGCCGAGCGGGCCTTCCGCGGCCTCACCCTGGCCGCCGGCACCGCCGTTCTGGTCATCATCGCCGCCATCGCGATCTTCCTGGTCGCCAAGGCGGTGCCGGCCCTACGCGCCAACACCGAGAACTTCTGGTCCTACGAGGGCTGGTCCCCCAACGAGACAGAGCCGAAGTTCGGCATCGGTGCGCTCGCCTTCGGCACCGTCCTCAGCTCGGCGCTCGCACTGCTCATCGCTGTGCCGGTGGCGCTCGGCATCGCGCTCTACCTCTCGCACTACGCGCCGCGCCGGTTGGGCACCGCGCTCGGCTTCCTGGTCGACCTGCTGGCCGCCGTACCGAGCGTGGTCTTCGGCCTCTGGGGGCGGGACGTCTTCAGCAGCCCGGTCCGGGACTTCTCGGTCTGGCTGAACCAGCACTTCGGCTGGATCCCGCTCTTCGGCGGCGACGGCCCCTTCGGGGCGTCCGTCATGCTCGGTGCCCTGGTGCTCGCGATCATGGTGCTGCCGATCATCACCTCGCTCTCCCGCGAGGTGTTCCTCCAGACCCCCACCGCGAACGAGGAGGCCGCCCTCGCCCTGGGCGCCACCCGCTGGGAGATGCTCCGCACCGCGGTGCTGCCCTACGGCCGTCCCGGCATCATCGCCGCGATGATGCTCGGCCTCGGCCGGGCGCTCGGCGAGACCATCGCCCTGGCGCTGACCCTCGGCATCACCTTCGGCATCTCGTTCAACCTGATCCAGAACGGCGGCAACACCATCGCCGCCAACATCGCCAATGCGTTCGGCGAGGCGAACGAGACCGGCCGGGGCGCACTCATCGCCTCCGGTCTGGTGCTGTTCACCATCACGCTGATCGTCAACATCACGGCGCGGGCGATCATCTACCGCCGCCGGGAGTTCACGGAGTCGGCCGCATGACCACAACCGCCACCTCCCACCGCACCCGGCCGCCGGCCCAGCCCAACTCGCTGCGGACCAAACGGCTGCCCTGGTACGCCGCCCCGGTCATCGCCGTTGCGGCCCTGGCGCTCGCCGCCGTGATCGTCTACGGCACCAGCATCGGCGGCCCGGTCCTCGTGGTCGTCCTCGGCGCGATCCTCTACCTGGTCGGGCTCTTCGCCGCCGCCAACGCGGTCGAGGGGCGCCGATCGGCCCGTAACCGCACCTGGAGCGCACTGATCCACTCCGCCTTCGTGCTGGCGGTGCTGCCGCTCGTGTCGGTGGTCTGGACGCTGGTCAGCAAGGGCGCCGACCGACTGGACGTCAACTTCTTCCAGACCTCGATGAACAACATCGGAGCCCGGGACGCCAACGGCGGCGCGTACCACGCGATCGTCGGCACGCTGGAGCAGGTCGGCATCGCCACCCTGATCACCGTCCCGCTCGGCGTTCTCTGCGCGATCTACATCGTCGAGTACGGGCGGGGCAAGTTCGCCTTCGCGATCCGGTTCTTCGTGGACGTGATGACCGGCATCCCGTCGATCGTCTCCGGCCTCTTCGTGCTGGCGTTCTGGGTGCTCATCGTGTCGCCGTGGTTCAACGACGGTCGGCCCAGCTTCTCCGGCTTCGCCGCCGCGCTCGCGCTGAGCGTGCTCATGCTGCCCACCATCGTCCGGTCCACCGAGGAGATGCTCCGCCTCGTACCGGCGCCACTGCGCGAGGGCGCGTACGCGCTCGGCGTACCCAAGTGGAAGACCATCCTGCGGGTGGTGCTGCCGACGGCGCTGCCCGGCATCGTCACCGGCGTCATGCTCGCCATCGCCCGCGCGGCCGGTGAGACCGCGCCGGTGCTGCTGGTCGCCGGCGGTGGCGCCGCGATCAACACGAACCCCTTCGAGAACAACCAGTCGTCGCTGTCCCTCTTCGTCTACCAGCAGGCCGGCGACGCGTCGAAGTACGCCCCGGCACGGGCGTGGACCGCGGCACTGACCCTGGTCGCCCTCGTGCTCATCCTGACGATCGCGGCGAAGCTGCTGGCCCGTCGCAACAGGCTCAGCCGATGAACCCCGGAGGTACCACCATGGCCAAGCGCGTCTCCGCCTCGAACGTCACCGCGTACTACGGCGGCTTCAAGGCAATCGAGAACATCAACCTGACTGTCGAGCCGAAGACGGTCACCGCCCTCATCGGGCCGTCCGGTTGCGGCAAGTCGACGTTCCTGCGGTCGATCAACCGGATGCACGAGGTGCTGCCGGGGGCCCGGGTCGAGGGCAGCCTGACCATCGACGACCAGGACATCTACGACCGGGACGTGGACGTCACAGCGGTCCGGCGCACCATCGGCATGGTCTTCCAGCGGCCGAACCCGTTCCCCACCATGAGCATCTTCGAGAACGTGGTGGCCGGGCTGAAGCTCAACGGGGTACGCAAGAAGTCGATCCTGGAGGACGCGGCCGAGAAGGCCCTGCGCGCCGCGAACCTGTGGGGCGAGGTCAAGGACCGGCTGGGCAAGCCCGGCGCGGGCCTCTCCGGCGGTCAGCAGCAGCGGCTCTGCATCGCCCGGACCATCGCGGTCGAGCCGCAGGTCGTCCTGATGGACGAGCCGTGCTCCGCCCTGGACCCGATCTCCACGCTGGCGATCGAGGACCTGATGTTCCAGCTCAAGGACAAGTTCACGATCATCATCGTGACGCACAACATGCAGCAGGCAGCGCGTGTCTCGGACCGGACCGCCTTCTTCTCGATCGAGAAGACCGGCGACCCGGGCCGGCTGATCGAGTACGACAACACCCAGAAGATCTTCAGCAACCCGAGCGTGAAGAAGACCGAGGACTACATCACCGGCCGCTTCGGCTGAGCCGCTGGCACCCGGTCCGCGAGGGGCGTCGGTCGACCTGACCGGCGCCCCTTCCGCGTACCCCGACGCGGTTCCGGCCTGGCGGCGGCGCGGCGCGGCGCGGCCAAGATCATGCTTGATCAAGGATGTAGTGGCCTCACCGCAACGGAGGCCACCACAACCATGTTCGAGCGCGAGGTTCGACAGGAGCCCGCCCGGGGTCCAGACCGAGCCCAAGATCTACGCAACTTCAGGGATGCTGCTGTCTCCCGCGAGCCCGAGGCAGCAGCATCCCTGAAGTTGTGCGGATCTTGACGGCGCACGTCGACGCGAGCGCCCTGCGGCGAGGGCGCCGCAGCGTGGGCAGCCGTCAGCCCAGGACGAAGCGGGGTTCGCCGTCCGGGGGCAGGTCCAGGCGCGGGGTGACCGGGCTGGCGGCGTCCCGATCGGCCGCCGCCCGCGCCACCCCGGCCAGGTCGCCGGCCGCCGCCACCTGGGCCAGCGTGACCACTGTCGGTGGCAGCATCGTCAGCTCGCCGGCCTGCGCGCGGGCCAGCGCGTCCGCCGGGCGGATCCACAGTGTGTGGTCGGCCTCGCCGGAGACGTCGCGGGTCCGCTGGCCCGCCGGCAACAGAGCGATGAAGAAGTACGTGTCGAAGCGGCGCGGCTCGAACTCGGGAGTGATCCACCGGCTCCAGGGCAGCAGCAGGTCCGACCGGAGGGTGAGCTGACGGTCGGCGAGCAGCGCAGCGAAGCCCAGCCGCCGTCCCTCCAGGTCCTGCCGGGCCGCCTCCCAGTCGTCGCCGCTGACGTCGCCCACCACTGTCTCCCGGTTCGGGCCGGCGAGCAGTACGCCGGCCTCCTCGAAGACCTCCCGAGCGGCGGCGCAGACCACCGCCTGCGCGGCCTGTGAGGGCACTCCGAGCCGGTCCGCCCACTCGCCCGGCGTCGGGCCGGCCCAGTCCAGGTGTGCCTCCGAGTCGGAACGGTCCACCCCGCCTCCGGGGAAGGCGTACATCCCGCCGAAGGTCATCGCGGCGACCCGGCGGATGACGTACACCTCGAAGTCGGCGTCGGTCGGACGCAGCAGCAACACGGTGGCCGCGACCCGCGGCGTCGCCGGGGTGCCGCCCTCGGCCCGGAACCGGCGGGCGTGCTCGACCAGGGCGGCCGGGGCGGCGAAGCCGTCACTGTCGATCGTCATGCCGCGAGCCTAGTTCCCGTCGGATGAACTGGTCGGCGGCCGGGCAGCGGGCGGTTCACCCGGCTCGGCTAGCGTTCCGGCATGACTCGTTGGGGCATCCTGGCCACCGGCCACATCGCCAGCCGTTTCGCCGAAGACCTCCGGCTGGTGCCGGACGCCGAGTTGGTAGCGGTCGGTTCCCGCGCCGTGGAGAGCGCCCGGCGCTTCGCCGACACGTACGGCGCGAAGCGCGCCTACGGCTCCTGGGTGGAGTTGGCCGCCGACCCGGAGGTGGACGCGATCTACGTGGCGACCCCGCATTCCGCGCACTACGAGGCGGCGATGACCTGCCTCACCGCCGGGCGGGCGGTGCTGTTGGAGAAGCCGTTCACCCTCGACCTGGCCACCAGCACCGAGCTGGTGGAGACTGCCCGCGCCGCCGGGGTCTTCCTGATGGAGGCCATGTGGATGCGGCTGAATCCGGTGATCCTGCGGGTGGTCGAGCTGATCGCGGACGGGGCGATCGGCACGGTGACCGGCGTCCGGGCCGACTTCGGGGTGGCCGGGCCGTTCCCGCCGGAGCACCGGATGCGTAACGCGGCGCTGGGCGGGGGCGCCCTGCTCGACCTGGGGATCTACCCGATCAGCCTGGCCCACCTGCTGCTCGGGGTGCCGCAGCACATCCGGTCGTGGGCGCAGCTCGGCCCGGAGGGGACGGACGAGAACACCGGCATGCTGTTCGGCTACGACTCCGGCGCCCTGGCGACGCTGAGCTGCGGCATGGTCGGGTTGAGCGGGCAGACCGCCTCGATCACCGGCACCACGGGGCGGATCGATCTGCCGGGCCCGTTCTTCCGGCCGGGTTCGGTGACAGTGCACCGGGCCGGCGCGGAGCCGGAGACGATCGTCGCCGACGGGGCCGGCAACGGCTACCAGTACGAGGCGATCGAGGTGCAGCGCTGCCTGGCCGCCGGCCTGACCGAGAGCCCTGTGGTGCCGCATGCCACGACCCTTGAGGTGATGACCCTGCTGGACACGGTCCGCGAGCAGATCGGCGTGCGCTACGTCTGAACAGCGCAAGGGCCCCCGGTCACGGCTGGACCGTGACCGGGGGCCCTCGCGGTAACTCAGCCGAAGAGCGGTCGGACCAGCAGGTACGTGACGCACGCGATCAGCGCGGAGGCCGGGAACGTGATGATCCAGGCGAGCACGATGTTGCCGGCCACGTTCCAGCGAACCGCGGAGAGTCGCTTGGTAGCGCCCACACCCATGATCGCCGAGGTGATGGTGTGGGTGGTGGAGATGGGCGCCTTCAGCACCAGCGCGTTGAAGTAGAGCACCGCGCTGGCGACGGTCTCGGCGGCGAAGCCCTCCGGCGGTCCCAGATCGATGATCTTGCGACCGAGGGTACGGATGATTCGCCAGCCGCCGGCGTACGTGCCGAGGGCGAGCATCGTCGCCGAGGTCCAGAACACCCAGCCCGGGATGTGCGTCTTGCTCTCCTGGAAACCACCGGTGTAGAGCGCCAGCACCACGATGCCCATGGTCTTGGCGGCGTCCTGCATGCCGTGGCCGACCGACATGGCGGCCGCCGAGGCGGTCTGCGCCCAGCGGAAGCCCCGGTTGAGCTTGCCCGGCTGCCCCTTCCGGAACAGCCACAGGATGGCCAGCATCAGCAGGTAACCGAGGGTGAGGCCGACGATCGGCGACAGCACCATCGGCAGCAGCACCTTCTCGCCGATGTTGACCCACTGCACGATGCCGCCGGCAGACAGCAGGGTCGCGCCGACCAGGCCGCCGAAGAGTGCGTGCGAGGACGACGAGGGCAGACCGAAGTACCAGGTGATCAGGTTCCAGGCGATCGCCCCGAGCACCCCGGCGAAGACCACACCGAGGCTGCTCACCCCGGTGGGGAGGGTGACCAGGCCGTCGCCGACGGTCTTGGCCACGCCGGCGCCGAAGTGGGCGCCGACGAAGTTGCCGACTGCGGCGAGCCCGAGGGCGATCCGAGGGGTCAGCGCCCGGGTGGAGACGCTTGTCGCGATCGCGTTGGCGGCGTCGTGGAAGCCGTTGGTGTAGTCGAACGCCAGGGCCACCGCGATCACCGCCAGTACGGCGATGAGTTCAGGGGACACCGGCTCAGGACTCCTTGACGGCGATGGTCTCGACGGTGTTGGCCACGTGCTCGAAGGCGTCGCAGGCGGCCTCCAGCTCGTCGGCGACCTCCTTCATCTTCAGCACCGTCAACGCGTCGTACTCACCGGAGAACAGGCGGACGAGCAGCTGCCGGTTGATCCGGTCGCCCTCGTTCTCCAACCGGTTGCACTCGATCCAGTAGTCCTCGAGATCCTTCATCGACTTGAGCCGGGGCATCGCGTCGGCGGTCAGCTTGGCCTGCTGGTCGAGCACGTTGACCATCTCGTGCAGCTCGCGGGGCAGCGCCGGAAGCTCGGTCAGCCCGTACAGGTAGAGCAGGTCGCCGACCGCTTCCAGGTGGTCCATCACGTCGTCCAGCAGCGAGCCGAGCCGGTAGATGTCCTCCCGGTCGAACGGGGTGATGAAGGTCGAGTTGATCTTCTTGTACAGGTCGTGGGTGATCTGGTCGCTGTCGTGCTCGACCTCGGTGAGCCGCTCACTGACGGACTGCACGTCCACGCCGGGCAGGGCCAGCTCGTTGAGCAGCGCGGTGCCCCGGACCAGGTTCTGCGCGGCCCTGGTGAAGAGCTCGTAGAAGGCGCCCTCGGTGGGGCGGAAGGAAAACTTCACAGCACAGACCTCGTCGCGTCGGTGGAAGGGTGGCGGCACCCGAGAGCGCCCGCTCGGTGAATGCTAGGAAACGCCAGAACCGCGAATTCGCCGGCCCACCCCTGGCCAGGCACCATTCACCGCTCGTTCACCTGCCGTTCATCTCGGCCGCCCCACCCGCACCCACTCCCCCAGCCAGCAGGCGCTTCCGCTCCCGTGCAACGTCGAAATCGGCAGCCGGATACCCGAGACGGAGCGTGTCGAACGTCTCACGCAGCAGGTGGGCCACCGCCCAGTCCCGGTACCACTTGCGGTCCGCCGGCACCACGAACCAGGGCGCGGCGTCCGTGCCGCACCGGCTCAGGGCCTCGGCGTACGCGGCCTGATAGTCGTCCCAGTGCCCTCGCGAGTCGATGTCGGAGGGGTTGTACTTCCAGTGCTTACGCGGGTCGGTGAGCCGGTCCATCAGGCGCTTGCCCTGCTCGACGTACGAGATGTGCAGCATCACCTTGATCAGGGTGACGCCGCCCTCGGTCAGCTCCTGCTCGAACGAGTTGATCTCGTCGTAGCGGGCTCGCCAGGTCGTCTCCGGCACCAGCGAGCCGACCCGGGCGATCAACACGTCCTCGTAGTGCGAACGGTTGAACATCCCCACGTACCCCGGCGGTGGCAGCTCCCGGCGAATCCGCCAGAGGAAGTCGTGCCGCAGCTCCTGACGGGTCGGCGGCCCGAACGAGCGGATGTGCAGGCCCAGCGGGTTCATCGCGCCGGCCACCCGCTTGATCGTGCCGTCCTTGCCGCCGCAGTCCATGGCCTGGAGCACCAGCAGCACCCGGTGCGCCGGCCGCTCCGACCCGGTCTTGGCCATCGCGAAGAGCATCTCCTGTTGCCGACCCAACTCCTCGCCGACCAGTTCCACCTGCTCCCGCGCCCAGGTCTTCCGGTGCTCGCCGCGGCCCGCGGGCTCCGGCAGGCCGGGCATGGACCGCTGATCGATCGCGCCGAGATCCACCGGCGCGGTGACCCGCAGCAGGTCCCGCACGGAACCGCCGTCCGGTGCCACGATCTGCCCTTGCTGGGGTGCGCTCATGCACGGATCATCGCCCACCCACAGCCGTTCCGCCCGCCGAGGCCCACCTCCGAACCCGGGCCCGCTGATCGGCACCAACCGACCTGCGCCCACGGCAGGCACCGTCCACCGGGCCGTTTCGGGGCTGCCGGCGGGCCCACTCGGCGGGAGGATGTAGGCCGGGACGCCGACCGGAAGGGGTGGGGGGTCGTGCGGGAGCTGGCGACGGAGTTCGAGGCCGAGCGGGGCCGGCTGCTCGCGGTGGCCCACCGGATGCTGGGCAGCCGCAGCGAGGCGGAGGACGCCGTGCAGGAGACCTGGCTGCGCTACGCCGGGGCGCTGGCCGACCCGGCGGCCCGCGCCGAGATCCGGGAGCTGTCCGCGTGGCTGACCACCGCCTGCGCTCGGATCTGCCTGGACGTGCTCCGCTCGGCCCGGGTCCGCCGGGAGGCGTACCCGGGGCAGTGGCTGCCGGAGCCGGTGGTGAGCCCGTTGGGCGGCCGGTCGCCGGCCGACGGCTACGCGCCCGACCCGGCGGAGCGGGCGGTGCGCACCGACGAGGTCGGCACGGCGCTGCTGGTGGTGCTGGAGCGGCTCGCGCCGGAGCAACGGGTCGCCCTCGTGCTGCACGACGTGTTCGCGCTGCCGTTCGCAAGGGTCGCTGGGGTGCTCGGCACCACCGAGGTGGCGGCCCGGCAGCTCGCCTCACGGGCCCGACGGGCGGTCACCTCGGCGGACGTACCCCGGCACACCGCCGACCCGGCCGAGCAACGTCGGGTGCTCAAGGCGTTCGTCGCCGCCACCGAGTCCGGCGAGTTGGACCAACTGCTCCAGGTGCTCGCGCCGGACGTCGTCTTCGTCGGCGACTCCGGCGGGCACTTCCCGACCGCCCGCTGGCCGGTGCTCGGCGCGGACTCCGTGGCTCGCCTCACGCTCGGCCTGTTCGGCCGGACCGGCCGGTACACCGACCGGGTGCTGGCTCGGCCCGTGCTCGTCGACGGCATCCTCGGCCTACAGCTGGAGACGACGCACAGCGACGGGCGACCGATCCGCCTGGTCACCGCGTTCGCTGTCGACCAGGGCCGGATCACCGCCATCTACAACCAACTCAACCCGGAGAAGCTGACCGACCTGCCGCCGCTGAACGCCGACGACGGCTGGCCTCCACGCTGGTGAGCCGGCCCGAACGGGCGTGCGGCCTCAGACCACCAGAGCCAACCACTTGCGGTACGCGGTGGCGAACGGCTCGGTGCCGTCGCCCAGGGCCCCCAAGAGCCGCTGTGCTGCGGCCTCGGCCTCGGCCACCACGTCGTCCGGGTAGCCGAACCGGGCCCGGTGCTCGGCGAACTCGTC
The DNA here is from genome assembly GCF_040649935.1 of Micromonospora sp. NPDC048842. Taxonomy (NCBI): domain Bacteria; kingdom Bacillati; phylum Actinomycetota; class Actinomycetes; order Micromonosporales; family Micromonosporaceae; genus Micromonospora; species Micromonospora sp. NPDC048842. The sequence goes on along the minus strand of NZ_JBEZGK010000007.1, from coordinate 261,032 downwards.
CTCGTCGAGCAACTCCACCAGGCCGGTGGCCCGACGCCGGACGACGTCCAGGTCCAGGTCGATCAGGTGGACGGTGTCGTCGGACTCCCACCGGGCCGGGGTCGTGATGTCGCAGTAGACCTCGCTGGTGCGGGGCGGGGGGTTGAACATGGCCGTCCACCAGGCGCGGTGTGGCACCAACAGCACGAACGGGATCTTCTCCACCGAGGGCCGGCCGTGGTAGACCGACTCGGTGCCCTCGGGCACGCCGAGCCAGATGCCGAGATCGTCCTCGGTGAGCCGGCGGGCCGGGTAGTCGCGGTGGGCGCTGCCGTCGTACTTGCGGTAGATCACGCGGACCATGTCGCTCGGCATGATTCGCACCCTAACCGATACAGCCCAACGCGTCGTAGCGCGGCCGTAACCGGACGGGGTCGGCCGCAACGCCCGGTCCGGTCGGCATCGCGCCACGCGGCGGATGGGCGCGGTCGGTGTCGGCGGCGCCGGGTACCGTCGCACGGTGACTCCGCCCCGCACCGCCACCGGTTCCGCCACCCCGTCGGCCCGTGCCAAGGGCCGGCGGCGGGGTGCCCGACCCAGTGGCACCGAGCTGCTGGCGGCGGCGGTCGGCGCGGTGCCCGGCGGCGCGGAGCGCCCCGGCCAGTTGCAGATGACCACTGCGATCGAGGAGTGCGTGGCCGGCGGCGAGCATCTGCTCGTGCAGGCGGGCACCGGCACCGGCAAGTCGCTGGCGTACCTCGCGCCGGCGCTCACTGTGGACGGCCCGGTGGTGGTCTCCACTGCCACCCTGGCGTTGCAGTCCCAGCTGGTCGACCACGACCTGCCTCGGCTCGCCGACGCGGTCGAGCCGGTGCTCGGCCGTCGGCCCACCTTCGCCGTGCTCAAGGGCCGCCACCACTACCTCTGCCTCGCCCGACTGGACAACTCCACCGAGGAGGAGCCGGAGGACACCCTCTTCGACGCCCCCGCGGCGCGCCCCGGCGGCGGGACGAAGTGGCTCGGTGAGGCGGGCCGGCTGGGCAAACAGGTCGAGCGGCTGCGCGACTGGGCCGAGAAGACCGCCACCGGCGACCGGGACGAGCTGGACCCGGGCGTCGAGGACCAGGCCTGGCGGCTGGTGTCGATGCCGGCCCGCGAGTGCGTCGGCGCGGCCCGTTGCCCGTTCGGGCAGGAGTGCTTCGCCGAGGCGTCGCGAGCCCGCGCCCGGGAGGCCGACATCGTGGTGACCAACCACAGCCTGCTCGCTGTCGACATGCTCGCCGACCGGCACATCGTGCCGCCGCACAAGCTGCTCATCGTCGACGAGGCGCACGAGCTGGCCGACCGGGTCTCCTCCGCCGCCCAGGCGGAGCTGGTGCCGGAGTTGATCGACCGGACCACCCGGCGGGCCCGTACGCTGCTGCGCCCGGAGACCGCCGAGGCGCTCACCGCCGCCGGCGACGCCCTGGCGGTCGGGCTGGCCGAGGCGCCGGCCGGGCGGATCACCGCCGGGCTGCCGACGCCACTGCGGGAGGCGTGCACGCTGCTCGACGCGGCGACCCGCTCCGCCCTCGACGCGATCGGCGACATCAAGTCCGACGACCCCGACCCGGTCCGCAAGCAGCAGGCCAAGGCCGCCCTGGACGAGCTCTCCACCACAGCGCAGCGGCTACTGGAGGAGGGCGACCACGACGTGGCCTGGGTGGAGAAGAACGACAGCGGCAACCGCCGGGCACTGGTGGTCGCGCCGCTGTCGGTGGCCGGCACCCTCGCCACCCACCTGTACGACGAACGCACGGTAGTGGCCACCTCGGCGACACTGGCGCTGGGCGGCCGGTTCGACACTGTCGCCCGCGCCCTCGGGCTGGACGCGCCACCGCCCGCCCCGCCGACCCCCGCCGCGGCCGCACTGGCCGCCCGCACCGGCCCCGGCCGGCCGGCTGCCGAGGCGCCGGGCCGTCGCCTCGCCGGCGACGTCACACCGAACGCCGTCGTCCCGGCCACCGAGGGCCCCGGGTGGCGGTCACTCGACGTCGGTTCGCCGTTCGACTACGCCCGGCAGGGCATCCTGTACGTCGCCGCGCACCTCCCCCGCCCCAGCGTCTCCGGGCTGCCCGAGGCTGCCGGAGAGGAACTGCTCGGGCTGGTCGAGGCGCTCGGTGGTCGTACTCTCGGGCTCTTCTCCTCCCGGCGGGCCGCGCAGCAGGCGGCGGAGCTGGTGCGCGCGCGGACCGACCTGCCGGTGCTGCTCCAGGGCGAGGAGGCGCTGCCGCTGCTGGTGCGTCGCTTCCGCGAGGAGCGCGCCAGTTGCCTGTTCGGCGTGATGTCGCTCTGGCAGGGAGTGGATGTGCCGGGCGACGCCTGCCAGCTCGTCGTCATCGACCGGCTGCCGTTTCCCCGCCCGGACGAACCGTTGGCGGCGGCCCGCGCGGCGGCGGTGGACGCGGGCGGCGGCTCCGGCTTCGCGGCGGTCAGCGTGCCGATCGCCGCGGTGCGGCTGGCTCAGGGTGTGGGCCGGCTGATCAGGGCGACCGGTGACCGGGGCGTGGTCGCGGTGCTCGACTCCCGGCTGGAGACGGCCCGTGGCTACGGACCGTTCCTGCGCCGCTCGCTGCCCCCGTTCTGGTACACGACCCGTCCCGAGGTGGCCCGCGGCGCCCTGGAACGCCTGGCCAAGTCCTGACCCGCGCCGGGTCTAGGGGGCCTGGGAGGCGACGACCACGGCGTCGGGCGGGGTGTCCGGCACCCTGCGGGCGGCAAGCCGGCGGACCGCTGTGTTCAGCACCGCGATGAGCGGCACGGAGACCAGCGCGCCGGTGATGCCGGCGAGTACGACACCGGCGGCGATGCCGATGATCACCGCGAGTGGGTGCAGGGCAACCGCCCGGCCCATGATCAGCGGCTGGAGCACGTGCCCCTCGATCTGCTGGACGCCGATCACCGCGCCGAGAATGATCAACGCGGTGACCGGGCCGCTGTCGACGAGTGCCACCAGCACCGCCACGCCACCGGAGAGCGCCGCACCGACGATCGGGATGAACGCGCCCAGGAAGACCAGCGCGGCCAGCGGGAAGGCGAACGGGATGTCGAAGACGACGAGGAAGATGCCGATGCCGACCGCGTCGATGAAGGCGACCAGCACTGTCGCGCGAACGTAGGCGACAAGCGTCTGCCAGGAGGCGCGGCCCGCGTCGTCGACCTTCCACCGTGCGGCCACCGGCAGCAACCGGACCAGGAAACGCCAGATCCGGTTGCCGTCACGCAGGAAGAAGAACGTCGCGAAGAGCACCAGCAGCGTGCCGGTCAGCACCTCGGCCAACGTCGCGGCGGTGCTCAACGCGCCGCTGGTGAACCTCGAGGTGTTGTTGTTGATCCAGCTCTGCGCCTCGTCGATGTAGCGGTCGAGTTGCCCGTCGGAGAGGTGCAGCGGGCCTGTCTTCAGCCAGTTCTGGATCTGCCGGACGCCCTCGGAGGACTTCTCGCTCAGTTCCGGTACACCACGAATGAACTCGTTGACCACCAGCGTCAGCGTGCCGATCACCGCGGCCAGGCCGCCGACCAGCACCACCGCCGTCGCCAGCGACCGGGGGAACCGGGCCCGCAGCAGCCAGCCCACCGCCGGGGCGAGCAGCGCGGAGAGCAGCAGCGCGATGGCCAGCGGAATGATCACGATCTTGACCGTGCCGACGATCCTCAGCAGCGCCCAGGCCACCACGCCGATCACGATCAGTCGCCAACACCACGCGGCGGCGATCCGCAGCCCGTGCGGCACGTCGGCGTCGTCCCGGCTGGAGGTGGAGCTGTGCAGGTCCACCGGAGGTTCCGCGCCGTAGACCGTGGCGCTCGGAGGCGCGGTCGGCCCCGGCACTGCCGGCGACGCCACCCGGGCCGCCTCCGACGCGTCGTTCAACGCGTCACTGGAGACGCCCTCGTCGGCGCGCGCCGACTCCTGTCGTGACTGGTAGGCGCGGCGAAGCCGCCCGCGTACCCGCTCGAAGCGGCTCAAGCGCACCTCCTGGCAGAAAACCCGGCCCGCCGACGGCGACAGGTCGGACAGCATACGTCCGTTCCCGACACCGTAGGGCGGTTCCGCCACACAATGCCCCGACCACCTCCGGCGTAACCACCGGCCGGCCACCGTCGGCCACACGGTAGCGTCTGCGACGTGACCGCCGACAACGATCTCGACGCCGGCCTGCCGATCCGCCTGCTGCACGACCGTGTGCTGGTGCGGATGGAGGGCAGCGAGGGCGAACGCCGCTCCACCGCTGGCATCGTCATCCCGGCGACCGCCGCGGTCGGCAAGCGCCTCGCCTGGGCCACAGCGGTCGGGGTGGGGCCGAACGTGCGCGCCATCGTCTCCGGCGACCGGGTTCTCTTCGACCCGGACGAGCGCTCCGAGGTCGAGCTGCACGGCCGCGGTTACGTGCTGCTGCGGGAGCGGGACGTGCACGCCGTGGCCGCCGAGCGGATCGAGAACGACTCGACCGGCCTCTACCTCTGACGCACCTCCCCCGGCCCTCAGGCCCCGTCGCGCACCGTTTGCCCAGCCGCACGACGGGAAGCCATCCGGCGACCGTGGCCCTGGGGAGGGACGATGCCGGTATTCGTGAAGAAGCTGTTGACCTGGGGCAGTGTCGCGTTCCTGATCTACTTCATGGCCTTTCGGCCGGACGGCGCCGCGCAGATGTTCCGGGCGATCGGGGCCGCGCTGATAGCGATGTTCCAGGGCCTCGGTGACTTCCTCACCTCGCTGATGACCTGAGCCCGCACTGCTGACCTGCCGTCAGCAGTGCGGTCAGCAGCCAGGTCGCGGGCCGCAGCTGTCACTGGTGCGTCGGCGGCCACGGAGACGCCGGGCGCAGGCCGGGCCAACCGGGCGGGGCGTACCCCACCGGAGCCGGGGCGGGAGCCAGCACCACAGGGATCGGCACCACCGGCTCGTCCGGCGCGTCCACCGCGCGCTGCGTGCCGTCCGGGAAGCGCAGGTGGTAGCGGCTGCCGTCCCAGACTCCCGCCGGGGCCTGCGGGTCCCTACCCACGAAGAACGACCGGTACTCGATGATCGCGTCCAGCATCTCCCGCTCCTCGCGAGCGGTCCGCTCCTGGTCGGCGGGTTTGCGGTCCAGGCCGCGCAGCGTCCCGTCGCGCAGCAGTGCCAGCCGGGTCGCCGCGGACTGGTAACCCCGCATCGCCCGCACCCCGGCGTCGCCGGCCACCCGCCGCGCCCAACTGCGGGCGGCGTGCCGCCGGCCGAGACTGCTCAGGGCGGCCACCTCGGGCGGGCTGAGCCAGCCGGCGCGGACGTAGTCGGGTAGGACCCGCTCGGTGAGCCGCCCCTCCCAGGCACGCAGCCACAGCGCCAGCCCCACTGTGCCGAAGAAGACAGGCACCATGAGGCCCAGGAAGCCGTACAGCATGATCATGGCCTCGCCGGTGGCCTGGGTCAGCGTGGGCAGCAGGTTCCACGTGCCGTGCAGCATCATCGCCAGCAGAAGGCCGGCGATCGGGGCGAGCACCCGGATGCGCCGGTCGGCCGTCCGGGAGGCGATACCCAACCCCACACCGGTCATCGCCGTGAAAAGGGGATGGGCGAACCCGAACAGCAGGATCCGCAGGATGAAGATCGCGATGACCTGCTGGATGCCGGTGGCCGGGCCGTACCGGTCGGCGCCGGACGCGTACCCCAAACCGCCCAGGTAGAGGATGTTCTCCACCATCGCGAACCCGACCGCGGCGAGCCCACAGTAGACCAGGCCGTCGGTGATCCCCGACCACTCGCGGCGGCGGAACACCAGCAGCAGGATCGGGCCCAGCGCCTTGGTCAGCTCCTCGATGAACGGCGCCACCAGCACCCCGGTGAGCGCGGACGGCAGGCCCCAGTCGGCGAAGCGGTTGGCCGCGAAGTCGTTGACGGTGAGCGAGGCGGCGGTGGAGACGAACGCACCCCAGGCAAAGCAGAAGATCAGATACTTCAGCGGCTCCGGTTCGTACCGGTCCAGCCAGAGGAAACAGCCGACCAGCACCGGCACCGGCAGGATGGCGGCGACCACCCCGATCAGCAGGGCCTGCACACCGAGCGACTGGCCGAGCGTGAAGACCATGAAGACCGCGCACGCCGCGATCAACAGCACCACCCCGGCCAGCACCAGGAACCGCCGCCAGCCCAGTCGGCGCAGCGGCATCCGGGGCGTCTCACCCGTGGGCGGGACGGCGGGCGCAGGCGCGGCGGCGGGCGACTGCGGCAGCGGTGAACCGGGCGGGGTGTCGGCCATGCGGTCAGCGTAGCCATCCGCCGCCGGCTGGTTTGGTCGCATCGGTAGCCGCTATGCTGCCGGCAGGTCACGAGTGCCAGCGTTCAGCCCCGGCTTGCTGGCCGGCAACCCTCGTCGAGTTCGCGGTGGGGTGCCCCGGGTGATGACCGGGCCCAGCCCGATCGGTGTGCTGGGCAAGCGCGGACCCCGTCCCGATGTCGCACCCGGGGTCCCTGACCCCGGAGGTTCCGGCGTGTCCGTCACTCTCGTCCCCTCGCTGCCCAGCCTGCCCACGGTGCCGTCGGTGCCGTCCGCGCCCCTCGACGTCCTCGGCGTGCCCGGCGAGGTCAACCTGGACTACGCGGCCAGTGCGCCGTGCGCGCGGGCCGCCGCCGACGCGGTGGCCGAGCTGCTGCCCTGGTACGCCAGCGTGCATCGCGGAGCGGGAGCGCTGTCGCGGCGCTGCACCCTCGCGTACGAGCAGGCCCGGCAGACGATCGGCGACTTCTTCGGCGCTCGCGCCGACGATCATGTGATCTTCACCCGCAACACCACCGACGCGCTCAACCTGCTGGCGCGGGCCGTGCCGGCCGGCACCACCGTTGTCACTTTCGCCGGCGAACACCATGCCAACCTGCTGCCCTGGCCGCGCGGGTCGGTGCGTCTTCCGGTGCCCAGCGACCCCGACGGGGCGGTACGCGATCTCGCCGCCGCCCTCACCGAGCTGCGCCGGGGCAGCAGCCCGGCATTGCCGGTGCTGGTCGCGGTGACCGGTGCGAGCAACGTGACAGGTGAGCGGTGGCCGGTCGCCGAACTGGCGCGGGTGGCCCACCGGCACGGCGCCCGGATCGTGCTCGACGCCGCGCAGCTAGCCCCGCACGCCCCGGTCGACCTGCTCGCGCTCGACGTCGACTACCTGGCGGTGTCCGGCCACAAGCTGTACGCGCCGTTCGGCGCGGGCGTGCTGATCGGTCGGGCCGACTGGCTGGACGCCGCCCCGCCCTACCTGGCTGGCGGTGGCGCCACCAGCCACGTCGGGCCGGCCACCCACGACGTGACCTGGGCGACCGGCCCGGCCCGACACGAGGGCGGCACCCCGAACCTGCTCGGAGCGGTAGCGCTGGCGGCCGTGTGCAAGGCGCTCGACGAGGCGGACCAGGGCGCGCTGGCCGCCCACGAGCAGGCCCTGCTGGCCCGGCTACGGACCGGCCTCGCCGCCCTGCCGCACGTCGTCGAGCTGCGCACCTTCGGCCCGGACGCGCCCCGGGTCGGCATCGTCTCGTTCGTGGTCGCCGGCTGGGACTCCACCGCTGTGGCCACCCGGCTGGCGGCCGAGCACCACATCGGCGTACGGGACGGGTTGTTCTGTGCCCACCCGCTGGCCCGGCGTCTGCTCGGCGAGGCGGCGGGGCGTACCGGCCGGCGGGACCTGCCGCCCACCGCACTGCGTGCCAGCATCGGGCTGGGCAGCACGGCCGCTGAGGTGGACCGGCTGCTCGCGGCGCTGGCCGAGCTGGGCTGAGGCCGGCGTTCAGCCGACCGGCGGGGCGGTGGGTGGCTTCGGCGCCTCGTCGTGCTCGGCAGGCTCACCGACCGGGCGCTCCTGCTCTCCGAAGGCGGTGCGGATCCACCGGTTCGCCTCCTCCTGCTCGATCCCGGAGGCGACCAGCAGGTCGCTCGCGGTCGTCCGGATCTGGGCGATCACCACGCTGCCGGAGAAGCCCACCCCGGCGCCGTACGCCCGGCCGGCCTCGCTGACCGCCCGCAACGACCGCTCCCGGGCCTTCTCCGGCTCCTCACCGGCGGCGAACTCGTGCTTGAGCAGCCGGACCGACTCGGCGAGGTGGCCGATCGCGTCCGGCATCGGGTCGGGCACCGGTTCCTCGTCCTCGACCAGCGTGACGGACCGGCGGATCAGCGTGCCGCTGTTGCGCATCGCCCTGTCGATCGGGTCGGCCGCCTCGGCGTAGTGGGTCAGTTCGTCACGGCGGTGCCAGCGGGCCGGGGAGAGGGTCGCGGTCTCCTTCGCCCCCTCGATCGCCTCGCCCAACGTGGCCAGCTCCTCCTTGTTGTTGCGCAGCCTCTCCAGTGCGCCCTGAATGGTGGCGCGATTCCGGTTGCGCAGCCCGTCGGCGGTGGCGTCGAGCTGGGCGGCGAGCAGGTCCAGGGCGGGGCGGGCCGCCCGGTTGATAACTCGGAGCGGGTTCAGTGGCAGCAGCACCGCCGTGACCAGCAGCGCGATCCCACCGCCGAGGAACGCGTCGACGAAGCGGGGGATCTCCAGGTTCTGGGTCGACGGGCTCAGCGTCACGATCAGCACCGCCGTGGCCGCCGCCTGGATGACGATGGCCACGCTCGCTCCGGCGAAGATGGTGAGCAGGATCGCCACTGTGACCACCAGGCCGAGCTGCCACGCCCCGGTGCCGAGCAGGTAGATCAGGAGATCGCCGACGGCTACCCCGACCCCCACCCCGACGATCAGCTCGATGGTCCGACGGAACCGCTGACCGACCGACGCGGCCAGGGTGCCGACCGCGGAGATCGGCGCGAAGACCGGTTGCGGGTTGCCGAGCACCTTGTGCGAGATCAGGTACGCCAGCCCGGCGGCCAGCCCGGCCTGTACGGCGAGTCCGCCGGCCATCCGTACCCGGTGCAACCGGTCGTGCAGGGTGGCCCGACCGCGGTGGCGCAGTTGTTCGGTGGCCTCGGCGATCCGCGCGCCGTCGATGTCCACCAAACCGTCGCGCAGCGCGGTACGTCGCACCATCGGCTGTCGCTTGTCCCGGGCCACGGCCATGGGCGCGACTACCCGTGGTGGGCCCGCTGAACCCTCCCTTCCCGCGCGTCGCGGGCCAGTGCGGGAGACTCGGGCGGTGGTTGATCTGTTGGATCGGTGGCGGGCGGCGGCCCATGGTGCCGGCGCGAGGCCAGACCCGGCCACGACCAGGGCCGGGGAGCAACTGATAGTCCGGTGGCGGGAGCCGCACCGGCACTACCACACGCTGGCCCACCTGACGGCGGTGCTCGATGTGGTGGACCAGCACGCCGACCTGGCCGCTCATGCCGGCCCGGTGCGGCTCGCGGCCTGGTTCCACGACGCTGTCTACGACCCCCGGGCCGCTGGCGACGCCAACGAACGGGACAGCGCCGAACTGGCCGAGAGCGTGCTCACCGGGCTCGGGTTGCCGGCGCCCACGGTGGCCGAGGTGCGCCGGCTCGTGCTGCTCACCGCCGGGCACAGTGTGGCACCGGGCGACCGGGACGGCGCGTTGCTCTGCGACGCGGACCTGGCCGTTCTGGCCGCCCCGCCGGCCCGCTACGACCGTTACGCGGCGGCGATCCGCCACGAGTACGCCCACGTGCCGGAGCCGGCCTTCCGGGCTGGGCGGGCCGCCGTGTTGACCGGCCTGCTGTCGCTGCCCGCGCTGTTCCGGTCGCCACCGCTGGCGAGCCGGTGGGAAGAGCCCGCCCGGGACAATGTGCGCCGCGAGCTGTCCACCCTCACCGGGGCGCCGAAGAACGCTGGTTGACCAGGTGCTTCGGCCGACGCAGGTCGGCGGCGCGGAGCAACCGGACCAGTTCCCGGCTCGGCACCACCTGGGCGCCGAGCCACACCGCCGCCGCGAAACGGTCCGCCGGGATGTCGTAGTGGTCCCGGTCGAAGCCGCGCCGGGGCGCGCCGAGCGCCTCGGCGAAGGCGTGCAGCTCGGCGTACGAGACGTCACTGATCAGGTGCGACCAGAGCCGACCGCGCCACGGCCAGGCCGGCCGGTCCAGGTAGAGCATGGTGCCCAAGTTATCCCGCCCAGTCGATCATGTTGATGATCGCCGGTCGGCGACCTAGCCTCGGCTGCATGGCCCCCACCGCGCTCCTCGACGACCTGCGCGCCGCGCTCGGTGACGACGCCGTGCTCACCGACCCGGACCTGCTGCGCATGCACCAGCGGGACGAGGCCGACCTGTGCGCCGCCGGCGTCCCGCTCGTGGTGACCCGCCCGCGCGACACCGAGCAGGTGGTCGCCGTGATCCAGGCGGCGGCGCGGCACGGCGTACCAGTGGTGCCGCAGGGCGCGCGGACCGGGCTGGCCGGCGCGGCGAACGCTGTGGACGGCGCTGTGGTGCTCAGCACCGTCGCGATGAACGAGATCCGGGAGATCGACCCGGTGAGCCGGATCGCTGTGGTCCAGCCCGGGGTGGTCAACGCGGCGCTGGCCGGGGCGGTGGCGAAACAGGGCCTCTGGTACCCGCCGGACCCCGGCTCCTGGCAGTCGTCCACGATCGGCGGCAACGTGGCCACCAACGCCGGCGGCATGTGCTGTGTGAAGTACGGAGTGACCACCGAGTACGTGCTCGGCCTGGAGGTGGTGCTCGCCTCCGGTGAGGTGCTGCGCACCGGCCGGCGTACGGCCAAGGGGGTGGCCGGCTACGACCTGACCCGACTGTTCGTCGGTTCGGAGGGCACCCTCGGCGTGATCACCGAGGTGACAGTGGCGCTGCGGCCCGCCCCGGCCGACTCGCTGACCCTGGTGGCGGTTCTCCCCTCTACCGCCACGGCCGGCGCGGCGGTGGCCGAGATCGCGGCTCGCGGGCTCACTCCCAGCCTGCTGGAGTTGCTGGACCAGACCCACCTGCTGGCGATCGAGGCGTACCAGCCGATGGGGTTGCGGACCGACGCGCAGGCCCTGTTGTTGGCCGCCGCCGACACCGGCTCCCGGGCGGCGGACGATCTGGCCGTGCTGGCCGAGGTGTGCGAGGCCGTCGGCGCCGACGAGGTCTACGCGGCCACCGACGCGGTGGAGGCGGCGGCGCTGCTCCAGGCTCGCCGGTTGGCCCACCCGGCCATGGAGAAGTTCGCGGCGGACGCCTACCCGGGCGGCAACGGCGGTCTGGTGATCGACGACGTGGCGGTGCCGCGCGGCGCGCTCGCCGCGCTCCTGGACGGGGTCGCCCGGATCGCTGTCGAGTGTGAGGTGCCGATCGGCGTGGTGGGGCACGCCGGGGACGGCAACATGCACCCGAACATCGTCGTCGACCGGGCCGACCCGGCGAGCGTGGAACGGGGTCGGCGGGCCTTCGACGAGATCATGCGGCTCGGCCTGGACCTGGGCGGCACGTGCACCGGCGAGCACGGGGTGGGGCTGCTCAAGCGGGACTGGCTGGCCCGGGAGATCGGGCCGGTCGGTGTCCGGGTGCATCAGGCGATCAAGTCGGCGCTCGACCCGGCCGGCCTGCTCAACCCGGGCAAGGTGCTCTGACCGGCTGCGGTCAGCCCTTGACCTCGGCCGGGGTCGCCTGGGTGAGCAGCAGCAGGATCTCCCCGGCGACCGGCGTGAGCTCCTCACCAGGGCAGTCCTGCGAGGTGATCAGCCCGGTCGAGGTGATGAGGCTGGACGTCAGCGCGTCGATGCAGGTGGTCCGGTACCGCCGGGCCTGATCGGTCTCGTCGGCCAGCAGCGGGTTGGCGAGCAGCACCTGGAGCCGTTCGGTCAGCTCCGGTGCGAGGGTGCCGCGGGAGGTCACGCCGTCGCCGGCGCAGTCGACGCACTGCCACGCGCCGTTCCGCTCGACGCTCAGGGTGCGCATCGGCCCGTCTTCGCCGAGCCGCTGGAGCAGGCTGACCTGACCGGCGGCGACAGTGGTGGGGATCTCCAACTGCGATCCGCCACCCGCCGTGCCGGCGGTCGGTTGCGCCACCGGGGTGCTCGGCTTGTCTCCGTCGAAGAGCGAGCACCCGGTCAGGGCGCCGACGAGCGCGACGGCGAGCAGGGGTACGAGCAGACGAGGGCGCGCGCGGGGTAGCACGCGCGGAAACCTACCCCACCGTAGGTAGCGTTCGAAACCACCATCCGGGCCGGTATCGATGGTTACCCATCGGTAACGTCGCAATTCGTCATCGAGCGGACGGGCGCAGCTCCGCCTGATCGTCATCGCCCCGGTCAGCCGCGTAACCCCGGACGTCCGGAGCACCGAGGCGGGCCGCGTCCGCCGCCGCGTCGTCCGGCATCAACTGGGACTGCCGCTCCGCCTCCACCCGGGCGCGGTAGTGCTCGACCTCGCGTGCCCGGGTGGCCGCGTCCCAACCGAGCACCGCGCCCATCAACTCGGCGGTGTGCTCCGCCGACTCCAGCCCCCGGTGGCTGGTCTCGAACGAGATCCGGGTCCGCCGGGTCAGCACGTCCTCCAGGTGCAGCGCGCCCTCGGCCCGCGCCGCGTAGGCGACCTCCGCCGCCAGATACTCCGGAGCACCGGCCAGCGGAGACGCCAGCAGAGGATCGGCGTCGACAAGCGCCAGCAGGTCCAGGGTGAGGGTGCCGTACCGCTCCAGCAGGTGCTCCACCACGCCCACCGGCACGCCGTGCCGACGAGCCAGGTCGGCCCGGTCCCGCCACATCGACGGGTACCCGTCGGCGCCGAGCAACGGCAGATCGGCGGTACGCGACGCGCGGGCGCCGCCGAGCCGACGCGCGGCCCGGTCGACCACGTCGGACGCCATCACCCGGTACGTCGTGTACTTGCCGCCGGCCACCAGCAACAGCCCGAGCATCGGCTCGAAGACCGCGTGCTCCCGGGAGAGCTTCGAGGTCGAGTCGGCCTCGCCGGCCAGCAGCGGCCGCAGCCCGGCGTACACCCCCTCGATGTCGGCGGTGGTCAGCGGCCGGTCCAGCACGGTGTTCACCTGCTGGAGGAGGTAGTCGATGTCGCGGGCCGAGGCGGCCGGGTGGGAACGGTCCAGCCGCCAGTCGGTGTCGGTGGTGCCGATGATCCAGTGCCCGCCCCACGGGATGACGAAGAGCACCGAACTCGCCGTACGCAGGATGAGCCCCGTCTCGCCGGTGATCGCCGAGCGGGGCACCACCAGGTGCACCCCCTTGGAGGCGCGCACCCGGACGCCGGGCCGCAGGCCGACGTCGTTGAGCATCCGGGACATGTCGTCGCTCCACACGCCGGTGGCGGCGATGACGGTGCGGGCATGCACCTCGAACTCCGCGTCCGGCGAGCCCGGCGGCGCCTCCAGGTCCCGGACGCGGACGCCGGTCACCTCGCGCGCCTGCCGGATCAGGCCGACGGCGCGAGCACTGCTCACCACAGTGGCGCCGAGGCTGGCGGCGGTACGGGCCAGGGTCACCACCAGCCGGGCGTCGTCGACCTGCCCGTCGTAGTAGCGGATCGCCCCGGCCAGCGCGTCGGCCCGCAGACTCGGGAAGATCCGCCGGGCGCCCTCCCGGGTCAGGTGACGGTGCAGGGGCATGCCCCGGCCACCGCCGAAGATCCCGGCGAAGGCGTCGTACGCGGCCACCCCGGCGCCGTAGTACGAGCGGCGGAAGAACCGGGCCGGCAGGTCCCGCAGGCCCCGCCCGGCCGGCAGCGGCACCATGATCGGCACCGGGCGTACCAGGTGCGGCGCGAGCCGGGTGGCCAGCAGGCCGCGTTCGGTGAGCGCCTCGTGGACCAGGTGGAACTCCAACTGCTCCAGGTAGCGCAGGCCACCGTGGATGAGTTTGCTGGACCGGCTGGAGGTCCCGGCGGCAAGGTCACGCGCCTCGACCAGCGCCACCTTCAGGCCACGGGACGCCGCGTCCAGGGCGGCACCGGCTCCGGTCACCCCGCCCCCGATGACGAGCACGTCGAAGCGTTCGGCACGCAGTCGACGCAGGTCGGACGCACGGCGGACCGGTGAGAGCTGACCGGCGACGGATCGGGAGACATTGGGGTCGCGCACCCGTCCACCGTAACCGTCGAGCCACCGTGTCGACATTCGCCGCCCGCCCCGCACCGCGCCTACCTGCTCCGAAGCGCGCGACACGTCTCGCCACCCGGCCCACGCCGACCGCTCGGTTGTTCGAAGCCCCGGAACCCGACGGTCGGGTCGAAACCCTCCGTCCTAGTCGTAAGGTTCTCGGATGCAAGGTCAACCTGTGCACCCCGGCTTCAGCGACCGCAGTTCCCCGTGGCCGGTGGTCGCGGCCGTGCTCGTCGGCTGTTGGACGGTTGCGGTCACAGTGGGCACCCAGACCGGTGGCTGGCTCACCGACCAGGTGCTGCTGGGCTTCGGACGCGACCGGCTCGGCTGGCTCTGGCCGGTGCTCGGCCTGGCCACCGTCGTGCTGGCCGGCACACCCGCCCTGCTGCTGGCCCTCCTGCCCCGGTCGGGCGCGGTCCGGGCCACCGGGCGGGCCTGGTTGATCGGGGCACTCGCGCTCGGCGTGCTGACACTGCTGCGGGTCGTGCCGCCGGTGCACCATGAGGCGTACCTCGGCGCGCTGGCCGGCGCCGCGCTGATCGGCGCGCTCGCCGTACGCTGGTCGGCGCGCCGGTGGGCGTACCCCGGGCTGGTCGGCTCGGTCGGCGGCCCGGCACCCACCGGAAACGGCGACACCACACGGCCCCAGGCGACCGGAAACGGCGACACCACACGGCCCCAGGCCACCGGGAACGCGGAGCCGGTCGGACGGCGCGTGCGCCAACCAGGCCCGGTGCCGCTGCTCGCTGTCGCCGCCGGTTTGGCGCTGCTGCTGCCGTGGGCCTGGCTGGGCGCGCTCGGCGGCCTCCTGGAGACCGCGCTCGCGCTACTGGCGGCCGCCGCGCTCGGGGTGCTGGCCGCGACTCTGCTGGATGCCCCCTTCTGGTCCCCGTTCGCAGTTGGGCGACCGCCCCGGCCGGCTCGGCTGGTGCTGGTCGGCGGCCTGGTCGCCGGGGTGGCGCTGCTGCTGCTCGCGGCCGGGACCGGGCAGTCCGGCGCGCAGTTGCCCGCGCTGCTGACAGTGCCGCCGGTGGGTTTCGCGCTGGCCGCGCTCTGGGCCGCGACCTGGCGGCCCACCGCCGACCCGGCCACCACCAATCCGGCCACCACCGACCCAGCCACCGCCGACCCAGCCACCGCCACCCGCGCCGGCCGAAC
The DNA here is from genome assembly GCF_040649935.1 of Micromonospora sp. NPDC048842. NCBI lineage: Bacteria > Bacillati > Actinomycetota > Actinomycetes > Micromonosporales > Micromonosporaceae > Micromonospora > Micromonospora sp. NPDC048842. The sequence continues at coordinate 245,900 of NZ_JBEZGK010000007.1, read as the reverse complement.
GGCGACCGGCTGGCTCGTGGGCCTGGCCGTGCTCGGCCCGCTGGCCTTCACCGACCCGGAAGAGATCAGCCTGCTGCTGGTCGGCACCCGGGACATCCCGTTCTGGGTGGCGGCCGCCGCCGGCGTCGGGCTCGCCGTCGCGGTAGTGGTCGCCATCGGGTACACGGTGCTGCTCGCCCGGCCGACGGCACGCACCCCGAACAGGCGGGTCGCCGCGGTGACGGCCGTGGTGCTGCTGGTGGCGTTCGGGGTGGTCGACCTCGGCCCCGGTCAGCCGGGTCTGTACGGCGAGCGGCTGTTCGTGGTGCTGCGTACGCAGGCCGACCTGAGCGATCTTCCGGCCGCCGCGCCGGGTCGGGCCGGGCGGGACGCTCGCGCGGCGGAGGTCTACCGGCGGCTGGTGTCGACCGCCGAGCAGAGCCAGGGCGACCTGCTGCGGGGGTTGAACCGGCTGCGCCTCGACCCGGTGTCGTACTACCTGGTCAACGCGGTCGAGGTGGACGGCGGCCCGGCGGTGCGGGCCTGGCTGGCCCGCCGGCCGGAGGTGGCGCGGGTGCTGGTCAGCCAGCGCCTGCGACCGCTGCCGGCCCCGGCCGGGCAGAGCCGGGGCACCCTGCCGAAGCCCGCCGGCCCGGAGTGGAACATCCGCCAGATCGGCGCCGACCGGGTGTGGTCCGAACTCCGGGCCACCGGCACTGGCATCGTGGTTGGCAGCTCCGACTCGGGGGTGGACGGCACCCATCCGGCGCTACGAGGCGGGTTCCGTGGTGGGGACGACTCCTGGTACGACCCGTGGGACGGCACCCGGAGCCCGACCGACCAGGGCGGGCACGGCACCCACACGGTGGGCAGCGCGGTCGGGCGGGACGGCATCGGGGTGGCGCCGGACGCGCAGTGGGTGGGCTGCGTCAACCTGGACCGCAACCTCGGCAGCCCCGCGCACTACCTGGACTGTCTCCAGTTCATGTTGGCGCCCTTCCCGGCCGGCGGCGACCCGTTCACGGACGGCCGTCCGGAGCGCGCCCCGCAGGTGCTGACCAACTCGTGGGGCTGCCCGCCCATCGAGGGTTGCGACCAGCGCGTCCTGCGGCCGGCCACCGCTGCCTTCGACGCCGCCGGGATCTTCGTGGTCGCCGCGGCCGGCAACACCGGCCCGTGGTGCGCGTCGATCGACGATCCGCCCGCCCCGTACCCGGACGTGCTGACGGTGGGCGCTGTGGACGACCAGCGGCGGGTCGCCGAGTTCTCTTCGCGCGGGCCGGTGCCGGGCGGCTCGGGTAAACCGGACGTGCTGGCACCGGGGGTGGGCGTGGTGTCGGCCATGCCGGGCGGCACGTACGCGAAGCTGGACGGCACGTCGATGGCGACGCCGCAGGTGGCCGGGGTGGTCGCGCTGATGTGGTCGGCGAACCCGGCGCTGGTCGGCGACGTGACCCGGACCCGGCAGATCCTTCGGGACACCGCCACGGTGGCGACGCCGACCTATCGCTCGGACAGCCCCTCCGACGCCTGCGGTGCCCCGTCGAACGTCACTGGCGCCGGCCAGGTCGACGCCTACGCGGCCGTTCGCGCCGCCCAGCAATAGGCAGGTTTCCTTCCTGAAGTGCTGAGCCGGGAGTGCGGCTCGACAGTCGGTGATCTAGGGTCGGCGACCATGGACGCCGAGATCACCGTCACCGAGCTGACCGCCGACCTGGTCAGCAGCGTCGTACAGCTCTGCCAGCAGGCTCTCGACCTGCCCGAGGACGCCGCCGAGGCGGCTTCCGTAGTGGACGTTCTCTGGGCCCGGGCCGCCGCCGACCGCCCGGTGGTCGGGCTGGGCGCGTACCGGGGCGCGGACCTGGTGGGGGTGCTGATCTGTTCGGTGTCGTCGACCGAGCCGGGGATCGGGCACGTGGACCTCGTCGCGGTCCTTGCGGATCAGCGGCGTCGGGGCGTCGGCCGGGCGCTGCTCGAGCGGGCCGAGCGGGTGCTCGCCGAGCGCGGGGCGACCGAGGTGCTGCTGGCCGGAAACCCGCCGTACTACGCGTGGCCGGGAATCGACGTCCGCTACACGCCGGCGGTCTGCGCCGCACTCGCGCTCGGCTACCAGCAGGACCGGACCGCCTGGAACATGACCGCGGACCTGTCGTACGACGGGTCGCCGGCACTGCGGTCCACCGAGGCGGCGGAGCGGCGGCTGGCCGACCAGGGCGTCACGGTACGCCGGGCGGAGCCGGCGGACCTGCCGGCGCTGACGGCGTTCGCCCGGTCCACCTTCGGCGGAACGTGGGACGGCGAGCTGGCCGGGTCGGTGGGGCGTGCCGACGCCGGTTGCCACCTGGCGGAGCGCAACGGCGAGGTGCTCGGCTTCGCCGCGTACGGGTCGTCGCGGCCGAGTTGGTTCGGACCGATGGGCACCGCGCCGGCCGCGGAGGGCTCGGGCATCGGTGGGGTGCTGTTGCGGCGCTGCCTGCGCGACCAGCGGGCGGTGGGGCTGGACCGGGCACAGATCGGCTGGGTGGGACCGGTGCCGTTCTATTCGGGCAGCGCGGGTGCGTGGATCGAGCGGGTCTTCTTCCTGTACCGGCGAACCCTACCGACGGCATAACCGGGGCAAACAGGACATAGATCCATTCGCCCGCATCGGCCATCGACGCCCCCTACCGTTTCGGTAGAGGAGGCAGCCATGACCACGGATGACAACCAGACCGAGGACGGCCCGCCGATCACCTGGAAACCGGTGGGTGAACTCCCCGGCCAACTGCCGTTCGACAGGCTCGACTACGGCGACGCCGAGCAACTGGCCGAGATGACCACCGAGGGCGAGCCGTCGGTGGCAGAGGAACCGCAGGAGATGGTGGACGCGCCGATCAAACTGCCTCCGCCGTACAGCCGGGCACAGAAGCGGCGCAACCAGCGCCCACTACCGACCTGACGACGAACGGGGCGGGCCGCGTCAGCGGCCCGCCCCGTTCGGTGTCGGAACTGGACTCAGAAGTCCATGTCCCCGCCACCCGGGCCAGCCGGGGCAGCCGGGTTCTTCTCCGGCTTGTCCGCGACAACGGCCTCGGTGGTGAGGAAGAGCGCCGCGATGGAAGCGGCGTTCTGCAGCGCCGAACGCGTCACCTTGGCCGGGTCGATGATGCCCGCGGCCAGCAGGTCGACGTACTCGCCGTTGGCGGCGTTCAGACCGTGACCCGCTTCGAGGTTACGGACCTTCTCCACCACGACGCCGCCCTCAAGGCCGGCGTTGACGGCGATCTGCCGCAGCGGGGCGTCGAGCGCGACCTTGACGATGTTCGCACCGGTCGCCTCGTCGCCGACCAGGTCGAGCTTGTCGAAGGCGGTCTTGCCGGCCTGAACCAGCGCGACGCCACCACCCGGGACGATGCCCTCCTCGACGGCGGCCTTCGCGTTGCGAACGGCGTCCTCGATGCGGTGCTTGCGCTCCTTGAGCTCGACCTCGGTGGCCGCGCCGACCTTGATCACCGCAACGCCGCCGGCCAGCTTGGCCAGCCGCTCCTGCAGCTTCTCCCGGTCGTAGTCGGAGTCGCTCTTGTCGATCTCGGCCCGGATCTGGTTGACCCGGCCCTGGATCTGCTCGGCGTCACCGGCACCGTCGACGATGGTGGTCTCGTCCTTGGTCACCACGACCTTGCGGGCGCGGCCCAGCATGTCGAGGCTGGCGGCGTCGAGCTTGAGGCCGACCTCCTCGCTGATGACCTGGCCACCGGCGAGGATGGCGATGTCGGTCAGCATGGCCTTGCGGCGGTCACCGAAGCCCGGCGCCTTGACGGCGACCGACTTGAAGGTGCCACGGACCTTGTTGACCACCAGGGTGGCGAGGGCCTCGCCCTCCAGGTCCTCGGCGATGATCAGCAGCGGCTTGCCCGACTGCATGACCTTCTCCAGGATCGGGAGCAGGTCCTTCACCGACGAGATCTTGCTGTTGGCGATCAGGATGTACGGGTCGTCGAAGACGGCCTCCATACGCTCCGGGTCGGTCATGAAGTAGGCCGAGATGTAGCCCTTGTCGAAGCGCATACCCTCGGTGAGCTCCAGCTCCAGCCCGAAGGTGTTGCTCTCCTCGACGGTGATGACGCCTTCCTTGCCGACCTTGTCCATCGCCTCGGCGATGATCTCGCCGACGGTGCTGTCGCCAGCGGAGATGGAGGCGGTGGAGGCGATCTGCTCCTTGGTCTCGACGTCCTTGGCGAGCTTGGACAGCTCCTCCGAGACGCTCGCGACAGCGGCCTCGATGCCCCGCTTCAGGGCCATCGGGTTGGCGCCAGCGGCCACGTTGCGCAGGCCCTCGCGAACCAGGGCCTGGGCCAGGACGGTCGCCGTCGTCGTGCCGTCACCGGCAACGTCGTCGGTCTTCTTGGCGACCTCCTTGACCAGCTCAGCGCCGATCTTCTCGTACGGGTCCTCGAGCTCGATCTCCTTGGCGATGCTCACACCATCGTTGGTGATGGTGGGGGCACCCCACTTCTTCTCGAGCACGACGTTGCGGCCCTTGGGGCCGAGGGTCACCTTTACGGCGTCGGCGAGCTGGTTCATGCCCCGCTCGAGGCCGCGGCGCGCCTCTTCGTCGAACGCGATCATCTTGGCCATACGGCGTTGTCCTCCTGGACACTCACGGGCCACCCGAGATGTGTGCCCCGGATGGGCCGCCTGGTGTACGCACCTTGGGACGTCGCCACCTGGCGACGACGACGTCCTTCGGCCGGGCCGGATAGCCCGCGACGACCGGCCATGTGCCGCCCCGGCGTCTCCACGCCGGTGCAACCTGGCCCCACCGTCCCGACCATTGGCACTCACGGTATGCGAGTGCCAATGACTTGTTTAGCACTCTCACCTGCCGAGTGCAAGCACGATGCCGCCGCTCAGCCGAGTTCCGCGGCCAGTCCAGCGCTGTTCACCGGTGCCTCATGGGCACGCTGCTCGGCGTACGTCACCAGCAGACCGATCATCTGCGCGAGGTGGGCCGGAAGGGCCAGCACGGCGGTGATCCCGATCACCACCACCGCCCCGGCGGCGGTACCCGGCGAGGAGAACGGATCCGTTCCGAGCGGGGAGGTGCCGATTCCTTCGATGGCACCGGGGATCAGGGTGCCGACGATCACCGCCGCGGCCACCAGGGCCACCCGTCCGAGCAGCAGGCCGAGCCGATCGTGGAACATCCGGAACGATCGACCGATCGGGTTGTGCCGTTCGAAGAGATAGACCGGACCGGCCATGCTCAGCGCGAAGGCCAGGTAGATGCCCGGCAGCACGCAGAAACAGACACCGACGCCGATGAGCAGACTGACCAACAGGGTCCAGCCCCACAGCCCGAGTGCCCGACGCAGGCCGTAGCGCAGCGCGGCCTCCAGGCTGGCAGGCTGGCCGGCCGCCTGTTGGGTGATCACCCAGGTGCCGGCGGCCCACCCGACGGCCTGCACCAACCCGACCACCACGCTGCCGCCGACCAGCAGGACAAGGAGGCTCAGCAGCTCGGCGGCGAAATTGTCCGGCAGCGCGGGGGCCGACGTCGATTCGGCCTGGGCGGCCCACTTCGCCGACGGGTCCAGCCCGAGGGAGACCACCGAGAGCACCGCCGCCGGCAGCACCTGGGTGAGCAGCATGATCGGCACCAACTGCCGCCAGCCCCGGCGCAGCGCTCCCCCGCACCGGTTGAACCAGCCGCCGATACCGGCACCGGGCGGCGTGACCAGGGCGTCGTTCGGGTCGAACCCGTGACCCGGCGGGTACCAGCCGATCGGCGGTCCCGGATACCACGGCTGCCCGCCGTAGGGACCCGACCCGGGCGGGTAGCCCCCGGTGGGCGGGAACGCCCAGCCCTGCGGTGGCGGGGCCGCACCCCAGGCGCCCTGCGCGGGATCCCAGCCGGGCGGCGGACCGGCGGGGCCGGAGGACGGGCCGGACGGGGGCATGTCCGGCCCCCAGCCGGGGGGCGGACCGGCGTGGCCGGGGCCGTCGGCGGGCGAGGACGGATCGGACGGGCCCGGCTCCCCGGACCCGGAGGACGGAGTGTGCGGGGGTGGCTGGTCGGTCATGAACGCTCCTCGGCATCGGCTGGAACGGTTCACGATCTTCCCGGCTGCACGCCCCTGCCGCAGCCCCGACGCACGGGCCGATCGGCCAGGAAGCTCAGCCGATGACGCGTACGTGCTCTGCCTGTGGGCCCTTCTGGCCCTGGGTGATCTCGAACTCGACCCGCTGACCGTCGTCCAGCGCCTTGTAGCCGTCCATCTCGATCGCGGAGAAATGAACGAACACGTCCTGACCGCCGTCGACGGCGATGAAGCCGTAGCCCTTCTCGGCGTTGAACCACTTCACGGAGCCCTGTGCCACTGTGCACTTCCCTCACTCTGCCCGGCGTTGCCTGACTCGGCGCACGGCACGGCCGGGCGCCCCGGACCACCGACTCAGCGATCGATGACCGCCATTGGAGCAGGTGACCGAAATCGCACGCTACACGAGGAGTGACGGCCGCGCACGGCCACAAATCAGACACACTTCGGAGCGTCCCGACCACGCTGACCGGCCGGGTTTCCCAGCCATCGGATTCGCCCGCGTCATTGCGGATAAGGGCAGGGTCGCAGGGCGGCCCCGAGATGACGGCGATCGGGCCCAGCTCGCGAAACGCCATCCCCGCCCTGTGGTAGGCATGCGGACATGACCACCGACATGGGCTCGCCGGCCCTACGGCTCGCGGAGATCCGCCGGGTCCGGCCGGAGGACGCCGCCCGGATGCGGGCGCTGCGACTGGAGATGCTTGCCGACGCGCCGTTGGCCTTCCTGGAGACCCTGGCGGACGCGGCGGCCCGACCGCACAACGAGTTCGCCGCGCGGGTCGCGTACACCTCGGCCGGTGCCGGTAACGCGCAGTTCGTCGCCGACCCGGGCGGCCGGCTGGTCGGGCACGCCGGCGGTACGACCCACCCGAACGAACCGGGGCTGACCGTGATCTACGCCGTGTACGTCACGCCGACCTGGCGCGGCAGCGGCCTGCTCGCCGAGCTGATCGACGGGGTGGCGGCCTGGTCGCGAGCCTGTGGCCGACCGGAGCTGCTGCTGGAGGTGGTGGTGGGCAACGACCGCGCCTACCGCGCCTACCAGCGCCTGGGCTTCAAGGACACCGGGGTACGAGTCCCGCACCCGAACATCCCAGCCCTCAACGAGCTACAGATGCGCAGACCCGCCTAGAACCAAGAACCATCCCAAGGCAAGACCACTGAGCTGCCCTCAGAAAGCCGGCAGCGACGCCCCCACCGTGCCCACAAAGGGTTTCCGGGGCAGCCCGACCCGCGCAGGGATCAAGCCTGACCGCCCGGAGCGGGTCGGGCTGCCCCGGAAACCCCCAACCGCAACTAACGATCAAACATGACGCCGCGACTGAACGATCCGGAACCGGTTAGCCACGTACGCCCCGTCGGTCAGCGCCGAGTTGGCCGCCGCGTTGGCTCCACTGCCGTGGAAGTCGGAGAACGCCGCCGACTGGTTGACGAAGACACCGCCGGTGAGGTTGCAGGACAGGTGCACCCCGACCTCGACCGCCACCGCCTCGGTTGCGTCCAGCACTGCCTCGTCGGTCGAGTAGACCCCGGCGGTGAGCGCGCCCTTCTCGCCGACCGTCCGGCGCAGCAGCTCCAGGCTGTGCGTGGTGGAGTCGGTAGCGATGGCGAAGGAGATCGGCCCGAACCATTCCCGGCCGTACGTCTCCGCGTCGTCAGCGGTCAGCTTCACGATCGTCGGAGTACGCACCACCGCGTCGGCGTACGACGGGTGGGCGACGGTCCGCGACTCCAGCACCGGCTCGCCGACCTTGGTCACCTCGGCCAGCCGCTCCAGCACCCCGTCGTTGACGATGGCGCCGGTCAGCTCCACACCTCGGGCCGGGTCGGCGGTGAGCTTGCCGACGGCGGCGGCGATCCCGCCGGCCACCTCGTCGAAGCTCTTGTGCCCCTGGTCGGTCTCGATGCCCCCGGCCGGGATGAGGATGTTCTGTGAGGTGGTGCACATCTGCCCGCTGTAGAGGGTCAGCGTGAACCCGAGGTTGCGGCACATGCCGGCGAAGTCGTCGGTGGAGTCGATGACGACGGTGTTGAGGCCCGCCTTCTCGGTGTAGACCGATGCCTGCCGCGCGTGCGTCTCCAGCCAGTCGCCGTACTCGGTGGAGCCGGTGAAGTCGACGATCCGGATGGCCCGGTGCAGGGCCAGGTCGCTGGCGAGCTTCTCACCGGGGGCCTCGGCCGCCAGCATGATCAGGTTCGGGTCGAACCCGGCCTCGGCGAGCACCTCCCGGGCGTACTTCACTGTGATGGCCAGCGGCAGCACCGCGCGCGGGTGCGGCTTGACGATCACCGGGTTGCCGGTGACCAACGAGGCGAACAGCCCGGGGTACGAGTTCCAGGTCGGGAAGGTGTTGCAGCCGATCACCAGCGCCACCCCACGCGGCACCACGTGGAACGTCTTGGTCATCCGCAGCGGGTCACCCTTGCCGGCGGCCTTCTCCCAGCCCGCCCTGCCCGGGTGCCGGGTCATCTCGGCGTACGCGTACGCCAGCGCTTCCAGCGCCCGGTCCAGCGCGTGCGCGCCACCGGCCTGGAAGGCCATCACGAACGCCTGCCCGCTGGTGAACTGCACAGCGTTGGCCAGCTCGAAGATGTGCTTGTGCAGCCGGTCGAGGATCTCCAGGCAGACGCCCACCCGGGCCTGCGGGCCGGCGTCGCGCCACGCCGGCAGCGCGGCGGAGGCGGCGTCGACCAGCTCACCGGGGCCGGCGTGCGGGTAACGCACCGCCAACTCCACACCGAACGGGCTCGTCTCGGTGGCGACCCGAACGCCCGCGCCGGGCTGGTCGAGCGGGAAGTCACCGCCGAGGTACGCCTCGAAGGCGGCCTTACCGTCGGCGGCGGCGGTCTCGCCGTACACCCGGGGGCTGGGGGATTCGGGATAGGCGGACCAGTAGCCCCGCTCCGTGATCGCGGTCAGCGCACGGTTGAGGGTGTCGGCGTGCCTGTCGTACAGGGGATGCGGGGTCTCCGTCATGCCCGCCATCATGCCTGAGTCCGGTCCGCGAGCAGTAGCGCGAATGCCCGACAGCGGCTCATGCCTGAGTCCGGTCCGCGAGCAGTAGCGCGAATGCCCGACAGCGGCTCATGCCTGAGTACCGACCGATCGTCGCGCGGGTCGCAGGCGACGACAACGCCGGTTTCTACCGCCCACGGCCCGGCTACGGTGCCGCCACGGACCACAACGGGGTGACGCTTGAGGCGTACCGCTGGAGCAGGCTGACCGGCGGGACCGCCACCCGGACGTTTTCCCTGGTCCTGCTCTTGCCGTTCATGCTCAGCAACATCGCGGTCTGGATGCTTCCGGTCACCGGACGCGACGGCCACGCCGCGCGGGCGCTGTGCCGGCTGTTGGCCGCGACGATGACCGCGATGTACGTGCTCTCCACCGTCGGGGTGTCAGTCGACCTGATCGCGTGGCAGTGCGCGGCCTACCCGAGGTGCCTGGAGGGGCGGCGCGAGTTGTCCTGGCTGGGCGACGTGCCGCCCGGGCAACGACTCGCGCTGCTGGCCGTACCGCCGATCATCGCTATCGTCCTGATCTGGCGGCTCGGTGCCCGGACCTGGCAGCTCCCCGAGGACAGCGACCACGCGCCCGGTGTGGGTGCGGACCGGCTCGACTCGGCCGCCTTCTGGGACACACGGTCGCTGCTGCGCCGCCTGCGCTCGGTTCACATCGCGGTGGCGCTGGGCACGCTCGATGTGGCTCTGCTGCTGGTTCTGGCGCCGCACGACGCAACAGTGCCCGGCTGGCTGCTGCTGGCCGCGGCCGTGGGTCCAGCCCGACGCCCGCACGGCCGCTGCCGCCCGGCGCGCCACCGCTGTCGCCGCCGATCGCCTACCGCTGGGTCACCCTCGGCTTCACCCTCGCAGTGCTCCTGGTGGTCGTGACGGCTGTGCTCGTGCCCCGGCTTCGCCGTACTCGTCGCCGTCGGGAGGCCGAGGAGCTGATCCGGCGGGACTATCCGGAAGCCTCCCGGGCGGCCCCGGAACGGGTCCGGGCCGTCCGCGACGCGATCGTGCGCGCCCGGCTGACGGATCGACTCGGAGGGCTGCTGGCCACCGCGTACGTGGTGTTGGCGCTGCTCACCCTGGCGGCGGCCGGGCTCTCGGTGATCGGTCCCGGCCCGGGTGCGCTCGCGCTGCGACTCGGCGGCGAGCCGCTGGCCCGTCCGGTGATCTTCGTGACCGACCTGGGCGCCCTGCTGATCGGGCTGTTCGCCACGGTCCTCGCGGTGATGGGGCTTGTCGCCTACCGATCCGGCGCGATCCGGCTGGTCGGGGTGCTCTGGGAGCCGGCCACCTTCTGGCCGCGTGCCGCACATCCGCTCGCCCCGCCGTGCTACGTCGAGCGGGCGGTCCCCGAGCTGACCCGCCGGATCGGGCAGCTCACCGCCGATGGGAACGCTGTGCTGCTGTCCGGGCAGAGTCACGGCAGCGTGCTCGCGGCGGTGACGATCCTTCAACTGCCCGACCACTGCCGCCGGCGGGTGGCCCTGCTCACCTACGGCGCCCCGCTCGGCAACCGGTACCGGCGGATCTTCCCGGCGTACGTCAGCGACGAGATGTTGCGCGAGGTCGGCAGCCGGTTGGCCACGCCGCGGTCGGCGAGCTGGTCGAGCACCTGGAACGGACGGCCCAGTGAACTGTCGGCTCAGAGGGTGAGCTGCCAGTCGGTCCAGCAGTCCACCGGGCGGAAACCGAGCTGTTCGTTGATCGACACCATGTAGCTGTTACTGGCCGCGTTGAAGGTGTCGATCACCTGTACCGCCGGCTCGTGGGTGAGCAGGTGGTGCAGGTTCTCCGCCTTGGCGATGAGGCCGAGCCGGTGCCCACGGTGGGCCGGGTCGACGATGGTGATCTGCTGGAACGCGTGCCAGTCGGCGGAGGCGCCCACGTCCAGCAGCGTCCAGGCGACCAGCCGACCGGACGCCTCGTGCCGCATCCCGAGGTGGTAGCGCCGGCGGCCCCGAGCGTCCAGCGCCCGCTCGTTGCCGCGGATCCGCTCGGCGTCCACCTGCTCAGGCTCCCACTGCACGTCGCCCATCGGCGCGTCCATCAGCAGCCGGCCGTCGAGGTAGGCGATGTCAGCCACGTACTCCTGCGGGGTGGAACCCTGCCAGCAGACGGAGTGATAGCCCTCCGCTCGTGGTCGGGCCTCGGCGAGCGCCGCCCGCAGAGCGACCCGGTCGATCTCGCCGACGTCGAGCCGACGACGCACCTCGGCGAGGGCGGGCTGGGCGCCGGTCGCGGCGGCGAACGCGTCACCGGCCACGCTTCGGGCGGCGCCGCCGGGCAGCGCGGAGACGGCCATCGCCACCACCCGCTTGCGGCAGTGCTCGCGGAGCAGGCGCAGCCCGTACTCGTGCAGGGCCCGGCCGACGCCCCGGCGCCGCAGCCGCGGATGCACCAGCAGCTCGGCGGTGGCGTTGTCGGTGTTGTCGAGCTGCGGCAGGTCCAGTTGCAGGTAGCCGGCCGGCACGCCGTCCAGGCGGGCCAGCGCCCAGAGCGACAGGGTGCCGGGCATCGGCGTGTGGAACATCGCGTCGAACCGGCGCCGGCAGAAGGGCGGGAAGTCCGGGAGATCAGCGTCGTTGGCCGCCGACCCGATCCGGTACGCCTCGTCGACGGAAGTCCGGTCGGCGCCGTCGAACGACGCGATGGTGATGCTCATGCCAGTGAGCGTGCACCTTACAAAAGCGACCGGGCCAGCGAATTACTCGCTGGCCCGATCGAACGTTGGTCGGGAGGGACACTCGCACAACGCCTCCGGCGTTGGGTCGCAAGAACTTCAAAAGTCTTCGGCGAAATGCCCTCCCGCACGGAGCATCTTGCGCCGTCCGGTTCCTGCCGTCAAGTCCGTAGCGGCGGGTTTTCCACACTCACAGCGAAAACCCAGTTACCGACTGATCGACTCGGCCCCTTGCTCCGAGTGAGCCCGTCAGCCGAGGAGGCCGGCGTCGCGGGCGGCGCGCAGCGAGGGCTTGATGTGGTGGGTCGGCCCGACCTGGCCGGCCACCGCGTCGATGGTCTTCAGACCCTCGCCGGTGTTGAACACGACGGTCTCGGCCGTCGGGTCGAGACGACCGGACTCGACCAGCTTGCGCAGCACGGCCACTGTTACCCCACCCGCGGTCTCGGCGAAGACCCCCGTGGTACGGGCCAGATCGCGAATGCCCGCGCGGATCTCGTCGTCGTCGGCGTACTCCATCCAGCCGCCGGTGCGGCGGACCGCCTCCAGGGCGTAGAGGCCGGCCGCCGGGTCGCCGATGTTGAGCGACTTGGCGATGCCGGTGGGCTTGACCGGGACGATCGTGTCGGTCTCGGTGTGCAGGGCGACGGCGATCGGGTTGCAACCGGCGGACTGCGCGCCGAAGACCTTCCAGCCGTCAGCGGGCGCCTCGACAAGGCCGATCTCCACCAGTTCGGAGAACGCCTTGTCAATCTTGGTGAGCAGCTCGCCGCTGGCCATCGGGATGACCACCTGCGCCGGGATCCGCCAACCGAGCTGCTCGGCCACCTCGTAGCCGAGGGTCTTGGAGCCCTCCGCGTAGTACGGCCGGACGTTCACGTTGACGAACGCGGTGTCCTCGAATTCGTCGGTCTCCACCAGCTCACCGCAGAGCCTGTTGACATCGTCGTACGAGCCGTCGATGGCGACCAGTTCGCCGCCGTAGACGGCGGTGGTGATGACCTTGCCCTGCTCCAGGTCGCTGGGGATGAAGACCACCGAGGGCGCACCGGCGCGGGCCGCGTGGGCGGCCACCGAGTTGGCCAGGTTGCCTGTCGACGCGCAGGCGAACCGGCTGAAGCCGAGCGCCTTGGCGGCGGTGAGCGCCACCGAGACGACCCGGTCCTTGAACGAGTGGGTGGGGTTGGCGCTGTCGTCCTTGACCCAGAGCGGCGCGGTGATGCCCAGTTCGGCGGCGAGATGCGGGGCCGCCACCAGTGGGGTCAGGCCCGGGTCGAGGGTGACCCGGCTGGCCGGGTCCTGACCGGCGGGGAGCAGCGCGGCGTACCGCCAGATGTTGTTCGGGCCGGCCTCGATCTGCTCGCGGGTGACGGCGGCCAGCGCTGCGGTGTCGTAGTCGACTTCCAGCGGGCCGAAACACTCGTAACAGGCGTGCTGGGCGGCGAGCGGGTAGCGGGCCGAACAGGCACGGCAGACCAGGGCGCGGGCGGGGCTTGCGGAGGTGTCGATGCCGGAGGCGACGAGCGTCGACGTCATGTCGAGAGTCCTCTCATCTTTCCCCGCATCGCACGGTGCGGCGGGGACGGAATTGGCACCTGCCCCGCGGGTCGCTCAGCGGTGAGCGCGCGGGGTGGTTGCCGGGGCGTCGTCGGGCCGTATCCCTCAGCCCCTCTGGATGAGGTATTCAGTTGTGCCGTCGAGTCTAGGACAACGCTGTCGGTCGCTGCTACCGCTGATCCCAGGTAGTGGGTCAGCGGGCGCTCACCGCCACCGGGTCGGTCACCGCGATCGGATCCGTCACCGCGCTCGGCCGCGGCAGCGACGTAGTCCGGGGCCGGGCGGCGAGGTTCGCGGCGACCAGGGCGGCGATCGTGATGGCGGCCCCGACCAGTTCGACGGGCTCCGGGCGGTAGCCGCGGGCGATCTGCACCGCGAAGGTGGTCACCGGAACCAGGTTCATGAACAGCGCGGCGTTGGCGGCACCGAGTCGCTGCACGCCGGTGTTCCAGGCCAGGACCGCGATCACGGCACCCACCAGCACGGCGTACGCCAGTTGCGGGGCGACCGCCACGAGGTCGGCGGCGGCCGGCGCGTGCTGCCAGCCGACGGCGTCGGCGCCGACGCTCAGGACGAGCATGGCGGCCGTGCCGGCGAGCGCGGTCAGTGTGGTGAAGCGCAGCGGTGACCACTCGCCGAACCGGCTGGCGCCGTGGGTGTAGATGCCCCAGCCCAGCACCGCGCCGATCATCATGAGCCCGCCGAGGCCGAACTGGCCGAGCCCGGCCAGGCTGCCGCGCGTGATCACCAGACCGACGCCGAGGAGCGCCACAAGGGAGAGGGCCAGCAGGAGTGGCTTCGGGCGTACGCCGTCGCGGGCCCAGCGGACGAGCTGGGTGATCACCGGGGTGGTGGCCACGAAGAGGGAGATCTGCTGCGGAGCGGCGTGTTCGAGCGCCAGGTTGGTGAGCAGGTTGAAGCCCGCGAAGCCGACCACTCCGAGCACCACCACCTCCAGCGCCCGGCCACCGTGCCGGAGAGCGCCGGCACCCTCGCGGAGCAGCAGGATGGCGACCAGGACGACGGCGGCCAGCAGGTAGCGCGCGGTGGTCAGGTTGAGCGGGTCGACCCGGTCGAGCGCGCTGGCCAGGATCGGGAACATCACGCCCCAGCCGAGCACTGCGACCAGTGGGAACGCGGTGGCGCGGGATCGCATCGGCAACTCCAATGTTCGAGTATCGTCGAACCAACGACACCGACCATAGGGCGTCGTTCGATAGTTGTCGAACAAGGGTTACACTGGTCACATGGAGCCGCACGAGCCCGACCTGACCGCCGTACCGGTCACCAGCGTGTTGGCCGCACTCGCCGACGACGTGCGGCTACAGATCGTCCGGGCGCTCGCCGAGGGCGGCGAGTCCGCCTGCGGCAGTTTCGACTTCGGCGTCTCCAAGGCAACCCGCAGCCACCACCTCAAGGTGCTGCGCGAGGCGGGGCTGACCCGGACCCGGGCGGCCGGCACCAGCCGACTCGTCCGGCTCCGCCGGGACGAGCTGGACGAGCTCTACCCCGGCCTACTGGACGCGGTCCTCACCCAGCGCCCGCCGGCCTGACCCCGCCCCGCCCCGCGCTCACCTGGCCCGCATTGGCCCGTCCGGCCGCCGCCACACACGGCGGCGGGGGCGGGTCGGACCTGTCCCAGGCGCTCGCTTTGGAGCTGAATCGTCTGCGACATCAGCGACGAGGTGCGGCCCGACGGGGCACCTCACCCCGGCGCGTCGCCGAAGCCGCCTCGTCGAGGCTTCGGCGACGCGTGGTTCGGATGCGGTCAGACGGACACCGCGTCGGGTTCGGCCGCCGAAGCCGATGCCGTGGGGGTGTCAGTGCGACGCCGAGCGAGCAGCGTGTCGAGCGCCCAGGCACCCGGGCCGAGAGCCGCGACCAGCAGGAACGCCCAGCAGAAGAGCGCTGCCCGCTCGCCTCCGTTGTGCAGCGGCAGTAGGGCATCCGGCTGGTGCACAACGAAGTAGGCGTACGCCATCGAGCCGGAGGCGAGCAGCGCGGCGGGTCGGGCGAAGAGCCCGACCAGCACCAGTACGCCGCAGACCAGCTGGATCACGGCAGCCCACCAGCCCGGCCAGGCGCCGAGCGGTACCGCCTTGCCAGTCATCGGGTTGCCGCCGAACAACCCGAATACCGAGGACAGGCCGTGCAACGTGAACAGCAGGCCGATCACGATGCGGAACAGGGACAGGGTCGGCCCGCCGAGCCGAGAGACGTTCATGGCACCTCCATCGAAGATAGTGGATGGGTCTCGTCGATCCTGAGGCATCAGAACATCGAAAGTCATAATTTCCTTGCTGGTGGGATAATCCCTCGTGAAAACGGTGTGAACGAGGACGTCCGCACCCTCCCCCGGTGATGTCACAAGCGATTCAGCTCGAAAGGCGCACCAGGAGGGGTTCCCCACCGGTTCACGTGGCGGCGCAGGGAGAGCCGGCGAGGCCGGGGCCGGGCAGCGGTGTGCTGCGCAGGTGGGCGAGGATCAACAGATGATCTCCCGCGACACCGCAGCACGGCGACGCATAGGCGCGACGGTCGCGATAGCTCTCGCGCTCGGCGGCTGCACTCCCGGCGACCATCGGGGCCAGGGTGGGGACCCGAGCGGGCCGCCCCCCACGCCGAGGGCGGAAGCGGGCCCGACCGCCAGCACCGAGCCGCCGGCCGAGTGCCCGGCCACCGGTGTTCGGATCCGGTCGACCGGCGGGGACGCCGCGATGGGCCTGCGCGCCCTCGGCCTGGAGCTGGTCAACTGCGGCGAGCGCCCCTACCAGCTCGACGGGTACCCGGTGCTGCACGTGTTCGACGAAGCGCGCGAGCCGGTCATGCTGCGGGTGGTCAACGGCGCCAAGGAGATCACCTCGGGCTTCGACCAGCCACCCCGGCAGGTCACCCTCGCCGCCGGGGAGCGAGCCACCGCCGTGGTGCTCTGGCGCAACCTGGTCACCGACTCGACTGTGGTGGCCACCAACGGCGAGTTCCTGACTGTGGCGCCCGCCGCCGGGCAGCCGGCCGAAGAGGTCGACGCGGACGGTCCGATCGACCTCGGCAACACCGGCCGGATCGGCGTCAGCGCCTGGAAGAAGGCCGACCCGAGCAGCCCACCTACGACGTGATGTCCTTGCGGGTGAAGCGCCAGAACGCCAACCCCCAGAACAGCGTCGCGTAACTGATCGCCGAGATGCAGCCGCGCACCACATCGTCGGTCTGCACCGGAGTCGACAGCAGACCCAGCCAGGCGGTGCTGAAGTGGGTGGGCAGGAAGTCGCGCAGCGCGCCCAGGGCGGTGATCTGGTCCAGGATGCTGGACAGGATCCAGAGCAGAACCGCACCACCCACCGCGCCCAGCGCGGCGTCCGTGATCACCGACAGCAGGAATGCCAGGCCGGCCACCACCAGCAGTACGACAGCCAGGTAGCCCAGCACGGCCAGCAACCGGAGCAGCCCCTCGGTGGGTTCCAGCTCGGCGGCGACGGTGCTGCGCAGCGGCGACCAGCCGTAGCGCAGGGTGCCGGCCAGCAGCGCGGTGCCGGCCAACAGGATCAGGGCCAATCCCGAGTACGCGAGCGCGACCACCAGCTTCACAGTCAACAACCGCGCCCGGGGCACCGGGATCGCCAGCAGATACCGCAGGCTGCCCCAGCTCGCCTCGCTGGCCACCGTGTCGCCGCAGAACAGCGCTACGACCACCACCAGCAGGAACGACGCCGACACGAAGATCGAGAACAGGGTGAAGTTGAGCCCGCCCGACGTGGCCAGCTCGACCAGGCTGGCGAACTCGTTGCGACCGTTGTCGTCGTCGCCGCCCGAGTCGAACTGGAACGCGATCAGGATGATCAGCGGCAGCAACACCATGAACCCGAGCGCCAACTGGGTCCGCCGTCGGGACGCCTGTCGACGGAACTCCGCCGCGAACGGCATGGTGGCCGACGGCCGATAACCGTGGGCCTCACCCGCGTCAGTAACAGCAGCCATCACCGGTCACCGCTTCCCCGAGAGTTCTCGCCCACCAGGGCGAGGAACGCGTCCTCCAGGCGCCGCCGAGGCACCACCCGGTCCACCCCGATGCCGGCGCGCACCAGTTCCGCCACCACCTCGCTGCGGGCCGTGCCGTTGGTGTCGACCACCAGTTGGCCGTCGCTCTCCGGCAACACGCGGACCCCGTGCAGCCGGTCCAGCACCGCTCGCGCCGCCACCGGGTCGGTGACGTCGAAGAGCACGCTCGGCGACTCGCCCACGATCTCCTCCACCGGCCCGGACGCCACGATCCGGCCCTTGTTCACCACCACCGCGTGCGTGCACGTCTGCTCCACCTCGGCCAGCAGGTGACTGGAGACCAGCACCGCCCGGCCGTCAGTGGCGTACCGCTGGAGCACCCGACGCATCTCGGCGATCTGTGGCGGGTCCAGCCCGTCGGTCGGCTCGTCCAACACCAGCAGTTCGGGGAGACCGAGCATGGCCTGCGCGATGGCGAGCCGCTGGCGCATCCCGTGGCTGTAGTTCTTGATCCTCCGGTGCACCGAGTCACCCAGCCCGGCGATCTCCAGCGCCGCGTCGAACTGTGCGTCCTCCCACGGCCGCCCGGTGGCCCGCCAGTACGCCTTCAGATTGTCCAGACCCGACAGGTGCGGCAGGAAACCCGGCCCCTCCACCAGCGCCCCGATCCGGGACAGCACCGGCGAGCCGGGCACCAGTCGACGACCGAAGACGTAGATCTCCCCGGCGGTCGGCTGGGTCAGCCCCATCAGCACCCGCAGGGTGGTGGTCTTGCCGGCGCCGTTCGGCCCGAGCAGACCCACCACCTGACCGGGGTGCACCTCGAAGTCCACGTTCGACACGGCGACGAAGCCGTCCGCGTACTCCTTGCGTAGCGCGCGCACTGCCAGCGGGGTGTCCGCGTACTCCGGGTGCACCGACCGGTCCTGGCGGCGGTGCCGGCGGCGGACCAGGGCGACGACCACGACGAGCCCGACCACGATGGCGGCGAGCAGGCCGGCGAGCACCCAGCGCCAGATCGTCGCGGCGGTGGGGATCGGCTCACCGCTGACAGTGGGCAGGCTGACCGCGCCGTCAGCGGCCACCGTGTAGACCGTCGGCGCGGCGGGCGTGGTGTACGCCTGGTCGGAGCTGGCCACCACCAGCCGCAGCCGGTGCCCGGCCTCCACCCGGCGGACGATCCCGGGCAGCGTCACGGTGACCGGGCGGGCGTCCTGCACCTGCTGCGGAAGGCCGGTGAGTCGGATCGGGGCGACCAGGCCGTTCGGCAGGGTGGCCGCGCCGTCCGGGTCGACGTCGTAGAGCTTGACGAAGAGCACCGCCTCGCCGGTCGGCGACGCGGCCCGCACTGTGACGGTGGGCGCACCGGCCACGTCCACCGCCTCGGTCAGCGGGGTGGACTCGAACTGGGCGTGCTGGCCGGGCACGTCGCCGGCCACGCCGTCCAGCAGCGAGGCGAGCCCGCCGGCGAACGGGATCGAGGAGATGGCCGCCGGGTTGCCGTTCGGCGGGTTCGCGATCGGCTGCGCCGGGCCGGTGACAGTCACCTCCCGGCGGGCGTTGCCGGTGAGGCCCGGGTAGTCGGCGCGGCGGAAACCGGTGGCGACGAGACCCCTGTCGAGCGCGTCGAACCCGGCGATCCGCGACCAGGTGAAGTCGTCGCCGGGCGCGTCGCCCTCGCCCTTGACGTAGTGGTCGAGCCACTGGACGGTCAGGAACTTCACCCGGTCCTCGTCCGAGCGGGGTCCGCTGCCACCGTCGTGCCCGCCGGTGAACCAGGCGACCCGTACCGGGGTGCCGGTGGCGGCGATGCCGCGCGCGTTGGCGTCCGCCTCACCGAGCGGGAAGAGGGTGTCCGCCTCGCCCTGCACCAGCAGGGTGGGGGCCTTGATCCGGTCCAGCACACCGGCCGGGCTGGAGCGGCGCAGCAGGTCCACGGCGGCCTGGTCGGCGCGGCCGGTGGTGGCGATCCGGAGGTACGCGGCGCAGACGTCGGCGGCGAACCGACCGCAGGACGGGTCGGCGGCACCGGCCGGGGCGCCACCGGGACCGGTGCCGGGGCCGGCGCCCGGCCCGGGGCTGGGCGGGCCGGCCGACGCCGGAGCGCCCTGCGGCTGGGCGGCGGTAGCGCCGGAGAGCCCGGCCGGGCCGGAGCCCACGTTGCCGCCCCCGCCGAAGAAGAGGCCGGCCCAGCCCTTCTTGAACACACCCTCGGTCGGCGCTGCGCCGGTGCTCTCCGGCAGGAACGCGCGGGACAGGTCGTTCCAAGTGATCATGGGCACGATCGCGTCGACCCGACGGTCCTGGGCGGCCAACAGCAACGCCAACCCACCGCCGTACGAGCCGCCGACAACACCGACCTTCGGGTCGCCGGCGGCGTCGGTGCGCACCTCCGGCCGCGCGGCCAGCCAGTCCAGCAGCCGCTCGGCGTCGCGCACCTCGTAGTCCGGGTTGTCCAGGTGGATCTCACCGCCGCTGCGGCCGAAACCCCGCGCGGTCCAGGTCAGCACCGCGTAGCCGCGCCCAGCGAACTCCTCCGCGTCGGAGCGCACCGACTCCTTCGTGCCGCCGAACCCGTGCGCCAGCAGCACCGCCGGCACCTTCCGACCGGACGAGGCGTCATCCGGCAGGTAGAGGGTGGTGTCCAGGTTCACCGGTTGGTCACCGGTCGGTCCGGAGCGGACGGTGAGCATCGCGCTCTCGGTGCGTACGCCCGGTCCCTGTGGCCACACCGCCCAGGTCACGGCGGCGGCCAGCAGCACGACGACCACCGTGGCGGCGATCGCCCGGCGGCGGGTGGGCAGGGCACGCCGGAACCACGCGGCCGGCGACGGCGATGTCATGCGGCACACGGTACGGCCCACAGCCTGAGCGTTGGCTGAGATCCGCCGTACGTCCGTCCGGTTGCCCCGATCGGTGCGCGATGGGGTGCGAGCGCGCAACGTCCGACGCGGCACAGTGAGTTGAGTTCGGATCCCGTGAATTCCGATCTTCCGCGGATATCCACCTCGATCCCTCCATGTCACACCCACAGCGGACACAGAGCGTGGCGGTAACGCGGACAAATGGTGACATGGCTCGAAGTGACGCGAACCTGACTCGACGAGTGAGGTCTGACCAGGCGGGGGTTCGATTAGTTTTCCGGTCCGGTGCACGGGACTTGTCGGCCAGCCCGACGCCGCGCCGATCAGCGCCCCACGCCGGAGGAGACACACATGACAGTCCCCGCGCCGCGGGCCCGTCGACGGCCGTCCACGCTGGGCCGGCTGCTGCCCCTGCTGCTCATCGGAGCACTGTTGGCGCCGTTGGGCCTACTCGTCACGTCGAACTGGCGGCAGGTCACCGACGACCGGGACCTCGCCGCCCGGGAACGGCTCGGCGTGCAGTACCTCACCGCGCTGGCGGCGGTCACCGACGCCCTCGTGGAGGCCCAGTCCAACGCGGTAAACGGCCGGCCCGTCGCCCGGGAGGCATTGAACGGGGCGGTCGAGAAGGCCGCCGCTGTGGACGCCCGCATCGGCGGGGAACTCCTCAGCCAGGAACGCTGGGCCGGCGTGCGGGCCAAGCTGGAGGCGCTGCGCGGCCGCAACGCCACCGACCCCGAGGCCGCCTACACCGCGTACGGCGAGGTCTCCGACCTGCTGCTGGCCCTGCACCGGAAGGTCCGGGAGAGCTCCGGGCTGGTCCGTGACCCCGAGGCCGACTCGTTCTTCCTCCAGGACAGCGCCGGCCAGGAGTTGCCCGAGGCGGTGGTCGGCGCCGGTCGGCTGGCCGACCTGGCCACGCTCGTCTCCCGCCGGCCGGCCGCCGAGCGACCGCGCGGCCTGCTGGAGCTGACCGGCCTGCGGGTGTCCGCCCTGACCCCCGCCGCGGACCTCGTCGACAACCTGCGCTCGGCCGTGGACGGTTCGGAGAGCACCGACCTCGGTGCCAACGTGCTGACCCCGCTGGACACCTACCAGCGTTCGGTGGAGGCGCTCGCCGGGTACTCCCTGCCGGCCAAGGAGACCGGCGTGGTCGACCCGGGCCAGTTGAGTGCCGCAGCGGTCAGCTCGCACCGCTCCGCCCGCCAACTTCAGCCGGTCATCCTCACCGAACTGGACTCCCTGCTGGCCGAGCGCATCGACCGGCTCGACCGGGACCGCTGGCTGACCGCCGGGGCGGGTGTCGTCGCCGTCCTGCTGCTGGCCTGGCTCGCCGCGTTGCTGGTCGCCGCCGGTCGCCGGGCACAACGGCGGGCCGCCCTGGCCGCGACCCATGCGGAGAGTCCCGACACCCCGCCGCAGCGCGACCCGTGGCAACCGCCGACCGACGAGTCTCGTGCGCTGCAACCGGTCGGCGTGGCCCGTGACCCGGAGACCGCACAGTGGGGGGCGTTCGATGCTGCTCGGTAGGCTCCGGATCCGCGGCAAGCTCGCGCTGCTCGTGGTGATCCCGCTGCTCAGCATGGTCGGCCTGGCTGTGCCGGTGATGCTCGACCGGATCACCGCGGCACAGCGGGCCGGCGACACCGCCGAACGGGTCCGGCTCGCCAGCCGGGTCGGCAGCCTGGTCCAGGACCTCCAGCAGGAACGCATCCTCTCCGTCGGCTTCCTGCTCGGCCGGGTCGAACGCGGTGAGCTGGTCCGTAAGTCCGCCGACGTGGACGATCGGGTGGCCGACCTGCGGGCGGCGCGGAGCGACGCGCTGACCGACGAGGTCGACAGCGCCCTCGACGGCGTGTCCAGCCTCGTCGAGCTGCGCACGGCAGTCCTGGCCGGGGCCGCCAAACCGGGTCAGGTGATGGACGCGTTCGGCCCGGTCAACAAGGGGATCATCGAGTCGCTGCGGCTGGTGGTCGGGGTGGACACCGACACGTTGCCGGGCCGTCAGGTGCTCGCCCTCGACGGGCTGCTCCGCGCCGACGAGGGCCTGGGCACCTGCGCCACCCTGAGCCTGTTGGTCAAGGCGATCGGCACCCCGGACACCACCGCCGGGTACGTGGCGTGCATCGCCGCGCTCATGGTCGACAACTCGCGCTTCCGCAGCCTGATCACGCCCGAGCAGCTCAAGGTGGCCCAGCTCAACGACGCCGCGGTGGCCGCGCGTACCCAACCCGACTTCCTGGTCAGGAGCGCCCGGGATCCGGCCGCCGCGGTCGAGGACGTGCCGATCGAGGCGCTCTTCCCGGCTGTCCGCACGATGATCCGCCTCGGCCAGTTCGTCGAGAAGAAGCTGATCGCCGACGTGCTCGCCGAGGTGACTGCCGAGCAGCGGCGCGCGCTGACCGCCGCGTACCTGGTCGGTGCCGCGGCGGCGTTGATCCTGACGCTTGTGGTGCTGCTCAGCGTGGCGGTGGCGCGGACGGTGGCCCGACCGCTGACCCGACTCACCCGCTCGGCCGACCGGGTCGCCCGGGTCGCCGAGGCGGAGCTGGTCCGGGTCACCGACGACGAGGCGGAGAGACACCAAGCGGTCCGGCTGGAGCCGGTGGACATCCGCGCCAACGACGAGATCGGCGACCTGGCGCGGGCCTTCGACAGGGTGCAGAACACCGCGGCGCAACTGGTCGAACGGCAGGTCGCCGGCCGACGCAACGTGGCGCAGATGTTCGGCCACGTCGGACGGCGTACCCAGAACCTGGTGGGTCGGCAGATCGCGCTGATCGACCGGCTGGAGCAGCAGGAGGCCGATCCGGGCCGCCTGGAGCACCTGTACCGACTCGACCACATCTCCAGCCGGTTGCGGCGCAACGCCGGCAGCCTCGTGGTGCTCTCCGGCTCGGCCGGGGCCGACGCGCACACCGCGCCGGTGCCGCTGGCCGACGTGGTCCGGTTGGCGCTCGGTGAGATCGAGGACTACACCCGGGTGGAGGTGCAGGTGCCGGCGGGCGTCTCGGCCGCGCCGGCGGTGGTCGGCGACCTCGTCCTGGCGCTGGCCGAGCTGATGGAGAACGCCACGGTCTTCTCTCCGCCGCACACCCGGGTGCTGGTGGCCGCCGAGATGTCCGGCCTCGGCGCACGGCTCACAGTGGTGGACCACGGCATCGGCATGAGCGAGCAACGGCTGGCTGAGGAGAACGCCCGGCTGACCCGCCGGGAACGGCTCGACCTGGCCCCGACCGAGGTGCTCGGTCTCTTCGTTGTGGGCCGGTTGGCACGTCGCCACGGCTGGCAGATCGCTCTGGCGGCCACCGGTGGCGGAGGGGTGACCGCACAGCTGGAGATCCCGTCGACGTCGCTGGTGCTGCGCCGCGCCGATCGCGCCGGGGCAACAGTGGCCCGCGCGGCGGTGCCGGATCGGGACCGGCGTACGGCGGCGACGCCCAACCCCGAGCACGAAGCGCGGCCCAGCGCGGTGGCCGTCGCCGCGCCGGCCCGCTTCGACTCGGACCTGCTGAGCCGGGCCACGCTCAGCCTGGACGCCGGCCCGTCCTGGAACGCGTTCGGTCGGGGCCAGCCGGAGCAGGCCGTTCCCGAACCCCAGAACCCGGAACCGGTGGGCAAGCCGGGCGGGCCACGGGTGCGGCAGCGGGTGCCCGGGGCGACGCTGCACGCCACCGCCCCGACGACCCGGCCGGTGGACGCCACCGGCGCGGACCCCGCCGCCGCCCGCGCGCTGGTCGAGGCCTTCCAAGCCGGTGTACGCCGCGCCGAGCTGCACGTGGCGCCGGGCCTCGACGGCGCGTCGGCGCGGACGGCCAGCGACCCGTCGGCCGGCGCCGGAGCGGCCGTGGTGGACTTGGGCACGACCGTCGACCTGCCCACCACCCCGGGAGGCGCCGGCCCCACGGTGCCGCGTGGTGGTGGCTCGACAGATGCCGCACCGGAGCGGCCCCGGTTGAGTCGACGGGTGCCGGGAGCGAACCTCACCGCCATCCCGGTCTGCCAACCGCCCAGCACCAACCTCGGTGACCCGAACGAGGTCCGCGACCTCATCAGCGAGTTCGAGGCGGGCGTCGCCCGCGCTCTCCGCGAAGTCAGCCCCGACCACCGGAACGAAGAAGGATCATCACGGTGACCAGCCCCTTCCTGCACGACAATGTCGACCAGAGTCAGCCCAGCGCCAATGGGGACCTCAGCCCGGAGGCCCGTACGTTCAACTGGCTGCTGGACTCCTTCACCTCCAGCACCGCCGGGGTACTGGAGGCGATCGCGGTCTCCTCGGACGGTCTGCTGATGGCCATGTCGGCGATCAAGGATCGGTCCAACGCGGAGCGGTTGGCCGCCGTCGTGTCCGGAATGACCAGCCTCGCCGGTGGGGCCGCCAGTTGGTACGCCCTCGGCGGACTGAACCGGGTGATCGTCGACATGGCCGACGGCTACCTGCTGATCAGCGCGATCAGCAGCGGTTCCGTGCTCGGGGTGGTTGCCGACCGTTCGGCGAACCTGGGCACCGTCGCGTACGAGATGACGCTCTTCGCCGGGCGGGCCGGTGGCGCCCTGACCCCGCGACTGATCGTCGAGTTGAAGAACGCCGTTCAGCAGTGACCCCCGACGTCGCCGGCGAGGATCCGGACCCGGACCCGAGGGTTCGGATCCGGCCGTACCTGCGCACGTCACCCCCGACAGGGGTGGGCCCGGCGGCGACACCGGCGCTGCCCGAGCCGGAGCCGGACGGGGACCAACCGCCTGGTCCCCGTCCGTTCGTGCTCACCTCCGGGCGGGTCGCGGGTGCCGACCCGGCGATCGGGCTGGAGACCCAGGTGACCGCCCGCATGGACAGCGCCGGGTGGGCCGGCCCACCCGGCGCGCTGCTGGCACCGGAACTTCAGACGATCATCGCGCTCTGCGCCGAGCCGATCTCGGTGGCCGAGATCTCGGCCCGCGCCCGACTGCACTTCGGCGTGACGCGGGTCCTGGTCGGCGACCTACGCGCCGCCGGGCACCTGGACGTGCACGTGACTGACACCGACGACGCTGTCGACCCCGATCTCATCCTGCGAGTGATTGATGGACTCCGTGCGATCTCCTGAATGGCCGGTCGCCCCGCTCGGCGGGGTCGCCGCGAACAGCGCCGCCGCCCGTTACGGCATGTCCCCGGGCACGGGGCCGATAGTCGGGCGGGCCGGCCCACCGCCGACCGCACCGCCTCCGTACCGGCCCCCGGCCGGCGCGGGGTCGGCACCGCCTCCGGCCGGTAAGCCGGCCGCACCGCCGATCCCGGTCAAGATCCTGGTGGCCGGTGGGTTCGGGGTCGGCAAGACCACCACGGTGGGTGCGATCTCCGAGATCGCGCCCCTGACCACCGAGGCCGAGATGACCACCGCCGGGATCGGCGTGGACGACCCGGGTGCCCGGTCCACCAAGACCACCACCACTGTGGCAATGGATTTCGGCTGCGTGACCATCGACCGCAGCCTGAAGCTCTACCTGTTCGGCACGCCGGGGCAGACCCGGTTCGGCTTCATGTGGGACGACCTGGCCCGGGGAGCGCTCGGCGCGCTGGTGGTGGTGGACAGCGCCCGGCTGGACGACTGTTTCCCGGCCATCGACTTCTTCGAGCGGGCCGGGCTGCCGTTCGTCGTCGGGGTCAACGCCTTCGACGGGCGGCTGGCCCTGGAACTCGGCGAGATCCGGTGGGCGCTGGCCATCGGTGATCATGTACCCCTTGTGCAGTTCGATGCCCGCGACCGGCTTTCGGTGCGGGACGCACTACTGGTCGTCCTGGACCGCGCGCTGGACCGCGCTACCCGGGACAGGAGGGCCTGAGCCGACCAGCTCCGGCCGTGGCGGGAAGAGGTGATCTGGTGAGGGGCGACCTG
Organism: Micromonospora sp. NPDC048842; assembly: GCF_040649935.1. Lineage (NCBI taxonomy): Bacteria > Bacillati > Actinomycetota > Actinomycetes > Micromonosporales > Micromonosporaceae > Micromonospora > Micromonospora sp. NPDC048842. The sequence goes on along the minus strand of NZ_JBEZGK010000007.1, from coordinate 219,850 downwards.
GACGAGACGCTGGCCCGGCTGGCCCGACGTGTGGAGGCGTCGCGCCGTCGGGCCGCCGACCGTGACGACACCACAGCACCGTCGAGCCCGCCCGGCCTCGGCGGCGACACCCGCAACGCCCGGCCGGGCCGGCACGCGGGGGTGGAGACGCCGAACGAGGTGGCCGGATGGGGCCCGGTCGAGGAGGTGGCCGAGGCGGTCCGCCAGGTCGTCGGGGCCTACCCCGGGCTGGCGGTGACGGTGCAGGTGGAGCACGCCGGGCGGACGTACCCGATGCGGGTCTCCTGGGACGGGCCTGCCGTCACCGTCGGACCGGTTCCCCCGCCGACGCCTGTGGAACCCCCGCCGGCCTGGCCGCTCTCCGGCCGGACGGTGCCCGCCTGGGCCCCCGGCCCGGACGGGTTGACGCCGGACCCGGCGGCCCGGTTGGCCGAGCTGATCCGGAGCGACCCGACGCTGTTGGACGAGCTGGATCCGCGGCGCTGACCGGCGGGGCTGGCTGCCGGCGGCTACGGTCGGGCAGTGGCGCAACCCGACCTGACCTTGACGGCGAGCCTGCGGCCGGCGGCGCTGGACGCCCGACGGGGCATCGTGCGCCTGCACCCGGAGGCGCTGACAGCGCTGGGGCTACGCCCCGGCGACCCGGTCCGCCTTGTCGGCCGCCGGGAGACGGCTGGGATCGCGGCGGCGGCCGGCCCGGGCGCGAGCAGCGCCCTGCTGTACGCCGACGACCTGACATTGGGCAACCTGGGTCTGCGCGACGGCGGTCAGGTGCGGGTGAGCCCGGTGCCGTTGGTCTCGGCGAGCCGGGTCGTCCTGAGCGGGCCGGTGGGGGTCGTCGCGGCGGTCAGCCCGGAGATGCTCCGGCTGGCCCTGCTGGGCAAGGTGCTCACCGCCGGGGACGACGTGTCGCTGCTGCCGCAGGACGTGCTGCCCGACGCCTCGGTCCGCAGCCTGGTCGAGGCGGCCCGACGCAGCCTCGCCAACACCGTCGGTTTCGCCTGGACCAGCACGCTGCTCAAGGTTGTCACTGTCGAGCCGGCGACCGGCGCGCTGGTCACCATGGACACATCGGTCGCCTGGGAGCACGGTGCGGCGACCCACGGCGGGCCCGCCCCGGTCGGCGCCGTGTCGACCCGGCCGGGTGCGAGCACCGACGCCGTTGCGGCGGAGGACGCGCCAGACGTGGACGAGCTACCCGGGCTGCGGGCCCAGGCTGAGGAGCTGACCGAGCTGCTGGACCTCGGCTTCCACCACCGGGAGGTGCTGGGTCGACTCGGCACCACCATCTCGTTGGGGGTGTTGCTCGTCGGCCCGGCGGGCTCCGGGAAGTCGGCGCTGGTCCGGGCCGTGGCCGCCCGGGTCGGTGCGCGCGTTCACCCGCTCTGGGCGCCGGAGGTGGCCGCGTTGACCAGTCAGGCCGCCGCCGAGCGGTTGCGCGTCGCGGCATCGGCGGCACGGGCCGAAGGCCCGGCGGTACTGCTGGTCACCGACGTCGAGGCGCTCGCACCCGCTGACGACCCCGGGCCGGTGGCGACCGTGTTCCGTCAGGTGCTCGCGGAGAGCATTCGGGCCGGCGTCGCAGTGGTCTGCACGACCGGCCGACCGGAGGCGGTCGACTCCGCGCTTCGCGCGCCCGACCTGCTGTCACTGCGGATCAGCGTCCCGCTCCCGGATCAGGCGCTGCGCCGCGAACAGCTCACAGTGCTGACCCGGCAGGTGCCGCTGGCCGACGACGTCCGGCTCGACGAGGTGGCCGGGCGTACCCCCGGGTTCGTCGCCGCGGATCTGGCCGCACTGGTCCGGGAGGCCGGGGTACGCGCGGCGCTGCGGCAGAAGTCCGCCGAGACGCCGACGGTGTCGATGGCCGACTTCACCGCCGCCCGGGAGGTGGTCCGGCCCACCACGATGGCGGCGTCCACGCTGGATCTGGCCTCGGTGACCCTCGACGACGTGGGTGGCCTGGACGAGGTCAAACAGACGCTGACCGAGTCGGTGCTGTGGCCGCTGACCTACCCGGACACCTTTGCCCGGCTCGGCGTGCAGCCGCCGCGCGGCGTGCTGCTCTATGGGCCGCCGGGCTGCGGCAAGACCTACCTGGTCACCGCGCTGGCCGGGTCGGGGCGGGCCAACGTGCTGTCGGTGAAGGGGGCGGAACTGCTCTCCAAGTGGGTCGGTGAGAGCGAACGCGCGGTTCGCGAGCTGTTCCGTCGGGCCCGGGAGGCGGCCCCCACGCTGATCTTCCTGGACGAGGTGGACGCGCTGGCACCGGTACGCGGCCAGGCCACCGACGGGGGCACCACGGACCGGGTGGTCGCCGCCCTGCTCACCGAGTTGGACGGGGTGGAGACGCTGCGCAACGTGGTGGTGGTCGGTGCGACGAACCGGCCGGACCTGGTCGACCCGGCGTTGCTGCGGCCGGGCCGGTTGGAGCGGCTGGTGTACGTGCCACCGCCGGACGGGCCCGCCCGCGCGGAGATCCTGCGGGCCGCGTCCCGGCAGGTGCCGCTGGCACCGGACGTCGACCTGCCGGCCCTCGGCGACGAGCTGACCGGCTTCTCCGCCGCGGACTGCGCGGCGCTGATCCGCGAGGCGGCGCTCGCCGCGATGCGGGAGTCGCTCGCCGCCGCCACCGTCACCGCCGAGCACGTGTCGACAGCGCGGGCCCGGGTACGACCGTCGCTGGACCCGGCGCAGGTCGCCGGCCTGGCCGCGTACGCCGCCAACCGGGAGTGATCAGACCAGCACAACCTTTCGTCGTACCCGGGACGTTCCTAGTACGTCACATTCCTCAGTGGAGTCATCCACTGCGACGTCAGGTGGTGTTCCTTGCGCAAGCGGCTCTCTTTCCTCCTCGTTCCCCTCGTGGCGGCGGCGACCCTGGTCTCGGTCGGCGCACCGGCGGCGGCCCATCCGGCGAAGCCGTTCCCGGCCCGGATCGCGCTGCCGAACGGGTTCACCCCGGAAGGACTGACGATCGGTCGGGGCACCACCGTGTACGTGGGCTCCGTCCTGGACGGTGCCGTGTGGCGGGGTGACTTACGCACCGGACGCGGCTCGGTGCTGATCCCCGGCACACCGGGAACCGCCAAGGCGGGCATCAAACTCGACAGGCAGGGCCGGCTCTGGACCGCCGATTTCACCGGCGGCGGGGCCAGCGTGTACGACCCGGGCACTGGCGCCCGGCTGGCCCACTACCGGTTCACCACCGACCCGAACAGCCTGGTCAACGACCTGGTGATCACCAAGCGGGCGATCTACTTCACCGACTCCACCCGGCCGGAGCTGTACGTGGTGCCGCTGGGCCCGGGTGGTCGACTGCCCGCGCCCGACGCGTTCCGGGTGCTGCCACTCACCGGCCCGGGCGCGACGCCGGACGCGTTCAACAACGGGATCGTGGCGCTGCCGGACGGTGATCTGCTGGTCGCGCAGATGCTGACCGGTCAGCTCGTGCGTGTCGACCCGCGTACCGGCGGCAGTCGCCTGTTCGACCTGGGCGGCTACTCGGTGGACCGGGCCGACGGGCTGGTGCTGCGCGGACGCACCCTCTACGTGATCCGGAACCTGACCAACGTCGTCGCTGTGGTTCGGATGAACGCCGGCTACACCGCCGGAGTGGTGCAGCGGGAGATCACCGGCCCACAGCTGCGCTCGCCGGCCACCGGCGACCTGCTCGGCTCGGCGTTGTACGTGGTGAACGGCCGGTTCGACGTGGAGCCCACGCCGAGCACCGACTACGACATCGTTCGGCTGCCGGCCTGACCCGGGCGGTCGGCGGCGACCCCTGTGGTCGCCGCCGGCCCCGACGGGCAGCTCAGAAGGCGGGCGGCGTCGAATCGAGGCAGATCTCGGCGCGTACCTTGCCGTCGTCCTCGCGCAGTTTCGCGCCGCACTTCTGCAAGACGGCGACCGCGCCGATGTTGTCCGGGGTCGTCTCGGCCACCACGGCCCGCATGCCCGCCCGAGCGGCGGCGTTCAGCAGCTCCCGTAGGGCGGCCGCGCCGATTCCCTGCCCGCGCGCCGACCGACCGAGCCACATCCCGGTCTCCACAGTGCGCGGCTCGTCACAGCGCGTCATCCGGACCATGCCCATCACCTCGCCGCCGACGAGGATGGCGTACATCTGCGAACCGGTCGGGCCGTCCAGCCCGCCGAAGCTTGCCCGATGGAATTCGCGGAACGCCTCGCGACGGGCGAGCGACCAGCCGGCGGGCGCCTCGACCGGGGGCATCACATCGCCCGGCTCCGCCTCCGCAGCCGCTACGGAGAGCAACGGCTCCAGGTTCCGTTCGTCCACCGGCTCCAGCCGGACCGCACCCGCCACGTGCCGCAGTCTGCCGCCCTCATCGGCCGAAGTCCACCCCATTGGCCATCCACTGGCGGTCCGGACAGCGGTACCGGCCGGTCGGGCGGCTAGGGTGTTCCACATCACGCTCTGTTGTCACCCGACCGGGTGTCAGGGGATCAAAACGCCTACCCGAACTCGCAGAACACCACCGAGGCGTCGTCGGTGGGCTTGTGTCGGCGCAGTCGGTCGGGGTGGTCGCGCTCGGCGTCCCGCACCCGGTCGATCAACGCGCCCGGACCGTCGGCGCTCAGCAGGTCGAGCAGACCGGCCCAGTCGGTCAGCGCGAACTGCTCCACCGCACTGGACGCGCCGTCACTGAGAAGTGCCGCCCTACGTAGCGCCCCCGGACCGCGCCGGGGCGCGGTCCCGGTGACCGCGTGGAAGGCCGCGTCCGGGTCGGAGGCCGCCACCCAGTAGCCGTGGGTGCGGTTCATCCGCTCCCGCTGGACGCTCACGGCGTGCCGGAACCGGGTGACCGGGTCCGCTGCGCCGCCCGGCACGACGGCCACTGTCTCCCGCAGCTCCGCCATCGCCGCGTCCAGCCGGTTGTCGGTGACCACGCTGACCTGGCCACCGGCATCGAGGACGAGCGGGCTGTCGCAGAGCACCAGGTAGTCCACCTGGTCGCCGCAGTCCCGCAGGAGGCAGACAGTGCTGGACGGGGTGCCCGGATGGTCGAGGTCGCACTGCCCGCCGTGGTCGGCGCGTACCGCGAGGATGGCCGCGGCCAGGTTGCTGGTCAGCCGGGCGGCCGGGCGTACCGCCTCGGCGACGCCGATCCGGGCCGCCAGGTGCCGGACGTACCAGTCGGGCCCGTGCACGCAGCCGGTGTCGAAGCCGTCCGGCACCGTCGCGCCGTCGAGGACTCCGACCAGCGGGCCGAACCGGAAGACCAGGTCCTCGTTGACCGGCCGACCCGGGGCCGGGGCGGACGCGGATCGTACCCGCATCACCGGTGCTCCCACCTGCGGTTGGTGGCGGTCATTTGTCGCTCCCTCCGTCGCCTCCGGCCACCTGCCGGCGCCCCGGAGCGCTCCCCGCGTACCCCTTGGGCCTGGCGACATTCCTGCACCGGCCGGAAGAGGTCAGCGACGGCGGTTACGGGCGCGCGACGAGCGCAACCGGCGGAGTCGGCTGATCAGCACGGGGTCGGCGGCGAGGGCTGCCGGATTGTCCAGCAGACCGTTGAGCAGTTGGTAGTACCGGGTCGACGAGATCCCGAAGGTGTCCCGGACGGCCTGCTCCTTGGCGCCGGCGTGCCGCCACCACTGCTGCTCGAAGGCGAGGATGGCCCGCTCCCGCTCGGTCAGCCCCGCCGCCGGATCAGCCGGATCAGCCGGATCCGTGTGCTGCTCCGACTCGTCGGCGGGTGGTGCCAACTCGTCGGCGGTCTCGATGAGCGGCGCCGGTCGGGGATTCGGGACGGTCGGCCCGGCGGCACCCACTGCCTCACCCGGACGAGCGTCGATGGACGGCTCGGGGGCGGCCGGGGTGGTGTCGGCGGACATGTCGTTCAGCCTAGTCAGCGGCGACCAGGGACGCAGCAAGCGGCGCGGCCGGTCCGTACCGCCGGGAACCCCGACGGCCGGGCCGACCGCGCCGCGTCACTGCGGTCAGGTCAGGAGATGTCGCGGCGACGCATCGCCCAGAGCGCTGCTCCGAGGATCACCACTACCCCGACCGAGAGCAGGATGGAGGACTGCTGCCAGGTGATGTCCATCGTGGCCGGCTTGCACTCCCCGTAGTAGGTCGCGTTGCAGGAGTTCCAGTCCTGCAAGGTGACCGTCTTCGTCATCCAGGCCAGCGCGTACGTGGGCAGCAGCCATGCCTCGGCGAACCGCACGCTCGCCATGGACAGCAGGATGCCGAGGCCGAACTGGCCGACCACCATCACCGCCACCACGCCACCGAGGGCCATCGCGGTGTGCCGACCGAGCGAGGCTAGGGCGAAGCCGATGGTGGTGAGCACCAACACCAGCACGACACCGCGTACGCCGGTCAGCATGAACGACTGCCAGACCCCCGAGGTCATCTTCTCGGTGCTGCCCCGGAAGTTGGCGACCGCCCAGAACCCGGCAAACCACAGCACGGCGGCAGGAAGCGTCACCGCCAAGATGCCGGTGATCAGCGCGGCCAGCTTGGTGAGCAGTACGGTGAGCCGCTTCGGCCGCCAGAGCAGCAGGTTCATCATGCCGCCGGTGCTCCACTCGGCACCGACGAAGGACGCGCCGATGACGAACCCGACCAGGGCGAGGATCGCCGCGAACGGGATCAGGGTCTCGTCGAACGTCTCCTTGAAGTCGAACGTCGAGGGCAGGAACCACTCAGCCTTGATCTCCTCCCGAGGCGGCGGAGTGATCACCGAGCAGTCGTCCGGGTAGCGGCCGTCGGTCGCCGTGCCGGACGTCTTGGCCTGCGCACACGCGGCGCGCTCCTGCTCGCTCCAGCGCACCTGCTCCTGGTACTGCTGGTCGGCCTGACGCTCGGCCTGGGCGAGCTGGCCGGCGTCGATCTTCTGGTTGGTGAAGAACACCCCGACCACCACAGCGGCCAGCACCAGCAGGCCGAGCAGTGTCATGTAGCGGGTGAAACGCCGCTTGCTGAGCCGGCGCAGCTCGGTACGAAAGAGGCTCACGCGCCCCACCCTCCCCCGGCGGGACCGGGCTGACCCGTCCCGCCGACCTTCATGGACTCGTCGACCTGCCGGTGCTGACCGGGTACCGGCGCGGTGGCGGTCAGTTCGAGGAAGACGCTCTCCAGGTCGACGGCGATCGGCGCCAACTCACTGACGTAGAGGTTCTTCTCGGCGAGCAGCCGGGTCACCGACGCCGGCTTGTCGACGCCGGCCAGCATCAGGTGGTCCGGGTGACCGGTGACCCGGATCCCGGCCTGGGTGAGCGCCTCGGTGGCCAGCGGCAGGTCGCTGACCGCCTCCAGCCGGATCCGGACCGCACCGGACGAGTGCTGCGCGAGTACCTCGTCGACCGGGCCGAACGCGACCCGCCGGCCCAGCGAGATGATGGTGACCGAGTCGCAGATCAGCTGGATCTCACCGAGGATGTGGCTGGACAGCACCACTGTCATTCCGGACTCGGCGAGGGTCCGCATCAGCGTGCGCATCTCCCGGATGCCGCCCGGGTCGAGGCCGTTGGCCGGCTCGTCGAGGATGAGCAGCTTCGGGTTCTTCAGCAGGGCCGAGGCCACGGCGAGCCGCTGCTTCATGCCCAACGAGTACGTCTTGACCCGCTCGCCGGACCGGTCGCGTAGCCCGACGAGTTCCAGCACCTCGTCGACCCGGACGGCCGGCACCTCGCCCGCCCCCGCGAGCAGGGACAGCGTGTCCCGGGCCGTGAAGTGCGGGAAGAACTGCGGGCTCTCCACGATCGCGCCGACCTGGCCGGCGACAGTGGGCAGCGCGTCGGGGACCTCGTGCCCGAGCAGCGCCATCCGGCCACCGTCGGGCCGGATCAGGCCGAGCAGCGTACGCAGCGTGGTGGTCTTGCCGGACCCGTTGGGACCCAGGAAGCCGTGCACCTGCCCCGCGTCGACCCGCATGTCGAAGCCGTCGAGCGCGTTGCGGGTGCCGCGTCGACGACTCTTGTACGTCTTACGTAGACCTTCGATCTCCAGGACAGCTGGCAAGCTGCACCTCCCCCGATGGGTGGGCGTGACAGCCGACACCATACGCGGTATGCAGAAGCGCGCAATACGCGGTATGCATCGACGCGCCGATCGGGCTAGTTCATCGACGGAGCGTGACCTCTCAGGCGCAGATGACCTGTACTCCGGCAGCGCGGAACGCGTCCACCACCTCCGCCGCGGCACCGGAGTCGGTCACCAGCGTCTCCACCCGCTCGACCGGGCAGATCCGGGCGAAGGCGTGGCCGCCGAGCTTGGACGAGTCCGCGATGATCACCACGCGCTTGGCGCGGGCAACCATCAGGTTGTTCATCGCCGCCTCCCCCTCGTGGTGGGCGGCGGCACCGAGCTGCGGGTCGATCGCGTCCACGCCGAGCAGCGCGACGTCCAGGGTGACCTCGCGCAGCAGCGCCCCGCCCAGCGGGCCGACCAGCTCGAACGACTTCGGGCGCACCACGCCGCCGGCCACCACTACCTTCATCCGGGATCGGACCAGCAGCTCGTTGGCGATGTTCAGCGCGTTTGTCACCACTGTGAGCTGGGCGCCCTCGGCGCTGGTGTTCAGATCCGGTCGCACGGCGAGCGCCCTCGCCACCTCGGTGCTGGTGGTGCCGCCGTTCAGGCCGACCACTGTGCCCGGCGTGACGAGCGCGGCGGCGGCCGCCCCGATCCGCTGCTTCTCGGCCGAGTGCTTGGCCGTCTTGTAGCGCAGAGGCAGGTCGTACGACACGCCGTTGGCGACCGCGCCACCCCGGGTCCTCGTAATCATTTGCTGCTGCGCGAGCTGGTCGAAGTCACGCCGGATGGTGGCCTGGGAGACATCCAGCCGCTCGGCTGCCGCCTCGACGCTGACCCGGCCGTTGTCGGTCAGCATTTCGAGCAGGGCGTTCCATCTGGCGTACCGGTCCACTGCGGGGGCCCTCCCAGCAACTGCACGGACGGTGATTGATTGCGTGCACACTAGTGCGCGAAACTAGGCTGGCGCAAAAGACTGACCTGCGCGATCGGGCGGCCGGTTGCCATGGTCACCCGCGTTCGCGCAGAATAACGCGCGAAATGCGGGTCTAACGAGCCGTATTGCGCACCGGTCGGCCCTGCGAGGAGTTTCCCATGGCGTACGTGGACGCGGAGATCGCGAGCCAACCCGACTGCTGGCGGGAGGCGGCCGGGCTGGCCGAGGTCGTACGCGGTGACCTGCCGCGCCCCGGGGAGCGGGTCGCCGTCGTCGGTTGCGGCACGTCGTGGTTCATGGCGATGGCGTACGCGGCACGCCGCGAGCAGGCCGGCCAAGGTGAGACCGACGCGTTCCAGGCGTCGGAGTTCCCCGCCGGCCGCCGCTACGACCGGCTGATCGCGATCACCCGTTCCGGCACGACCACCGAGGTGCTGGAGCTGCTCGCCGCGCTGCGCGGGCGGACACCCACCACGGTCATCGTCGGTGACCCCACGTCTCCGGCGGTCGAGCTGGCCACCGCCACGGTGGCCCTGCCCTTCGCCGACGAGCGGTCGGTGGTGCAGACCCGCTTCGCGACCACCGCGCTGGCCCTGCTCCGGGCCCATCTCGGCGACCCGGTGACAGCGCTCGCCGCCGACGCCGAGGTGGCGGTGCGATCCCCGCTGCCGATCGACCCGGCCACCATCGAGCAGGTCACCTTCCTCGGTCGGGGGTGGACGATCGGGCTGGCCCAGGAGGCGGCGCTGAAGTGCCGCGAGGCGGCTACCTTCTGGGCCGAGGCGTACCCGGCGATGGACTACCGGCACGGGCCCATCTCGGTTGCCGCGCCGGGCCGGCTGGTCTGGGCGTTCGGTGAGCTGCCCGACGGGCTGCCCGAGGATGTGGCGGCCACCGGCGCGGCCTTCGTGCACAGCCGCACGCACGGTTGGCGCACGGTGCTGGGCAGCTGGTCCGCCGGCCGTACCCCGGTCGATCCGATGGCCGACCTGATCCTGGCGCAACGCTTCGCTGTCGCGCTGGCAACCAGCCGGGGTCTCGACCCGGACGCGCCCCGCCACCTCACCCGGTCCGTGGTGTTGGCGTGAGCGCGAGGAGTGAGCCGGGGTTGCGAGCCCCGCAGTCGCGAACCGAGCTGGCGCCGTGAGCGACCGCGTGGTCGTCGCGCTGGACGTCGGCGGCACCGGCATGAAGTGCGCCCTGGTCCAACCGGACGGGGTCGTGGTGCGCACCGAACGGCACCCCACCGACGCCGCGCGCGGCCCGGCTGCCGTGGTCGGCACCATCCTGGAGGTGGCCGGCGGGCTGGCCGACAAGGCCCGCGCCGACGGGCTCACCCCGATCGCTGTCGGCATCGCCGTGCCCGGGGTGGTGGACGAGGCGCGCGGCGTCGCGGTGTGGTCGGCGAACGTGGGCTTCCGGGACGTACCCCTGCGGGACCTGACGGTGCGGCGGCTCGGCCTGCCGGCGGCGCTCGGCCACGACGTGCGTGTCGGTGGTCTCGCCGAGGCCCGGCTCGGCGCCGGACGCGGCACCGGGCACGTGCTGTTCGTGGCGATCGGCACCGGCATCGCCGCTGCGCACGTCGTGGACGGCACGGCCGCCGTGGGGGCCCACGGCGCCGCCGGGGAGATCGGCCACATCCTGGTCCGGCCCGACGGTCCGCGCTGCGGCTGCGGCCGCCCCGGCTGCCTGGAGGCGGTCGCGTCGGCCGCCGCGATCGGCCGCCGCTACGCCGAACTCGCCGGCTACACGGCGGACGCCCCGGTGACGGCTGCCGAGGTGGCCGAGCGGGCCGCGGCCGGCGAACAGCTCGCCGGCCAGGTCTGGCAGGAAGCGGTCGAGGCGCTCGCCGACGGCCTCGCCAGCGGGCAGGCGCTGTTCGACGTCGCGACGATAGTGCTCGGCGGCGGCCTGGCCCAGGCCGGGGACCGGCTGCTGACCCCGCTGCGGGCGGCGCTGCACGAACGGATGACCTTCCACCGGGAGCCGCAGCTCGTCGCGGCAGCCCTCGGCGACGAGGCCGGTTGCCTCGGTGCCGCCCTGCTCGCCCTGGACGCCGTGGGTGTCCGTGACCATCAGGAGAAGCGATGACCGTACGGGTGAACGGCCGAGTGGTGACCCCGACCGGAGTCGTCCGACAGGGCTGCGTCGAGTGGGACGGTGACCGGATCACAGCGGTGGCCGAGTATCCGTCGGTGCGCGACGGGCACTGGATCGTGCCCGGCTTCGTCGACATGCACACGCACGGCGGTGGCGGGCACACCTTCACCACAGGCGACGCCGACGAGGCCCGCAAGGCTGCCGACTTCCACCTCGCCCACGGCACCACCACGCTGCTGGCCAGCCTGGTCAGTGCGCCCTTTCCGCTGATGCGTACGGCCACCGAGGCGTTCGCCCCGTTGGTCGAGGAGGGCGTGTTGGCGGGAGTCCACTTCGAAGGGCCGTACCTCTCGGCCGCCCGCTGCGGCGCGCAGAACCCGGAGTATCTGCGTGACCCGTCGACCGACGAGCTGACCGAGCTGATCGAGCTGGGTCGGGGCGCGATCCGGATGGTCACCCTCGCTCCGGAGCGCGACGGGGCGCTGGAGGCGATCAAGCTGCTCACCGCGCAGCGGGTGGTGGCGGCGGTGGGCCACACCGACGCCACGTACGAGCAGACCCGCGCCGCGGTCGCCGCCGGCGCCAGTGTCGGCACCCACCTGTTCAACGGCATGCGGCCGGTGCACCACCGCGAGCCGGGGCCGGTGGTGGCCCTGCTCGACGCGCCCACAGTGATCTGCGAGCTGGTGGCCGACGGGATTCACCTGCACGACGGCATGCTGACCTTCGCCACCGCGACCGCAGGCCCGGACCGCGCCGCGCTGATCACCGATGCGATGGCCGCCGCCGGCATGCCCGACGGCGAGTACGAGTTGGGCGGCCAGGCCGTCACAGTCGCCAACGGGGTGGCCCGACTCGCCCGCGACGGCGCTATCGCCGGCAGCACGCTGACAATGGACGCCGCACTGCGGCACGCCGTGAACGCCGGAATCCCGATCGCCGATGCCGCGCGGATGGTGGCCACCACCCCAGCGCGGGCCATCGGCCTGGGTGACCGGGTCGGGTCCCTCCAGGTGGGCCTCCGCGCCGACCTGGTGGTGCTCGACGACGACCTCAACGTGGTGCGGGTGCTGCGCGCGGGCTCCTGGGTGGAGTGACGACGGCTTCCCCGTCACCGCTCGCACCTGCCGGGTCGTCTCGGCCGGGTCCGATGTGTACTCCGCAGAGCCTTTGGAGCTGAATCGTTTGCGACATCAGCTCCAAAGGCCCCCAGCACATACTCCCAACGCCACGCGGAGCAGGCGGGGGCCCAGCTCAACCGACGGCGGGGACCTCGACGCCGAGGATGGCCTGCTCGTCGGGGCGGTGCACCAGCACGTCGGACAGGTACGACTGGACCGCGTGGCGCATGCCGACGTCCCGGCCGGCCTGCTCGGAGAGCAGCCACTTGTGCTCGATGATCTGGGCGAACAGCTCCTGCGGCTCCAGCTTGCGGCGCAGGTGCGCGGGGACGGCCCGGACCACCGGCTCGAAGACCTCGGTGAGCCAGCGGTGGGCGGCCTGCTGCTCGTCCATCAGGTCGCTCTCCGCCCGGTAGGCGTCCAGGTCGTTGAGCAGCTTGCGGGCCTGGTTCTCCTCGGCGTCCAGCCCGGTCAGCCGCAGCAGCCGCCGGGTGTGGTAGCCGGCGTCGACGACCTTCGGCCGAACCAGGAACCGCCCGTCGTCGCTTGACGACATGGCCACCTCGGCGACGTCGAAGCCCAGCTCGTTGAGGCGGCGGATCCGGCCCTCGATGTCGTGCCGGGCCTCCCGCTCGATCGCCTGCTCGTAGGTGATCTCGTGCCAGAGCCGCTCGTAGCGCTGCACGACCTCCTCGCAGACCACCTCCGGGTCGATGGAATCGTGCAGGAGCCCCGCGGCCTGTAGGTCCAGCGCCTCACCGAAGATGTTCACCCGGGCGATCTCCAGGTCCTCGCCACGCTGACCGTTGGAGAGCGCGTTGTGCAGGGCACCCGTCTCCGCGTCCACCAGGTAGGCGGCGAACGCGCCAGCGTCCCGGCGGAACAGCGTGTTCGACAGGGAGCAGTCGCCCCAGAAGAAGCCGGTCAGGTGCATCCGCACGATCAGGGCGGCGAGCGCGTCGAGCAGCCGGCTCATCGTCTCCGGTCGAAGGGTGTGCGAGAAGAGCGCCCGGTACGGCAGCGAGAACTGTAGATGCCGGGTGATCAGCACCGATTCGAGCGGCTCCCCGTCCTCGGTCTGCCGGTCGGCGACGACGGCCACCGCCTCGACCGAGGGGAAATCGATCCGCTCCAGGGCCCGGAGCAGGTCGTACTCCCGCTCGGCGATCCGCTCGCGGGTCTCCTTGAACGCGTACACGTAGTCGCCCAACCGGACAAACCGGACGATGTGCCGGGAGATGCCCTGTGGCAGCGCCACCAGGTGTTGGGCAGGCCACTCCTCCAGCGGTGTCGACCAGGGCAGGTCGAGCAGCGCCGGGTCCACGAGGGCAGACGTGATCCGCACGGGCACAAGCATGACTGGTCGCCCCCCGCATCCGCCCCTGATCGTGGTTGGGCCCACAGCGCCGCACACCCCGGCCTGGCGCCGGGCCGGTAGCGTGGTCGCGTGCTCAAACCCACAGCGGTACGACGTGACCTGCGGCTACGGCCCGTCCGCCCGGCCGGCTGGTGGTTCGACGCGCTCCTGCTTGTCGGTCTGGCCGGGTTGACGGTGGCGCTCGCCGCCGACCAGCTCTTCGGATTGGACCGGGCGGTCGCCGACTGGGCGGACGGACACCGGCCGGCCGCCGCGTACTGGGTCGCCCGGGTGCTGAACTTCCTCGGGCAGGGCACTCCGCTGACGTTGATCGCCGCCGGGCTGGGCGTGCTGCTGGCCGTCCGGCTGCGGTCGGTGCGGCCGATCCTGCCTCCGGTGGTCGCGTTCGCGCTGACCAACCTGACGATCGGCCCACTCAAGATATGGACCGCGCGGGCGGCACCGAGCGCCAGCGTCAAGGAGCCGTTCCTGACGCCCGAGCAGACCCTGCCGCTGTTCCACGACGACCTGCCGGTGCGGTTCGCGCAGTCCTACCCGTCGGGGCACGTCGCCAACGCGATCGTCTGGTACGGGGTCATCGCGCTACTGCTCGTCCCGCTGGCCCGCAGCTTCGGCCGCCACCTGCCGACCCGGCTCGTCACAGTGATCCGCGTCGTGCCGCCGCTGGTCGTCCTCACCACCACCACCTACCTCGGCTGGCACTGGCTGACCGACTCGGTGGCCGGGCTTCTGCTGGGCCTGCTCCTGGACCGGCTGCTGCACCGGGCACCCTGGGACGGCGTGCCGCTCCCCGGCCGGTTACGCGAGTGGGATCGGCAGTTCACCTCGTACCCCTAGGTTCTGGTTCGTGGATCAACTGGCGCGGCGGCTGGGCGTACCCGATGCGGTTGTCATCGGGCTGGGCTCGATGCTGGGTGCGGGCGTTTTCGTGGTCTTCGGGCCGGCCGCTGCGGCGGCCGGCGGCGCCGGCCTGCTGCCCGCGCTGGCGCTGGCCGGTTTCGTCGCCTTCTGCGACGCGACCAGCTCGGCGCGGCTGGCGGCCCGTTACCCGGAGTCCGGCGGCACCTACGTCTACGGCCGGGAGCGCCTCGGGCCGTTCGCCGGGTTCCTGGCCGGCTGGGGGTTCGTGGTCGGCAAGACGGCGAGCTGCGCGGCGATGGCGTTGACCGTCGGGGCGTACCTGTGGCCGGGGCAGGCCCGGCTGGTCGCCGTCGGCGCCCATCCCCCGCGCGGTGCCGCTGGCGCTCGGTGCGGTGCTCGTGATCTACCTGGTGCTGGCCGTGGTCACAGTCGGCGTGCTCGGCGCCGACCGGCTGGCCGATTCCGCAGCGCCCCTGGTCGACGTGGTGACCGCCGCCGGGCTGCCCGGCCTGGCGTGGGTGGTCCGCGCCGGTGCCACCGTCGCCGTCGTCGGGGTGCTGCTGTCCCTGGTAGCCGGGGTCGGCCGGACCACCCTCGCGATGGCCCGCCGCCGTGACCTGCCCGGTGCGCTGGCCACCGTGCACCCCGTGCACCAGGTGCCACACCGCGCCGAACTGGCGGTCGCCGCCGTGGTCATCGTGGTGGTGCTGCTCGGCGACGTACGCGACGCGATCGGCTTCTCCAACTGCACGGTGCTCGTCTATTACGCGATCACCAACGCGGCGGCACTCACACTGGGTCGCGACCCGGACCGACGCTTGCCGGTCCGGGCGCTCGCCTGTTTGGGGCTCTTCGGTTGTCTGCTGCTGGCGGTCAACCTGCCACTCGGCAGCGTTCTCGCCGGCTTCGGTGTGCTGGCGCTCGGCGCTGTCTGGCACGCCGCCCGCACCTCACGACCTTGAGTTGCCCCTTCTCGCAGGGGAAGCGGCCTCAGTCCGCGAACACGACGCGCAGCCTTGGCCGACCGATGTCATCAACCCAGGGCTCCACTCCCACAACAGCCACCTCGTCGGGCGCCGACACCACCGCTGTGTAGATGTCGCCCCCATAAATCATCGCGGCATAGCTGTCGATCTTCACCATATTCGAAACGTCCTCGTACCCACCCAACAGAAGAGAAGGCGTAACGACAACGTTCTCATTGAAGGGCACGCGGCCGAATTTTTCGACACAAGCGAGTGCCGTCGAATGAGAAGGGCTTATCGCATTCTGCGCGATCTCCTGATCCAGGAAGTGCGCGAAGGAATCGAAGATGGGACGCACGCTCAGAAGATTCACGTCGAGGAGGTAGACGACATCCTCGTAGGAGCTGCCGGTCCACCGCAGCGCGTACTGGTCTCCGAACGCCGTCTCGCCAAACATAAGGAAGGAGGGATCCGCCTTTTCACCCCAGGCGAATCGCCACCCCTCCACCTGGTTCCAGGCCCGGAGATCCATATGCCGGTCCTCACGAACCCCGAAGACGCGGTTCATGCCGCTGTGCGCTGTGAATCCGTTCGCGATGCGAAGAGCTGCTGCATAGACGCTCGGCAGCCCCGCCAGGAGCCTCTCCGTCCGGTCAGAATCGTCCAGAGCCTCTCCCACGTCTGCAATCTCCAATTCGCGCAGACGCCGGAGAACTTCACCTTCGCTCATCGCACCCCTGACCACAGCACGGAATATACACACTGCTCACGTATTCAGCATCAGCCCGCAGGATGTCAACGGCTCAGCCGCCGGTAGCGACGTACGGCCAGTGGAGCGAACGTCGCGATCAGCAGCACCGGCCACAGCACCGCCAACAGCATCGCGTGCTCCGCCGGCCAGGAGTCACCACCCAGGCCCGGGTTGCCGAACAGTTCGCGGATCGCCGCGACGGTGGCCGACAGCGGGTTCCACTCCGAGATCGTTCCGATGACCGGAGGCATCAGCTCGGGCGACACGAAGACGTTGGAGATCGCGCTCAACGGGAACGCCGCCGGAAAGACGATCACGCCGACCGTGTCCGGGTTGCGGACCAGCAACGCCAGGTAGATCCCGACCCAGGTGATCGCGATTCGCAGCAGCAGGAGGAGACCGACGGCGAGCATCGCCTTGCCGACACCCTGTCGCCACTGCCACCCGACGAGCAGGCCGCACACCAGGAGGGTGGACATCTCCAGCAGGGCGCGCAGCAGGTCGGCGGCGCTGCGACCGGTCATCAGGGCGGACCGTGCCATCGGCATCGACCGGAACCTGTCGACCACACCCCGGCTGAGGTCCAGCGCCACGCCGGTCGCGGTGGCCCCCAGCCCGTAGAGCATCGTCATCACGAAGACCCCGGGTAGCAGGAACTCGCGGTAGTCACCGCCACCCGCCACCTGCATGCCGCTGCCGAACACGTACCCGAAGACCAGCACGAACATGATCGGCAGCGAGAAGTAGAGGATCAACTCCTCCGGCGCGCGGACCACGTGGGTCATGTTCCGCCTGGTCATCGTCCAGCCGTCGGCGATCGCAGTGGTCATGCCATCTCCCCAGTTCGTCCGGCCCCGACGGGCTCGCGGGTGTCGTCCGGCCGGTGCCCGGTCAGGTGCAGAAACGCCTCGTCCAACGTCGCGCGTCGCAGACCGATGTCCTCGACAGCGATCCCGGCGTCGTCCAGCGCGCGAACCACGTCGACCAGGCCGGCGACGCGATCGAGCACCGGCACGCTGAGCCGTCGGACCTCCCTGTCGAGTTCGGGCTCCGCACCGCAGATCGGCGCGACGAGGCGGGCCGCCTGGCTCAGCTCGGCCGCGTCGCGGACCACCACCTCGATCCGGTCTCCGCCGGTCATCGCCTTCAGCTCGTCCGGTGAGCCCTCCGCCACCACCCGGCCGGCGTCGATCACCGAGATCCGGTCGGCGAGCTGATCGGCCTCCTCCAGGTACTGCGTGGTGAGCAGCACAGTCGTCCCGTCCGCCACGAGACCGCGGACCAGGTCCCACACCTGGTTGCGGCTGCGCGGGTCCAGGCCGGTCGTCGGCTCGTCCAGGAACAGCACCCGCGGCGTACGGATCAGGCTGGCGGCGAGGTCCAACCGGCGACGCATCCCACCCGAGTACTCACCGGCGGACCGACTCGCCGCCTCGTCGAGCCCGAACCGTTCCAGCAGCTCATCGGCGCGCCGGCGGGCCTCCCGTCGGCCGAGCCGGAACAACCGGCCGAACAGCTCCAGGTTCTGCCGGCCGCTGAGGATCTCGTCGACCGCGGCGTACTGCCCGGTCAGCCCGATCCGGGCGCGCACCTCGTCCGGCCGCCGACGCACGTCGTAGCCGGCCACTGTGGCCCTTCCCGTGTCGAAGCGCAGCAGCGTGGTGAGGATCCGGACGGCCGTCGTCTTGCCCGCGCCGTTCGGTCCCAGCAGTCCGTGGACCGTGCCGGGCGGCACGGTCAGGTCGAACGTGTCGAGCGCGCGGGTCGGGCCGTACCGCTTGCCCAGACCCTCGGCGACCACCTCGAATGTCGTCATGCCCCCACGGTGTGGCCGGGCGCTGACCGGTCACGCACCGCCCGCTGACGGCGGCGCACCGGCCTTCTCCGCCTCGGTGATCTCCTTCAGGACGAGAATGATCTCCGCACGGGCGGCCTCGCCGACGTACCAGCCGGTGAGCCCGCCGGCCAACGCCTCCTCGCAGAACAGCCTCGCGGCGGCCAGGTCCCCCCGCACCCGGGCCACCTGGGCGAGACCGAGCCGGGCGCTGGCCACGAACTCGGGCGCGCCGCTGCGCTGCGCGAGCAGCAGCGCAGCGGCGAAGTCGTCGTGCGCCGCCGCGAGGTCACCGGCGCGCAGCCTTATCTCTCCCCGGGTACGCAGCATGTCGGCCTGGTCGACGGCCGACCCGAGCGCCTCGACCAGTCCCATGGCCTCGTCCATGTGCGCGCCCGCCGTCTCCGGATCGCCCTGCCAGGCGGCCAGTTCACCCAGGGCTCCGAGGGTGATCATGGTGCCCCACCGGTCCCCGGTGCCGCGGAAGCCGTCGAGCGCGGTGGCCAGCGCGGCCTCGGCCCGGTCCCATTGGTCGCTCCACATCAGCGCCGAGCCGCTGCCCATCGCGCCGAGCGCGTTGATCCACGGGTCCGGGCCGACCAGCCGTCGCAGCTCCCCCATCAGCTCGTCGACATCCTCGGCGCCGCCGGACGGCGGCCCGGTCGAGATCCCTGACAGGTACAGCAGGAACGGTTGTCGGGGCGCCCGGCCGAGGCTGCGGATCACGGCCCGCTGCGTCCCGAGGGACGGCAAAGGGCCGGAGCCGGCGAGCGAGGCGTTGTAGACGCAGAGGGCGAACTCCTCGCTCAGCCCCGGTGGCGCTTCGGCGCCGAGCAAATCGAGGACGTCGGTGGCGAGCCGCGCCCCTTCTCCGCGCATGCCGCGCAGCCACCAGTAGAACGACAGGGCCGCGACCAGCCCGGCCGCGTCGGATGTGTCACCGGCGGCGGTGGCCCGCCGTAACGCCGCATGGAGGTTGTCCCGCTCCGCGTCGAGCCGTCGCAGCCAGTGCAGCTGCTCCGCGCAGCGGAGGTGGTCGCTGGCGGTCCAGGCGAATTCCAGGAAGTACGCGGTGTGCGCGCGACGCAGGTGGTCCGCTTCGCCGGCCTCGGCGAGACGCTCGGCGCAGAAGGCCCGCACCGTTTCGAGCATCCGGTACCTGCCGCCGGCCATCTCCACGAAGGACTTGTCGACCAGACCGGTGAGCGCGTCGACGAACTCGGCGGTGGGCAGGCCGCAGACCCGCTCGGCCGCCTCCAGCGTGGCCCCACCGGCGAAGACGGTCAGCCGTCGGGCCACTTCCCGTTCGGCGTCGTCGAGCAGATCCCAACTCCACTCGACCACCGCCCGGAGGGTGCGGTGTCGCGGCGACACGGCCCGGTTGCCCGTCGACAACAGCCGGAACCGGTCGTCGAGACGGGCTGCCACCTCGGCGACGGACAACGCCCGCAGCCGCGCGGCGGCCAACTCGATCGCCAGCGGGAGGCCGTCCAGGCTGCGGCAGATCCGTAGCACCATCTCGACGTTGGCCGGCGTGACGGTGAAGTCGGGCGCGACGTCGGCGGCCCGTTGGGCGAAGAGGCCGACCGCCGCGTAGTCGTCGGCGTCCAGCGCGGACGCTCCGAGCGGTGGCACTGTGAGCCCGGACAGCGGGCACAGCGCCTCACCGGCCAGCCCGAGCGGCTCCCGACTGGTGGCCAGGACGCGCAACGCCGGGCACGCGCTCAGCAGCCGGGCCGCCAGCCGGGCCGCCTCGACGAGGACGTGCTCGCAGTTGTCGAGCACCAGCAGCAGTCGCCGCTCGGCGAGCGCCTCGACCAACCGGTCGGTGGTCTGCCAGCCCGGCTCGGCCGGGGCACGCAGGCCCGCGTCGCGCAGGCCGAGCGCGCTCAGCACCGCCTGCGGAACGTCCGAACCGTCGGCCAGGCCGGCCAGCTCGACGAAACGGACCTCCCCGTCGACCCGGCCCGCGGCCTCGATCGCCAGGCGTGTCTTGCCCGCGCCCCCGGGGCCGGTGAGGGTGACGAGCCGGCGCTCGACGAGCAGGTCGCCGACGCGTTTGAGTTCCTCCTCGCGTCCGACGAAGGTGGTGAGTTGACTCGGCAGCACCGGTTCGGCCGACAGGCGTTCCTCACCGCGCAGCACCGCCAGGTGGACCGCGGCCAACTCCGCCGACGGGTCGACGCCGAGTTGCTCGGCCAGCGTGTGCCGGGCCTCCTCGAACTCGGCCAGCGCCTCCGCCGGCCGACCCAGTGCCGCCAGGGCACGCATGAGCTGGCCCCGCGAGCGCTCCCGCAGGGGATGCGCGACGACCAACTCCCGCAACTCCGCGATCAGCGCGCTCTGTGCGCCCAACGCCAGGTCCGCCTCGACCCGATCCTCGATGGCGGCCAACCGCAGTTCGTCCAGCCGGGCCGCCTGCGCGGGCGCGCCGGCTGCGCCGATGGCATCGGCCAGGGCGGGACCACGCCACAACTCCAGCGCCTCGCGCAACACCGTCGCCGCCCGGGGCCAGTCGCCGTCGACGAGCGCGCGGCGCCCCGCCCCGGCGAGCCGTTCAAACCGGTACGCGTCGACGTCGTCAGGGTCCACAACCAGGCGATAACCGGCCGGGTGAAACTCGACCGGGTCGTGCCCGGCGGGCAGGGCCTGGCGCAGCCGCGACACCTGGGACTGGAGCGCGTTGGCCGCACCTCGGGGCGGATGCTCCCCGTACAGGCCGTCGATCAGGCGCTCCGCGGAGACCACCCGGCCCGCGTCGAGCAGGAGGAGCGCCAGCAGGGCGCGCAGCCGCGGACCGCCCACGGGGACCTCTCGCCCGTCGGCCAGTACCACCTGGGTCGGCCCCAGGATGCGGAAACGCATGCCGTCGATTGTCGCTCAGCTCCGGCCGGTTCCGGCTGACCGATCCTCCGAGCTTGCGGTCGGAGGGGTCACCGCCGCACGCGGCGGTCCGCGAGCCGATCGTCCAAATCCCGACCGAAGTCCTGCACCCCGCGTCGGCGAACTCACGGAATCATGGGCGGTATAGCACTTTCGGTGCCCCGCGCAGGCTCTATTGGCGCTCGCTTTCGTGTCGCAGTCCACCGTAGGCCGGGGTGTACTCGGGTGCAGTCTCGGGAACGTTCGGGTAGCGAATGCTGCCCTCAGTCTCCCACCAACGGCTTGTGTACTCGCTTGGATTCTTGTATTCGAATATCGCCGCCAGGCCGAGCAGGGAGACCGGATTGTCTGCCCAGAAGTCCCAGCCATCCCGCTGAGCACAAACGGAATCGGTCTCTCTGTCGTACCAAACCGAGAACCCCTTTTGTTCGAGGACTGCGATTGCCGTCGTGTAGACATTCACGTGTTCGCTCAGCGCTGGCATTCCTACTCCCGTCCGCGTCGCACTGTTACCTGAACGGCCCCCGCTCAATCAAGGCGTGCGCATACCACCCACAACTCGTACTCCTCTGCCGTTACCCCGCATACGACATCGCCGGCCAGCGACATCGCCACAAACTCCGGCTCGCCAGGATTCGGACCGAGCGCGTCGAGCGCCAACGGCTCGTCTGGCATCCGCACCGCCACCCAACCCCTGTCATCCCTTTGCCCTGTGAGACTGATTAGCAGGGTGCCATCGTCGCTCGTCAACCCACGCTCGTGCACCAGGCGTCGCCAACGCCGCTCCACCTGTTCCACGGCCAATCATTCCCGGCCCTCCGCACGCGGCCATCAGGGTTTGATGAGCGGCAGGGATGTCTACAGCACACCACCGACCGGATTTCGTCGAGCAGCGGCGCGAAGCTCAGCGACGGCCGACCGGTCGGCGGCCGAGTCTCCGAGAATTGTGAGAGCCTCCGTCTGCCGCCGCAGCTCATCCTGGACTGACGGCGACCCAAGCAGAGCCTCACGGTCATCGGCGTCGAGCACCTCAAGGTCCTGCTCCCGAGCCGAGAACTCGTCGACCGCCGCGTATGCCCGCTCGGCTGTGTAGACGGCGTCGGTGACGTCATCGCTGTCTACCAGCTCGAGCAGGTAGACGAGCGACGCGACGGCATCCTCCGCCTGAGGTGCCCAGTCATTCCAGTCATCCTCCGCGGGCAGCAGCTCCTTCACCGCGTCCGGCGAGGGCAACTCGGGATAGTGAACGGCCGGCTGGTGACCTGCCAAGGCCGACCAGACGGCATCGACGCTGGCCCGCACGAGGTGTGCGTCACCGACCTGGTCCGGCTCGCTGAACCTGACATATGAGGGCACCAGAACCTCGACGCAACTGACCGCGAACGCAACACGCTGCCACGGTTCGAGCGTGGCAAGAACCGTGCGTAGCCGCTGACCGTCGAAGTTCTCGCTAGACGCTGCTTCAGCTACAGGACGGCAGGTGGGCTCAGTTTCCTTGCCCAAGGAACACCTCCGCGTCGAATGGTCGGCCTGCCAGGCGAGCAGCCTCTCGAACCTCTCCGGGGGTCATCCGTGAGACGAACTGATGCGCCTCGTGCACTCCGTCGCCGCTGCCCTCGTTGAGCATCGCAATGAACCAACGCAGACTCTGTACCAGATCTACGCTCGTCCCAATGCCGTCCCGGTACCAACTACCCACGACGAACATGCAGTTGGATTGACCCGCGTCGGCGCCAACCAGGTACCACTCAAGCGCTTCTTCATCAAGGTCAAGAGCAGCCAGATGGTTTCCCAGCAACGGGTACGACTCACTGACTTCCGCCTTCGCTGCGACCCTCAACCACCGCACGGCGTTAGGGATGTCGGCCGCGAGGACTTCGCCGCTGGCGTAGTGCAGGCCAAGGTTGAAGGCAGCTATCGCGTCTCCACCCTCGGCTGCCGCACGATAGAGCCGCATCGCCCTTTTCTTGTCAACGGCGACTCCCTGCCCTCGCTCCAGCAGGTACGCCAGAGTCCGCTGAGCAACCACGTCGCCCTCGGCGGCGGACTGACCGAGGAAGTCGACAGTCTCCTCCGGAGCGTCGACATACAACATGAAAATGACGCCCAACATCGTACGTGCACGAGTGTTTCCAACGTCAGCCTGCGCCTTGAGCACAGGGCATAGGCCAAGCAGCTCGGCGATAGCCGAACCATCGCCTGCGGCAGCAGATTTGAGGAACGAGTCCGCCACCTCGACCGGATCCTGGTGGTGGTGCGAGAGGTTTGGGACGCGTGCAGGGTCACCTGTCACTGCGGCCACCCACTAGCGCTTCGACCAAGAGGACGCTGCCCTTCTTCCCTCACCCGGTGGATGGCGCAGCGGCTGCGCCGGGTGGTGTCAGCTCACCTCACCCGTCTCGTCACGTCGGCGGGTCAGCTCGGAGTCGTTCGGTGGGCCGCCTGCGATTGTCGGGGAAGCGCCCCCGGCGGGGGCAACGGGGTGTGCCGCGCCGCCCCCCGAGTCCGTCTGGCCCGGCACCGTGGGAGACGCCGCCGCTGGGGTGCGAACCCCGCCGTGCACCGCCCCGGCCGGCCGGGGGACCGGACCCGGATGGGCCGGCGGTGCGCACTGCCGCGTCAGCCAGTCCAACCCGCGCCGCCGGGCGACGACTGTCAGCCGGTCGCCGGCGAAGATCACCTGCCGGGGGTCGAGGTCCTTCCACCAAATGGTCTTGGCGCCGCCCGCCGGGGTGCGGGCGATCAGCCGGACCTGCCCGTCCCTGTTGACCACGTCGAGGGGTCGGCCGTCCAGCTCGGAGCCGGCGGCGACCGGAACCTCGGCGACCGGCAGCGCGTGCCGGTCGACAGGAATGGTGCTGATCACGGCACGTTCGGTGAGCGCCCCGATGAAGGCCGGGGCGGCCAGGTAGGAGACCGAGCGGGACACGCCGAGCGCGAAGGTCTCCTCCACCCGTTCGGCGAAGTCACCGTCGAAGAGCCGAAGCACGACGCGCAGGTCGGCGCGGAGATCGCGGGCGGCGAGCGCCGCCTCCAGGTTGGCCACGTCGTCGGTCGACGCCACCACCATCGCCTGGCAGTCGGCAACCGAGGCGGCGACCAGCGTCTCCGGCAACGCGGCGTCCCCGACGATCAGCGGCACCTCCAGTTGGCGGGCCAGGGCGGCGCCGCGCGGCTCCGGATCCTTGTCGATCGCCACCACCTCGACGTCGTACTCGCGTAGCTGCGCCATCACCCGGGTGCCGACGTTGCCCAGGCCGATCACCACCACGTGCCCGACTCGCGGGGGTTGCAGGCGGCCGGTGTGCAGGGCCAGCCGGGCGTTGACGATGCCGTCCACCACGACGGCGGTGATCAGTGGGATGAGCGCCAACCCGGCCAGGTTGAGCACCACCTGCATGATCTGGGCGTCCGCTGCCTTCGTGGTGTCCGGGTCGGCGCCGCTGAGCGTGGTGACCAGCGTCAGGTACAGCGCCTCCAGCGGAGAGACGTCCTCGGCCCGGGAGATCAGCGCCCCCAGCACCGCGATCAGCGCGAGCACCGCCATCACCGCAATGCCGATCTTGCGGGTGGCGAAGCCACGTACCGCCCCCATCACCACAGCGACCGGACGACGGCGCCGACGTGCCCGGACCAACCGGCGGGCGGCGACCTCGGTGCCCGGTGGTTGACCGGTCGCCTCGGCGAGCACCAGGTCGGCGCCAGCCTGCTCGGCCGGCAGCAGCTCCACCCCCTGCGCCTCGCTGAGGTGCGCCAACGCGCAGACCACGTCCTGCGGTCGGACGTCGGCCCGACGCGCCACCCGCAGCGTCTTGTCCCGGTGTTGGAAGGAACTCGGGTCGACCTCGTTCAGCGCGGCGGCCACGAACGCCGGCGCGGCCATCTCGGCGTCGGAGAGCACCTCGACCGGGGCCTTGAGCAGCTTGCGCACGCCGTCGGCGAGGGTGCCGTTGAACATCCTCAGCACCTGGCGGACCCGCTGGTCGACAGCCTGGGCGCAGAGCGCGGCGTGCAGGTTGCCCACGTCGTCCTGGTGCAACAGGGCCAGCCCGGTCGCGCCGGCCAGACCGGCGGCCTCGAAGGTGGTCACGTCCAGCCGGTCCGAGCGGACCACTCGGACGCCGCGCAGCCCGGCCACGTCCGGCCCGTTGCTGCGGTAACGCTCCGGCACCACGACTGTCACCCGGGCCCCACCCGTCGGCAGCTCGGATTCGAGCATCGCCCGGGCCACGTAGTAGGCGAGCGCGTCCTTGCCACAGATCACGTAGTGCGGGCGCGGATCACCGACGGACCGCAGCCGCCAGTTCCACTCGACCGCCCGTCGCGCCCGGTCCCGCCACGGCTCCGCCATGCCCGGATCGTAATCAGCACGGCCACGGTGGGCGACCCCGTCCGGATCATCCCGCGACCAGGTATGTCCGCCCCGGCGACGGGTAGAGCAGCGACATGCAGACGTTCCTCCCGTACCCGGGCTTTCTGGCCAGCGCCCGCACGCTGGACCAGAAGCGGCTCGGCAAGCAGCGGGTGGAGGCCATTCAGGTGCTGCGCGGGCTCACCCGGCCCGGGTACGGCTGGCGCAACCACCCGGCGGTGAAGATGTGGGCCGGGTACGAGGAGGCGCTCGTCCGCTACGGGCTGGACATGTGCGCGGTCTGGACCGAACCGGGGCGGGCCGACACCTGCGCCACCACGATGACCGTCGACCTCGCCGCAGCCTGCGGGGCCGGCGTCGTACGGACCCAGGACGAGCTGGCCCGAGCCGGTGAGCTGCCACCGTGGCTGGGCCGCGACGACCTGCACCTGAGTCACCGCTCGTCGCTGCTGCGCAAGGACCCGACGCACTACCGCCCGCTGTTCGGCGACGACGTGCCGGAGGATCTGGAGTACGTCTGGCCAGCCTCCGACCGTCCCCGCCGTTGCTTGCCAGCCGACTGATCCAAGGTGGGGCAGACTGGGCCCATGGCGCTGTCGCAAGTGGTAGGTCGGCTGATCGGCGTACGGCAGCACCAGGTGGACCCGGGCGGCGGTGGCGCCGACCGGGTGCCGCGACCGACGACGGCGCTGGTGGTGGGCGGCGGCATCGCCGGGATGTCGGCGGCGGTCGTGTTGGCCGAGCGGGGTGTGGCGGTCACGGTGCTGGAGGCGGCACCGACCCTCGGCGGTCGACTGGGCGCCTGGCCGGAGGCGCTCGCCGACGGCCACCAGCAGAACGAGCACGGCTTCCACGCGTTCTTCCGGCAGTACTACAACTGGCGGTCCATCCTCCGCCGGATCGATAGTGACCTCGGCTTTCTCAAGCCGATTCCGGGCTACCCGATTCTCAGCGAGCAGTGGCCGACCGAGGAGTTCGGCAAGTTGCCGCCCGCGCCGCCGGCGAACCTGCTGGCGCTGCTGCTGCGCAGCCCCAGCCTGCGCCTGGCCGACCTGCGGCTGATGGACCGGGACGCGGCGCTGCCGCTGCTCAGCTACGACCCGGTGCGCACCTACGCCGACCTGGACGACAGCACCGCCGACGAGCTGCTGGCGTCGCTGCGACTGCCGGACCGGGCGCGGGCGATGCTGTTCGAGGTCTTCTCGCACTCGTTCTTCAACCACGAGGCGGAGATGTCGGCCGCCGAGATGGTCGCCCAGTTCCACTTCTATCTGCTCGGCAACCCGGAGGGTCTGGCCTTCGACTGCCCCGACGAGGACTACGCCACGGCGATCTGGGAGCCGCTGACCCGGCACGTGGAGAAGCACGGCGGCCGGGTCCTCACCAACTGCGCCGCCACCGGGGTGCACCGCGACGCCGAGGGCTGGCGGGTGACGACCACCGACGGCGGCAGCCATCCGGCGGGTCATGTCGTGCTCGCCGTCGACCCGCCGGCGCTCGCCGCGCTGGTGGCGGCCTCCCCGGACGTGGCCGAGCAGGCACCCGAGCTGGCGGCACGGATGCCGGCCTTCGGTGTCCCCGGCCCGCCGTACGCGGTGGCGCGCTACTGGTGTGACGGGGACGTGGCCGCCGAGCGGGCGGTGTTCAGCGGCGTGTCCCGCCAGCCCACTCTGGACTCGGTGACGCTCTACCACCGGCTGGAGAACGAGCCGCGGCGCTGGGCGCAGCAGACCGGTGGGTCGGTCGTCGAGCTGCACGCGTACGCCTGCGAGCCCGGCGTGCCGGCCGAGGAGTTGGCCGAGCGGATGCGCCGCGAACTGGTCGCGCTCTGGCCGGAGGCGGGCGACCTGCGGGTCCGCGAGCTGCGGGCCCGGGTGGAGGCGCAGGCGCCGGCGTTCACGCCGGGCAGCCACGCGTGGCGTCCGGGGGTACGCACCGACGCGAACGGCCTCTACCTGGCCGGCGACGGCATCGCCACGGACTTCCCGAGCGCGTTGATGGAACGCTCGGCCGCGACCGGGATCATCGCCGCGAACCACATCCTGCGCGCCGAGGGTGGCGCGGCCGAGCCGGTGCGCTCGATCCGGCCGCGTGGGCTGCTGGCCGGCAGGCCAAATCGACAAAACACAACATAAGCCACCGTACGCTGCCGTACGCTCGAATGATCAACCGTCGATCGGCCGGGCGGGAGGGCAGCGGGAGATGTCACCACTGCACCGCGCCGGCGCGGAGAACGAGTCGCCGATCGACGAGATCGGCCACGACGACGCGTACCCGCTGATCCGCGACGAGCGCGCGTGCATCGTCACCGCGCTCCGGCTGGGATGGTGGATGGCGGACGCCTACCACCACGGGCAGCACGCGGAGCCCCGCGCCTTCGTCGAGGCTCGCCCTGCCGTACCGCCGGCCAAACTCTCCAACCTCACCGAGATGTCCGTCCACCGTCGGATGCGGATGTACCTCGACGGGGTGGACGTCGCCCTCGCTCAGATCGCCGACCTCACCCGGCACACCGGGCCGGTACCCGACACGTCGGCCGCCAGAGCCCTGCTCCCCGACCTGGGCCAGCCCGACTCCGCCGACCCGGTGCCGCTGCTGCTCGCCCTCGACGACCTCAACGTGGAGGTGCTGCGCTGGGCGATGGCCGCCAACCACCGGGTCGGGCTGGCCTACCGACTGGGCCGTTCGGTGGCCGACACCGTCCGAGCCGGCGACGTCACGCAGTTGCTGCGGCAGTTCGGCGGCCGGCAGGTCCAGATCAGCAGGTGGCTGGACGAGTTGGCCAGCGTGCTGCCGCCGTACTCGGCAGCGGTGGTGCGCCGCTCGCTGGCCGCCTGGGCGAGCGCTGTCGACCGTGCCGGCCACGGGGACCCGACCGAGCCGACGCCCGCCACCCTGAGCCGGGCGCTACGCGGCCAGGGCGACCTCTGGCGCGACGTGCTCACCGGCGGCCTGCACCCGCGCGACCTGCTCGACGAGGAGGACTACGCGGTGGTCGCCAGAAACTTGATCATCCGGGACCGCCGACTGGTGGCCCAGGCGGCGCGCGGCATCTTCTGGCCGGTGCTCGTACCCCTGCTGTTGGTGCTCTTCGCGGTCGTCGGAGTGAGTGCCGCCGCGGCCGCCGGCTCACCGACCACCAGGGCAACAGTGGCCCTGGTAGGCCTCGGCGCCGGGCTGGCGGCGATCTGGCGGTCGGTATCCGGGCCCGCGCTAGCAGTCGCCGGTGAGGTGAACCGGCCGCTGCTGGACAGCGAACTCACCGCTCGGATGGCGCTGCGGCTGAATCGACCGCTGACCACAGCCCAGGTCTCGGCCAAGGCGGCTCCCCGCACCCGCCGCCAGCGGCGTCCCGACGAGCCCGGCCGATCGAAATACGTTGCTCCTGTGTCCCCCGTCGACCTACCGTGAGCGCGCAAGGTCAACCACCACCGCGGGAGCAGCTCATGACGATGTCGCACGTCACCACAGTGCCGTCGACGCTGCCCGGCGACGGTTACCGAGCGGAAGGTCCCCGGGCGGGCCGGCCCGACTGACGCGTACCCGTACGCGCTGAGCCGCCCCGTCCGACAGCCGGACCGGGCGGCTTCTTGCTGTCCGTCACCTCTGGAAAGGAGTCCCGGTGGACGCCGTCCTCGTCATCAACGCCGACCTCGGCCCGCTGCACCGGGTCACCGTCCAACACGCCGTCCGCATGCTCTGCCGTCGGGTGGCCGAGATCCACGAGGCCGAGCCGGACCGGGTGATCGGGGTCTTCCCGATGCCCCGGGTGGTGCGGCTGGTCCGCTTCGTGGTCACCCGGTGGAGGTTCAACTCCGGGCCGGCCTGGTCGCGCGCCGGTGTGCTGCGCCGCGACGACAGGTGCTGCGCGTACTGCGGCGGCCCGGCCTCCACCATCGACCACATCCTGCCCCGCTCGCGCGGTGGCCGGAACACCTGGCGGAACACCACCGCCGCCTGCTACGCCTGCAACCAGCGCAAGGGGGATCGGACGCCGGCGGAGGCGGGCATGCCGCTGCGCCGGGAGCCGGGTAACCCGGGCTGGGCGGCGCTGGCCGGGCGGTGACGGACCGGCCGGCGGGAACGGGGGGCCGCGTCCCGGGTACGTCCCGGGCGCGGCACCCGCCGGCCCCCGATCAGGCGGCGCGTTCCTTGACCCTCGACTTCAGCTGACCACTGGGGCAGTGCACCCGGATCTCGCTGCGGTGCTCCGCAGAGGTCAGCTCGACAACGATCTGCTTGGCCGGCCCCCTGTCGTACCCCTCGACCCGGAAATCGGGCGCGAGCACCACAGTGAGCACCTCGACCGACTTCCCCACGCAGCGAGCGGTGACCGTCCCGCCACGGGCGTCGACGGGTACACCGACGGCAGCGGTGGGCGTCGGCGCGGCAGTGGTCGGGGTCGAGGTCGAGGTCGGGCCAGAAGTGGCGGACGTCGGGCCCGGGACCACTGGCCCGCCCGGACCGGACGGGGGGCTGATCCGGGTGGCGGGCGCGGTGTTCCTGGTCGGCGGTACGGCGGACGGTCTGGCATCGGCCGCGCCGGTCGGCTCCTCGGTGCTGGGCATCCCCACAGTGGTGGTGCCCGGGCCGCTGCCGGTTGGCGCGGCGCCCTGTCCCTGTCGACGATTGCTGACGTCACCGAGCGACCCGGCGAGCGCCACCGCGGCGATCACGGCTCCGCCGACAGTCAGAATGGCTCGCCCCCGACGCCACGGCCGGCGCCTCGTCCGCGCCGCCGAATCGCCGCTCTGCGCGGTGCCGGTCTTCCCGGCCCCGGTTGACCCGGTGCCGGTTGACCCGGTGCCGGTCGATGCGGTGCCGGTCGATGCGGTGCCGGCTGGCGTGGCCCTGGTGGTGGCACCGGTCGACTCGGGGCCGGTCGGCTCGGCGACATCTGCCGCCGAGGCAGCGACAACGGCAGCCGCCTCGGGGGCCGTCCCGCTGGCGGCGGCGAGCAATATGCGGGCCGCATCGGCGGCCGACGGCCGGTCGGCCGGGTCGCCGGCCAGGCACCAGCGGTAGAGCCGGTGCACCTCCGGCGGCACACGGTCGATCGGGGGCAGCGGGTCCGGCTCGACGTGCGTGTGCGCGCGGAGCATCCCGGTCTGCGCCTCGGCGGGCCACGGCAACCGGCCGGTGAGCACCCGGTACAGCAGCAGGCCGAGGGCGTACACGTCGCTGGCCGGCAGCACCTCGCCGGCCTGCAACCGCTCCGGCGCCAGGTACGCCGGTGTGCCCAGCAGCCGGCCCTCGAAGTCGATCTCCGACGCGCCGGCGGCTGCCGCGATGCCGAAGTCGAGCACCTTCGCGCCGGTCGGCGTGAGCATCACGTTGCCCGGCTTGATGTCGCGGTGCACCAACCCCTGCTCGTGCGCGGCGGTGAGGGCCGAGGCCACCTCGGCGCACACCCGCAGACCGGCGCGCGGCGGCAACGGCCCGACCACCAACCGGTGTTCGAGGGTGTGACCGCCGAGCAACTCCATCACCACGAACGGAACCTGGACTCCGTCCAGCGCCGACTCGCCGTAGTCGTAGACGCTCGTGACGTGAGGATGCGAGAGCCGGGCCGCGGCCTTGGCCTCGCCTCGGATCCGCTGTCGGGCGTTGGTGTCCGAGGCGACGAGCACCTTCACCGCCACGTCCCGTTCGAGCACCTCGTCGTACGCCCGATGCACCACCGACATGCCGCCACTGCCGAGGCGCTCCAGGAGCCGGTAGCGGCCCGCAAGCAACTGATCACGCTGCACGACGGACAGCCTGCCGTACCGGCCTGAGATCCGGGCACCCGGGATCGAACTCTCACGATGAGTGGGACCGGCTTGCAGCTAGCGTCCGCTCAGATCCGGGTGGTCCCGCAGAAAGGCCTCACCCCGGTGGGCGTTCCGGAAGACCGACACGATCAGCACCGCCCAGATCACCAGCAGCAACCCGCCGATCACCGCGAAGAACGGCGCGAACCCCACGAATGCCTGACCAACGCTCGTCATCGCCAACCCGGCGGCCAGCACCACAAACCAGCGCTGGCCGGCGAACTGTCGGGCGGTCGCCACGAGGAGGGCCGGGTCTTCGTCGGTCTCGGGTGTGCCGCGTCGAACCTGCCTCGTCAGCCGCCGACGGTGCGACCAACTCAAGGTCAGCAACGGAGACTGCCGTGCCGCTCGGTAGCGCCCGGTGCGTACGACCCAGACGAGAGCGGCCACCTCGACGATGACTCCGAGAAACACCAGAACACGTCCGAGGTCGCTGGCCCAGCGCGGCGCTTCACCGTCGAAGATGCCGGTGTCCTGACCACCGATCACGACACCGACCGCGAGCGCGCCGGCCATGACGGATGACAGGGCAACGGGAAGCAGCCACCGATGCCGGCGTCGCCCCTGCTCGATGCCTGTCGGGCTGGTGGTCCCCGTGTGCATCATGGCCCCCGATCACCAGTGGTGGACCGGCATTACCCATCGACGCGTCGGACTGAAACGCGGTCAGTGGTCGGTCGGTGGCCGCCAGGCGAAGCGGGGCTGCCGGCGTTCGGCGATCGCCGCGACCCCCTCCCGGGCCTCGCCGGTGCTCGTCACCTTTCGGTGCCACCAGGCGATCCGCGCGGCCTCGGCCCGCTCGTCGATGATCTCCTTCGCGGCGGCGATGCTCAGCGGAGACCGCTGGGCGATCGTCGCGGTCAGTTCCTCCACCCGTTCGGCGAGCCGGTCGGCCGGCAGCACCTCGTCGACCAGGCCGATCCGCAGGGCGCGCTCGGCGTCGATCAGTTCGGCGGTGAACAGCAGGAGCTTGGCGGCGGACGGGCCGACCAACCGGGCCAGCCGGCGCGTCGTCGGTGCCGGGTAGACCAGCCCGAGCCGGGCCGGCGGTACGCCGAAACGGGCGTCGGCGGCGGCGATCCGCAGATCGCAGGCGACAGCGAGTTGAGCCCCACCGCCGACGCAGGCACCCCGGACGGCCGCGATCGTCGGCTTGGCGAACCGGGCCAGCCGGTCCTCGGCAGCCACCGCGATGCTGGCGTCACCGGCGTCCAGCAACTCGGCCAGATCGCCGAGGTCGGCGCCCGCGCAGAAGGCGTCGCCGGCGCCGGTGAGCACCAACGCCCGTACGTCGGGGTCGGGCTCCAGCCGGTCGAGCAGTTCGGGAAGCTGACGCCACATGGCGGCGGTCATCGCGTTGCGCCGAGCCGGGTTGTGGATCACCACAGTCGCGACCGGCCCGGTCACCTCGACTGTCAACTCCGCGTCCGACACGTCCGCCCCTTCCCGCGCCACCGCCCGACGGCGCCGATCTGGCGAGCCGACGCCATGCACGCGTGCGGCGACCATAACGGCGCGGCGAGGGGTCAGGTCACGCGGACTGCCAAGCAATCTTGGACAGTTTCCGTCATGCGCTAACGGAAACTGTCCAAGATTGCCAGGAAACCGGACCGGCGACCACAGTGAGGGGTGGCCGCCGGGCCGTCAGGTGAGGTCAGGTCAGGTCAGGAGACGGTGACCGCGGTGTCGTCGACCACGAAGGACGTCTGCAGTGAGGAGTCCTCGGTGCCGGTGAACTTCAGGTTGACGGTCTGGCCGGCGTAGGCCGCCAGCGAGAACGACTTCTGGCTGTAACCGGTGGCCTTGTTCAGGTTCGAGTAGGTCGCCAGGGTGGCCAGCACCGTTCCGCCCGAGTTCAGCACCTGCACGCGCAGCGTGTCGTACGCGACGCTGGTGGTGGTCTCGGCCGAGTCGATGTGCAACCAGAAGCTGACCGTGTACGACGAGCAGCCGCTCGGCAGGCTCACCGACTGGGCGAGCGTGTCGGTGTGGCTGCTGCCGTAGCCACTCAGCCATGCCTTGTACGTCCCGGTACGGGCCGGCTGGCTGCTGGCGCTGGTGATCACGCCGGAGCTGGCGGACCAGCCGGTCGTACCGGACTCGAAGCCCGGGTTGGCAAGCTTCTGCCCCGGCGCGGTGCAGCCGCCGCCGGTGCCGTTCACGGTGAGCCGGTAGGTGGCGCTGCGGGTGACCGATCCCGCGCCGTTGACAGTGACCGAGTAGGTGCCCGGCGGTGTGCTCGCCGAGGTGCTGATGGTGACTGTGGACGAGCCGCCCGAGCTCACCGAAGCGGGGCTGAACGCGGCGCTCGCCCCGCTGGGCAGGCCGGACGCGGAGAAGGTCACCGTCTGCGCCGAGCCGCTGGTGGTGGCGGTCGACACGGTGGTGGAGACCGAGCTGCCCGGGTTCACCGAGCCGGCGGTCGGCGACAGCGCCACGGAGAAGTCGTTGCCGGTCGAGCAGGGCGCGTCGTTGCCGGCGACGTTCACCGCGGTCCAGGCGGCCTGCACTGCCCTGTACTCGGTGGAGCAGCTGCCGTGCAGGTCGGTGGCCGCCCGCAGGCTGTAGGCACGGGCGGTGTTCGCCGGGTTGCCGGTGTTGACGTACGACGTGTTGGAGGTGAAGTAGACGTCCAACGCCCGGAACCAGATCTTCTCGGCCTTGGCCCGGCCGATGCCAGTGACAGCGGGGGCGGAACCGCAGACCGGTGAGGTGCCGTACGCGGTGGCGCCGGTGCCCTCGGCGAGGTTGAAGTAGAAGTGGTTGGCGACGCCGGACGAGTAGTGCACGTCCTTGTTCTTCGTGCTGCTCGACCAGCAACTGTCGGACCCGCCGTCCAGCGACGGGTTGTACATGTAGCGCAGGGGCGTACCGTTGCCATTGATGTTGATCTTCTCGCCGACCTGGTAGTCGCCCGGGTCGGCCGAGGTGTTGGCGTAGAACTCGACCATGTTGCCGAAGATGTCGCTGGTCGCCTCGTTCAGGCCGCCGGCCTCACCGGAGTAGGTAAGACCGCCGGGGACCACGTTCTCGGTCACGCCGTGGCTCATCTCGTGGGCTGCCACGTCGAGCGCGACCAGCGGGCGGGCGTTGCCCGAGCCGTCGCCGTACGTCATCCGCGAACCGTCCCAGAAGGCGTTGACGTAGTTGTTGCCGTAGTGCACCCGGCTCGGCACGCCGGTGCCATTGCCGAAGATGCCGTTACGGGCGTGGGTGTTCTTGAAGTAGTCGAACGTCTTGGCGGCGCCGAAGTGGGCGTCCACGCCGGCGGACTGCCGGTTCGAGGTGGCCCCGGTGCCCCAGGTGTTGTCGGCGTCGGTGAACGTGGTGCAGCTCGACGTGCCGTTGTTCATGTCGCACGTCGACCCGTTGCCGTGGGAGGGGTCGACCATCTGGTAGGTGCTGCCGGAGAGCGTCGTGTCGATGCTGACAGTGGCCGAGTAGAGGCTGTTGCCAGTGCCGGTCACCGACTCGATCTCGTCGTAGGCGCCGACCGCCGCACCGGTGGTGGCATCGGTTATGACATGCAGCCGGGACGGGGTCTGCCCGTCGGGCTGCCACCCGCTGACCACCGTTTCCCACGCCAGCCGACCCTGCCCGGAACTGGCGTCGACGAACAGCTCCGGCGTGCCCACCGCCTCGGCCGTACCGGCGAACCGGGCGCTGGCGCCCTTCTTCGCGGCCGCCGCGCTGGTCCTGGCCGAGGTCGCGAGGGTCAGCGGCGCGGCCAGTCCGACCGAACTGCCGGCGTACGTGCCGTTCGGCGCGGTGTGGATGACGAAGTCACCGCCGTACACCCGCAGGCCCCGGTAGGTGCGGGTGTAGCGGGTGTGGGCGGCACCGCTGGCATCCAGCTTGGTGCTGTGCACCCGGTAGGACTCGGCGCTCGAACCCTGGACCGCGCCGGGGTTCGTCCGTAGGACGGTTGCCGCTCGGGCCACGGCGGAGGCGTCCGGCGAGGGAGCGGTGGGGGGAGCCGCGTGCGCCGGGGTGACGACGCAGGCCAGCAGGCCGCTGGTGAGCAGCAGTGCGCTGACGGCGGCAGGAGCTCGTTTCACGTGCCCTCCTGGAAGGAGAAGAGTGTGACGGGGGTAGTCACGCATGTACATTCAGCTACCAGGAGGGAGGAAGGACGCCTCGGACCGCTTCCAGACATCGACAATGGCCGTTCGGGTGAGGCTCTTGACAAGGGAACCGACGCCGCCGTCGATGCGTCCGACGACCATGAGACCCACCTCGACAACCGGCGTCGCCATCGCGCTACTGGTCGTCCTCCTGACCGGCTGCACCAGCGCCGAACGCGCCCCCACCACCACCCCGAGCCAGCCCCCGGTCACCACCGCTCCCGGCCCGACCGGCACCCTGCTTCCGACCACCGCCCCCAGCACCGTCCCCCAGGCCAGCGGCGCGGCCACCCGGGTGATGCTGCGAAGCTCCGGCGGCTTCGCCGGGCGCGGTGACGTGGTGACCGTCGAGCCGGACGGTCAGTGGACCGCCGTGGACCGGGCCGGCAGCCGGCGGTTTGGTCGGCTCAGCCCCGCCGACCTCGGCCGCCTGACAGCTCTGGCCGCCGACCCCCGACTGGCCGCCGAGGCGCGCCGGACGACAAGCCCGACCAACTGTGCGGACGTGTTCACCTACCGGGTCACCGTCGGCGCTATCGAGACCGGGTACGCCGACTGCCCGGCCGAGGGGCCCCCGCCGCCGGCCACGCAGGACGTGGTCAAGCTGCTGCTACGGGCCACCGGCACTCACACCAGATAGTCCGGGGGTAGGCCGGTGCCCCGCAGCTCCGGCGGCAGGTGGGCCACGTCGTTGACGGCGACCAGATTCGGCGGGCCAGCCGCGCTGTACCGGATGACTGTCAGCCCCGCGTTGTGCGTGTTCACGCCCAGCCACCGCCGCTCCGGCGCGTCGAGGGCGTGCCGCACCAGCCAGGCGATGAGGAAGCTGTGCGTCACGACCAGCTCGCGGACCGGTTCACCGTCGGCGGGCCCCTCGGCGACCGGGCCGGCGAACCGTCGTACCGCGTCCGCCGTCACTCGCGGCCCGTCGACCCGCTCGGCCGTCGAGAACTGCGTCAGGAATTCGGCGTACGCCGGCGGCAGGCCAGCCGGATCCGTGTCGTGTGGGAGGTGGTCGCCGGCCAGCTCCGTCTCGTACACCGGAACGTCGGGCAGCGACTTGGCGACCAGCTCGGCGGTCTGCGCGGCCCGGCGCAGCGGCCCGTGGTGGACGGCGGCGAACCGCCGGGCCCGTAGGCGTTCGCCCAGCAGGGTCGCCTGCCGCCGGCCGCGCTCCGACAGGCCGGTATCCGGTTCGCCGGCCTCCGGCCCACTCGGCTCGTAGAGATCCTGCTCGGCGTGTCGGGTCAGGTACAGCAACCGGGTCCCCATGACGCTCACCTCAACACACCGGGAGGTACGAGTTCGACCCGCACCTCCCGGTCCTGCGGCCGTCGGCTCAGTCGGCCCGCCCGGACGCCGCCCTCGCGAACGCGACCGACACCCACAGCCAGCCGGCCGTCACCGCCAGGCCGAACGCCACCATCACGGCCGGTGCCGGCCGGACCATCAGCGTCACCCAGGCCGCCGCGAAGAACATCCCGGTCACCAGGCTGTACGCGGCTCGACCGCGCGCCCCCTGCCGTGCGGCCCGACGGGCTGCCACCACCGTCGCCACGATCAGCGACACGAAGGCGACCGCCGCCACCAGGAAGTGCAGACCACCCTGCCAACTGATCTCACCGGCGCCCCGGGGCGTACCGGCCGGGAACCCATCGGCCGGGTCGGCGCTGAAGATCGCCGCCCCGACCAGGCCCAGGCCGTACAGCGCGAGCAGCCGGGGCAGCCAGACCGATCCGCCGCCTTCGCTGGTACGGCGGCGCAGCGTTTGGGCGGCCAGCGCGCAGAGCACCCCGGTGGCCAGGAACGTGACGATCTGGATCCAGCCCAGCTCGCCGGTGCTCAGCACGCTGACCGGGTGGCGACGAAAGTCGAAGCCGTCCCGGGTCGCCGCCTGCACGATCGCCGAGCCGACGAAGATCGGGCCGGCGAGCACCCCGCCGATCAACAGCAGGCGGTCCCGACCGACGGCGGTCGGTCGTACCACGGGAAACGCCGCAGCCTGGCTCATCGCCCGCCCCTACGCCCGGGGGAACATCTGGCCAATGCGGATCCGATTGCCGAACGGGTCCCGGATGCCGAAGTCGATCCCGTACGGGCGCTCGGTCGGCTCGTCGGTGATCTCGACGCCCTTCGCCACAAGATCCTCGTGCGTCTTGCGGGCGTCGTCAGTGGTCATGAAGAGGTACCCGCCGAGGGCACCCTTGGTGAGCAGCTCCCGGACCTGCTCGGCGGTGGCCGGGTCCAGCGCGGGCGGGCCGGGCTTTTCCAACAGGATCTCGCGCTCCGGGTCGCCGGGCAGGTTGACAGTGAGCCACCGCATGAAGCCGAGGTCCTGGTCGGTGTTGACCTCCATGCCGAGCTTGTTGACGTAGAAGTCAAGCGCGGCGTCCTGGTCCAGGACGTAGATCTGGGAGCGGCTGATCGCGTTCATCGTCATGCCCATGACGCTAGAGGTAGACCCTGACCTGCGGCTTATCCAAAACTGCTGGGTCGGGTCCAGGCTTTGGTGAAGCACGACGGCACGTTGGCCGGCGCGACGCGCTGACGCCGGAAATCCGAGGGCGACTCGCCGACGATCTGCCGGAACGTCCGACTGAACGTGCCCAGGCTGCCGAAGCCGACGGCGTAGCAGATGTCCGTCACGTCCCGGTCGGTCTCCACCAGCAACGACATCGCCCGCTCCACCCGGCGGCGTTGCAGGTAGCGGTGCGGGGTCTCACCGAAGGTGGCCCGGAAGGTGCGGATGAAGTGCGCCTGCGAGACGTGCGCGATCCGGGCCAGCGCGGGGATGTCCAGAGGCTCGGCGTACGCCCGGTCCATCGCGTCCCGGGCGCGCAGCATCGCCCGGTTCGACTCCTCCACCGCCCGACTCATCGGCCCCCGCCCCGCTCCGCGCTGCTCCGGCCCCAGGCTACCGCCGGGCGCTCTGCCGTCCGCTCGGGTGGCGTCTCCGTGTGTTCCTTGCCGGACCGCCGGCGGCGTCTGCCTACCGGTTGGCCTCGCGCTCCGGACAGTCGGCGTACTCCCAGGTTGCGGTGAGGTCCTCACTCGTCACGATCATCCTGCCGGCGAGACAGGCGATCTCGTGCCGGCACCCCTGCTCGTGCGGCAACACCTCGTCGAGCATCACGTCCAGGAGTTGGGCCACGTCCAACTCTCGGTCGGCCGGCTCGAACGTCAGACTTCGCACGCCACGGTAGCGAATGGTGAGGTCTTCCTCGTGCTTCCAACAGTTGTGCTGGAGGTACAGCTCAAGCCATCGGCTGCCGCCCGTCTCACCGGACGTCAGCCGGGTGGGCTTCAGGCTCTTGACACAGCGCTGGCCAAAGAAGTCGTAGTGGCCGGGTTCCGTGGCGAACCTGCGAGCTCCATCAGGCAACGAGTCGGCAAGCGACGGCAACTGCTCGAGGTAGGCCGAGGGATCATGGAGGATGCCGTCTCTGGTTCGTTCAAGGCTGACGTATCTCATTGCCCCCTCCACCAAGCTCGACTCGTGGCAGCGCCCTCAGCGGGCCCCACGTGGACGATCAGGGTCCGCAGCACTGGCGGCAATTGTCTCCGACCCCGACAATTCCCGGGTGCCCACACCTGAGGCGAACGACGCGCTGCGCTGGCTGGCCGAACAGGGCGTGACGCCGCTCGGTGAGGGACGCTGGTTGGAATCCACCTCGTCGAGTGACATCGAACGATCCGACAACGACCTCGCCCACGAGTGGTCGGCCGCCGCTCTGGGAGATGACCGGCTAGCCTCAGTGCAGCGGCTACGCACGGGGCTCGGCCTCCTCGATCTGCTCGACGAATACTGGGTACCGTGCGCCGGGAGTGACACCGGCCCGGTGCGGCTGAGCAGTTACTTGCGGTAGTAGAAGTCGGCGGCCTCACCAGCGCGTGCCGGCGCGTTGATCTTCAAGGGCTTTCCGTGGTCTTTCATGGTGGTGGTCAGCGTCAGCTTCGGACCATCGCTGGGGCTCAGCTCCACCTTGATCGAGGTGACCCAACCCTTGTCGTCGGTGGTGATCGTGAACGGCGACGGGCGTAGGCCGATCGAGACGATGCTCGGTGCGCCCACGGGGAGGAACGACGTGGCGTCCTTGCCGGTGGGGTCGAAGCGGCCGGTGTAGGTGTGTGGGTTTACGCGATCCACCGAGGCGATCGACGAGGTGAACGCCTTCAGGCCGGTCGGGTCGACCCAGTCGAAGCGGAGGAATGGGTCGTCGCGCTTCACGCGCTTCAGATCGACGTGCACCCAGTCCTTCTCGTCGGAGGGCCGCACGTAACTGTCGTTGCCGATCACGATCCGGCTTCCCGCCGACGGGTACTTGCCGCCGGTGACCGAGATCGTGGTCTGGAAACGACGCTTCTTCGGATCGAAGGCACCCGTGCCGTTGACGTTCTGCCCCTCGGGCAGGTTGCCGCGAACTGCGTACCGGTGGGCAGCCCCCTGCGACCGCTGTAATGCCGCGACCAGCTCACCGCGGACGTCGGGCGTCGGGGACGGCACGGCAGTGGCGGTGGCGACAACCGGTTCGTCGGTGCGCGTGGGCTCAGTCGTCGGAGTGCAGCCGGCAGCAAAGAACAGACCGCTGGTCAGACCCAGCACGAGCAGAGTGGTGCTCTGTTTCATTGTGATTCCCCCGTGGACCGCCGCCTGATGGCGGGACGGGGCACGATAGCGAACTTGGTCGACCCCCGGCTGCCCCTCGGGGCGGACCGGCAGAAGCACGGCAGCGCCGCTCGGAAACGTCTGATGTAATTGGAGCCCCCGGCCGGGATCGAACCGGCGACATCTCGCTTACAAGGCGAGTGCTCTGGCCAGCTGAGCTACAGGGGCGCGTGCGTCGAGGTCAGCATAGCGACTGACGTCCGGATATCCCGATCGCGTGGCCTCCCGAGAACGGGAATCGTCAACAACCCGACGCAGACTCGTTTCGCACGGCGTCGATTGATGTCTGACCGTGCCCGAGTGACCGGAATGTGCAGCCCGCCTGGTGGGCTGGGCGGCCCCCTGCCTTGGCAGCACGGGTAAACGCGTTTACGGTTCACTGACACGGACGACGACCGGGCGCCCCCGCGACCGCGCCGCCGTCCGCCGAACCGGCACGGACACGTGCCGGTTGCTCCTTCACTCGGATCGTCCGGCACGTTCCTGCCGGTGAAAGGAAGCGCTTCACCATGGCTACGGTCACCTATTCCAAGGCGTCCCGGGTCTACCCGGGCCAAGAGCGTCCCGCCGTCAACGAGCTGGACCTCGAGATCGGCGACGGGGAGTTCCTCGTCCTGGTCGGCCCCTCCGGTTGCGGTAAGTCCACCAGCCTGCGGATGCTCGCCGGCCTGGAGGACGTGGACGCCGGTTCGATCTACATCGACCAGCGTGACGTCACTCACCTTCCCCCGAAGGCCCGCGACATCGCGATGGTCTTCCAGAACTACGCCCTCTACCCGCACATGACGGTGTACGAGAACATGGCGTTCGCCCTCAAGCTGCGCAAGACCTCCAAGTCGGAGATCGACCGGCGGGTCAAGGAGGCGGCGGGGCTGCTCCAGCTGGAGGAATACCTCAGCCGTAAGCCGAAGGCGCTCTCCGGTGGTCAGCGTCAGCGTGTCGCGATGGGCCGGGCGATCGTCCGCGAGCCGCAGGTCTTCCTCATGGACGAGCCGCTGTCGAACCTCGACGCCAAGCTCCGCGTGCAGACCCGTACCCAGATCGCGTCCCTGCAGGCCAAGCTGGGCGTCACCACGGTCTACGTCACGCACGACCAGGTCGAGGCCATGACCATGGGTCACCGGGTCGCGGTGCTGCTCGACGGCGTCCTTCAGCAGGTGGACACCCCGCGTGCGCTCTACGACACCCCGGCCAACGTGTTCGTCGCCGGCTTCATGGGCTCGCCCGCCATGAACATCAAGACCGTTCCGCTGAACGAGCGGGGCGCCGAGTTCGCCGAGCTGCAGATCCCGCTGACCCGCGAGCAGGTCGAGGCGGCCCGCGCAGAGGGTGGCGACGGCAAGGTCACAGTGGGCTTCCGCCCGGAGGACTGCGAGCTGGTCAGCCCGACCGAGGGCGGCATGCCGGTCGTTGTCGAGCTGGTCGAGGACCTCGGCTCGGACGCCAACGTCTACGGCCACGCCGCGCTGGGTGGCAACTCGGAGCGCTTCGTCGTCCGCACCGACCGGCGCAACATGCCGAACATGGGTGACACCGTGTTCGTCAGGCCGGTTGCCGGTCGCAGCCACGTCTTCCACGCCTCCACCGGTGGCCGGATCTGACGTAACGCCGTACCGACAGGGGGCGGTCCGCTTCGGCGGGCCGCCCCTTTCGTCGTACCAAAATTGGCTCTTCACCCTGCCTGGGCACCGGACGACGAAGGCCCCCACCCGCGCTCGGCGGGAGGGGGCCTTCGTTCGACGTGCGCTACAGCTCGACGGAGCGCCGGCGGGCGACCTCGGCCAGGGCGACCGCCGCGGCCACACTGGCGTTGAGCGACTCGACCTCGGAGATCATCGGGATGCTGACGGTCAAGTCGCAGGTCTCCCCGACCAGGCGGGAGAGACCGCGCCCCTCGGAGCCGACCACCACCACCAGCGGACCTACAGCGGCCTCCAGGTTGTAGAGGTCGGTGTCGCCGTCGGCGTCCAGACCGACGACCATGAAGCCGGCGTCCCGGCACGCCTTCAGCGACCGGGTCAGGTTGGTCACCTGCGCAACCGGCACCCGCGCGGCCGCGCCGGCACTGGTCCGCCAGGCGGTAGCGGTGATCCCGGCGGCACGACGCTCGGGTACGAAGACACCCTGCGCGCCGAACGCGGCAGCCGACCGGATCACGGCGCCCAGGTTGCGCGGGTCGGTGACACCGTCCAGCGCGACCAGCAGCGGAGCCTGCTGCTCCAGGGCAGCGGCGACCATGTCCTCGAACGACTGGTACGCGAACGGCGGCACCTGCAAGCCGACGCCCTGGTGCAGCACCCCGCCGGTCATCCGGTCCAACTCGGCGCGGCTGATCTCCAGGTTGGCGATGCCACGGTCGGCGGCGGTCCGGATGATCTCGTTGATCCGGTCGTCCATGTCGATGCCCTGGGCCGTGTAGAGCGCCGTCGCCGGCACGTTGGCGCGCAGCGCCTCCAGCACCGGGTTACGCCCGACCAGCAGCTCCGGGGTGTCCTTGGACGGGTTGGACTTGCGCCCCGGCGTGACCCGAGGGCCGGACCGGCCGGTGGGCTTGCCGCCCCGCCCGCCGGTGGCGGCACCCCGGCCGCCCGGTACGCCCCGACCGCCACCCCGACCCCAGGTGGTGTCCTTGCTGCCCGGCTGGCCGATCTTGGGGGCGCGCCCCTCCTCGGCCGCCGCGCGGCGCTCCTTGTCCTGCTTCCAGGCGGTGCGCTGGGGCAGCTTCTCGGTGCCCGAGTAGCCCTTGTGCCACGGCCGCTCGTCAGCGGGCAGGGTGCGACCCCGCCCGGCCAACGAGTCCTTGTTCTTGCCGCCGGTGCCCTTGGGGGCGCCTGCCTTCGACGTCAGTCGCCGGCCACGGCGCTGCGAGTTGCCGGCCATCAGTCCTGCTCTCCAATAGTCCAACGGGGGCCCTGGGGGGTGTCCTCGACCACCACGCCGGCCAGCTTGAGCTGGTCACGCACGGCGTCCGCGGCGGTCCAGTCCTTGCGGCCCCGCGCCTGCGCACGCTGCTCCAGGGCCAGCGCGATCAGGGAGTCCACCACGGCACGAAGGTCGTCCGATCGGACGCCACCGGTCCAGGCCGGGTCGAGGGGGTCGATCCCGAGAATATCCAGCATTGCCCGCACCACGGCCAGCGTGGTGCGGACGGTCACATCGTCACCGACGCTCAGCGCG
Organism: Micromonospora sp. NPDC048842; assembly: GCF_040649935.1. Taxonomy (NCBI): domain Bacteria; kingdom Bacillati; phylum Actinomycetota; class Actinomycetes; order Micromonosporales; family Micromonosporaceae; genus Micromonospora; species Micromonospora sp. NPDC048842. The sequence continues at coordinate 176,863 of NZ_JBEZGK010000007.1, read as the reverse complement.
GTGTTGCCGTCCCGAATGTGCTGTTGCAGCACGGCCAGCGCGGCGGACGTGTTGAGGTCGTCGTCCATCGCCGCGACGAACCCGGCGGGCAGCTCACCGAACTGCCCGGCACCGACCCGCTCGGCGGCCCGCTGCACGAAACCCTCGATCCGCCGGTACGCGGTGGCCGCTTCGCGCAGCGAATCCTCCGAGTAGTCGATCACCGAGCGGTAGTGCGCGGCGGCGTAGTAGTAGCGCAGCTCCACCGGCCGCACCCCGAGCGAGTCCACGTACGCCAGGCCCAGCGCGTTGCCGGCGGACTTGCCCATCTTGGCCCCGCCGATGCTCAACAGACCGTGGTGCACCCAGTAGCGGGCGAACGGCAACCCGGCCGCCTGGGACTGGGCGATCTCGTTCTCGTGGTGCGGGAACGTCAGATCCAGGCCACCGCCGTGGATGTCGAACTCCGGGCCGAGATAGCGCCAGCACATCGCCGAGCACTCGATGTGCCAGCCCGGACGGCCCAGCCCCCACGGCGAGGGCCAGTAGGCGTCCGCCGGCTCGTCCGGTTTGGCACCCTTCCACAGCGCGAAGTCGCGCGGATCCCGCTTGCCCCGATCCGGGGCGTCCCCGGCGGACTGCATGGCGTCCGGAGACTGACCCGACAGCGACCCGTACGCCGGCCAGGACGCCACGTCGAAGTAGACGTCGCCGGAGCCGTCACTCGCCGGGTACGCGTGCCCGTCGGCGATCAACTTCGTGATCAGCTCATGCATCTCGGGGATGTGCCCGGTGGCGCGCGGCTCGTAGGTGGGCGCCAGCACGTTCAACGACCGGTACGACTCGGCGAGCAGCAACTCGTTGGCGTAAGCGATCGACCAGAACGGACGACCCTGCTCGCCCGCCTTGACCAGGATCTTGTCGTCGATGTCCGTCAGATTGCGAATGAAGGTGACCTCGTAGCCGGCGGCCACCAGCCAACGACGCAGGATGTCATAGTTGACGCCGGAGCGAAGGTGACCGATGTGCGGCGGGGCCTGAAGGGTGAGACCACACAGGTAGACCCCCACCTTGCCGGCTTCCCGCGGGACGAAGTCCCGCACCGATCGGGTGGCGGTGTCATACAGGCGTAGCGTCACCGTACAAGGGTAGCTGTCCGTGCCTGTCCGGGTCCGCCGGTGCCGGGTCGTACGCTGCCAGGCGTGGATGCGACCGCACGCTCCGGTGGCTCCGGTGACCCGCCAGCCAACCCCACCGCCCCCGCCGACCCGGCCTCCGACTCGTCGGACGCTGGCGTGGGGCGGGCCGACGCGGTTGCGGGGCGGGGCGGGGAGACGTCGCAGACGCTGGACCGGGGCTTGCGGCTGCTGCACCTGGTCGCCGACGCCTCCGGCGGCCTGACCGTCACCGAGGCCGCGAATCAGCTCGGCATCGGCCGGGCCGCCGTCTACCGACTGGTCAGTGCGCTGACCGGGCACGGCATGCTGCGCCGCGACGGAGACGGTCGCCTGCGCCTCGGTGCCGGGTTGCTGCACCTGGCCCGACGAGCCCAGCCGCTGCTCGCCGAGGGTGCGCTGCCCGCGCTACGCCGCCTCGCCGAGCAGGCAGGCGCGACCGCGCACCTGACCGTCGTCGAAGGTGGCGAGGGCGTCGCTTTGGCCGTGGTAGAGCCGAGCTGGACGTCGTTCCACGTCGCGTACCGGACCGGGGCACGGCACCCACTGGACCGGGGAGCGGCCGGCCGGGCGATCCTGGCCGGTCGCGCCGGGGTGGCCGAGCCGGTGAGTAGCAGCGGAGAATTGCAGGCCGGGGCGTACGGCGTTGCCGCACCGGTGCTCGGCGTACCCGGCCTGGAGGCCAGCGTCGGCGTGGTCGCGCTCGCCCCGCTGGACGTCGACACGATCGGCCCCGAGGTGCTGGCCGCCGCCCGCGCCATCACCACCGCCCTCAGCTGACCCCGACCGCCGCGCGCCACCTAACCACCGCTAGCCCTGCCCCCGTGGCTTGATCGACTCGGGCTCACGGAAGTCGCGGTGTCCCAGGGCCGGTGACCGCCCGACTTTCAGAAACGCGAGTGGATCACCGCCCGTTGACGGCTCCGATGCCTGGTTGGTCGGCCGTTCTGGGCTGTTGCCATAGCACGATCGGCAGTCGGATTCGTGGTTGTCCACAGGCCCGGCGGCATGCGCGGGCCGGGTTGTCCACAGGGGTTTCGGTGGCCAGTCGGTGGTCGGCAGGCTGCTCGGCATGCCCCCACGTCCGCATCGCCCCGATGCCCTGGCCTGGCAGGTCTTCCGCGGCTCCGACGCTGTCCGGGACGGCCTGCTCACCGAACATCAGCTGCGCAACTCCGCCTGGGTGCGGTTGCGCCACGACATCTACGCCGACTCGCGGCTGGACCGTGATCACGCCCTCGCGTGTCGCGCCGCCCTCCTCCGGCTGCCGCCCGGAGTGGTGGTCGGCGGCCCGTCGGCCGCCTACCTGCATGGCGTCCAACACGCCGCGAGCTTCACCGACGATGTGCACGTCCTCGTGCCCCGACCGCTGCGGATCGGCCCACAGCGCGGCCTCCGCGTGCACGTCAACGCCATCACCCCGCTCACGGCGGGCGAGACCCCTGAGCCAGCCCCGCCAACCACGCGACGGCTATCGGGCCGGCCACCGAACGCGAGCCGTCCGCCGACCCCAGGACATCAGTCAGCCGCAATCCGACCGTCTGACACGGGACGACCGCCGGACGCGGGACGACCCCCAGACGCGGGACGAGCGCCGGATGCGGGACGAACGCCGAGCGCTGGAAGTCCACGTGATGCAACGCGACCTGCGGGGGCGGTCCGCCCACCTGCCGGCGGATCGTCACCACGCCCAGCACGGCACTTGTCCCGCCCGGCCGCTGTGTCCGTCGGAGCAGGGGGCATGGTGGCGCCTGGTCGGGGCGATGGGTGGGCGGCGGCCAGCCCGCCCAGGTCCAGGGGGCAAGACCTCCCAATCCCCCGATCCGACCCCGGGCGGGCCGCCTGGGAGACGGCTGTCTGGCTCGACCCCGTCCGGGCGGTCCCCATCGTCGATTCACTGCTCGGGCAGGGGCTGGCCGATCGCGAGACTCTGGCTGCCATGGCTAGACACAATGCTGAGCGGCCGGGTGCGCGACGAGCAAGCTGGGTGTTCGACCTGGCCGACGGTGGAGCCGAGTCGCCGCCGGAGTCACAGCTACGCGTGCGGTTGGTGCTGGGTGGGCTGCCGCGCCCAGCGGTGCAACACCCGGTACGACTGCCCACCGGCATTGTTCTGCACCCCGATCTGGCCTGGCCCCAATATCGGGTGGCGGTGGAGTATGACGGAAGGTGGCACTCCGACGTAGAGCAGCTGCACCGCGACCGCCGCCGGCTGAATCAACTGCTCGGCGCGGGTTGGCTGGTCCTGCACGTGACCAGTCGACGGCTGCACGGCGAGTTCCCGGCGGTGCTTCGAGAGGTACGCGACGCGCTGGTCAGCCGCGGCTGGCGACAGGGATCGTCCAGATGACCGGGATCAACTCGAGTTCCTGGAAACCGCGCCATCCTTCAGGCACCAACACCGCGCCTTCATGGAAACCGAGTCGATCATGAGGGGTGCCGGGCGCCGGCCGGTGACAACATGCCTGGACGACCTGGGGCCCGGTCGACGAAAGGTCGACCGGGCCCCGGAGGACGGTGGCGGTTGGGCCACCTCCGTAGTGCGATGTGCGCTACGGGCGGGCGTTCGGCTTGAGCGGGGTCTTCACCGCCGCGTAGGCGTCGACGATCCCGTAGCCGTAGAAGCCGTTGAAGTTGACCCCACCGGCGCAGTAGGCGTCGTAGGTCTCGTCCCGGCCCTCGTTGCGGTACTGCTGGAGGCGCGGCTCCGGGCACGCGTGCTCGGCGGCCGTGCGGTAGAGGTGCTGCTCGACCTGGTCCGGCGACATCCCGAAGCCAGTCCGACCCTGCGCCTTGCCGTGCCGGCTGACGATCAGCGCGGCGACACCGGCGGCGTGCGGGGACGCCATCGAGGTGCCCTGGAGGTACGTGTAGTAGCCGCACTCACCGTTGGCCTTGCACTGCTTGAAGACCGAATTCTCGAAGCCGGGGACGATGTTGCCGTCGGCGTCGACCGATTCTTCCTCCTGAAGCACGTGCTTGGGGTACGTGGAGAGAATCATGTTGGCGTCGGTACGGAAGGTGTCGGTGCCGAAGCCGTCCCGGAACCAGCCTCCCGGCGCGGCGACCGAGATCTGCTCGGTGCCGTAGTTGGAGAAGTCCGACTTCTTGCCGGACGGGCCAACCGACGACACGCCGATCACGTGCGGGCCGCCTCGACCTACACACCCACCGCGTCGACACCAAGATTCGCCAGCGCGGCCGGCAGCTCGGCCATGCTGGAGACTTCGGCGTCGGGTGGGGAGCCGAGGGGTCGGGGCAGGCCGAGCCGGTTCAGCCACACCGATCGCAGGCCTGCCCGCCGAGGCGCCGCCACGTCGTGCTCCCACGAGTCGCCGACGTACACGATCCGCCCGGCTGGCACCCCAGCCGCCGCGACCACCGCGGCGTAGAACTCCGGGGCCGGCTTCTTGGGCAGGCCGTTCTCGTGCGCGTACAGCTCGAAGGCGAACTCGCCGGCGAGTCCGCACCGCTCGGCGCGGCTGTTGCCGTTGGTGGCGAAGCCCAGCGTGTACCGGCTGCGCAGCGTGGCCAGCGCCGGTGGTACGTCCGGAAACGGTCGGGTGAGAGCGAAGCGCTGGGCGAAGAAAAGGTCCGCGATCTCGTCCAGGTGGTCGACCAGCGCGGCGCGGGCCAGCGACCGGGCCAGTGCGGCGCGCCGGATCTCCGCCACCGGGGCGGCGCTCAGTTCGCCGAAGACCACGCCCCAGTCCGACTCCAGTTCGGCGAGCGTCACCCCGGCCGCCGCAGACGTCCGTCGCCGCATCTCGTCGAGGACCGCCACCAGCCCGCCCGTGACTGCTGGACGCAGGTCCAACAGTGTCTCGTCGGCGTCGAACACCACAGTGGTCAGCACGACACCCACCCTCCCGTCGACATGCTCAGGCGATCAGGGGCACACCAACCGCCAACCCTCACCGACCGTCAAGCGCCAGCTCGGGCGTGGCCGGCGCGGGCGTCGAGGGCGACCCGCGCAGCTCGTCGAGGCGCACCAGGGCGACGCCCGCGACGATCAGCGCACCGCCGAACAACTGCCAGCCGGTGGGTAGCTCGTTCAGGAAGAGCCAGGCGATCAGCACCGCGAAGAGCACCTCGGTCAGCCCGACGAACGACGACAGGCGGGGCCCGAGAATGCGGGTGCCGGCGATACCGGTGAGGTACGCGATGACGGCGGCCACCAGCGACAGCCCGGCGATGGGCACCAACCAGCTGGTGGGCTGCCCGGCGAAGGTGACCTCACCGAAGGTGGCGTGCAGCGGCAGCAGGCCGGTCAGCCCGACGAGGAGCAGCACAGCGGCACCGACGGCCATTCCACCGCTGGCCATGGCGACCGAGGGCAGCCGGGGGTCGACCCGGCCGGCGAGCACGAAGTATCCGGCCAGGCCGAACGCCGCGCCCAGCCCCCAGAGCACGCCCACCGGGTGGAAGTCGGCGGTGCCGGCGAGGTCGAGCACGAACGCAAGCCCGGCCAGCGCGGCCACCGAGCCGGCGATGGTGAGCCGGCGGGGCGGCTGCCCGTGCCGCAGCCACATCCAGACCACGACGAGGATGATGCCCAGGTATTCCAGCAGCAGTGCGACACCGACAGGCAGGTAGCGCACGGCGTTGAAGAAGCACACCTGGGCCAGCGCCACACCGAGGAGCCCGAACAGCCCGATGGCCGTGGCGTTGCTTCGCAGCACGCCCCACTTGCCCCGCAGTGACAGCAGGGCGGGGATCGCCAACACCAGGGCGGCCACCCCGACCCGGGCGATCACCGCGGACTCGGCTGACCAGCCGGCCTCGATGAGCGATCGCGCGAAGGTGCCGGAGGTGGCGAAGGTGACTGCGGAGAGCAGCGCAAGTCCGACACCGGCAGCAGGTCGTGAGTGCATGTCGCGCTCCTCGCAATGGGCACCGTGTCATGAGCAAACTATCCTTGTACTGATGACGCTAGGCGGAAGCCCTGACAGGAGTCAAGATGCTATTCGCTCATGACACCGAGTGTTCGCTGATCGCCGCCGCGGGGCTGGTCAACACCGCGGGTCGGGACGGTGAGTTGCTGCCCGACGTCGCTGCGCTGGACGCGTTCTTCGATCGCCACTCCTACAGCGGCCGGCACGAGCACACCGAGGCCGAGCTGCGCGCCGTACGGGAGCTGCGTCCCCAACTGCGCCGAATCTGGTACGCCGAACCACCCGAGATCGTCGCGGTGGTCAACGGCCTGCTGCTGGAACACAAGGCGCTGCCTCAGCTCATCGAGCACGACGACGAGCCGTACCACCTGCACGCCGTTCCCCGCGACGCGCCGTTGGCCACCCGGATCGCGGTCGAAGCCGCCATGGCGATGGCCGACCTCGTCCGTACCGGCGAGCTGAGCCGGTTGCGGATCTGCGAATACCCGGACTGCGACAACGTCGTCGTCGACCTGTCCCGCAACCGGTCCCGGCGGTTCTGCGAGGCCGGCTGCGGCAACCGTGCCGCGGTGACCGCCTACCGCGCCCGCCGGGCCGCCGGCCGCTCCTGACCGACGGTCGCCCACTCCTCGGCCCGCACCTCGTACTCCACCTCGCCCTGCTCGGTGCCCGGAATCGGGTCGTCCCACTGCAGGTGGAAGGTCCGCACGTAGTGCAGCCCGGCCTTCACCATCACCCGCCGGGAGCGATCGTTGACAGTCATCGTCTCGGCCCAGACCCGACGCGCCCCGACGGTGTCGAAGGCGTACCGGACCAGCGCCCGCGACCCCTCGGTGGCCAGCCCTCGCCCCCACGTCGAGCGGCGCAGCCGATAGCCCAACTCGGCCTCGGTGCCGTCCGCCGACGGGTCCAACGCGAACCAACCCAGGAACTCGCCGGACTTCCGATCATGCGCCGCCCACCGCCCCAACCCGGGGAACCTGTCGTACTGGGCCAGCAGCCTCGGCAACTGCTCGTCACGCACGGTGGCCAGCGGGGTCGCCACACCACCGGTGAGGAAACGCATCACCTCGGGGTCGCTGTCCAACTCGACCAGCGCGTCCACGTCGGCCATAATCAGCCGCCGCAACCGCAGCCGCTCGGTCCCCGCCGGCACCGCCGCGCCATCGTCACCCATAGCCCGGATCATCCGTCCTGCTCAGGACCGACCCCCGTCGCGGGCGAGGCGGTCGGATCAACGCGGGGGCGCGACCACGAAGAGCCGCCAGGAGTACGCGTCGACAACGAGTACGGGCCCGTCCGAGTCCTTGCTGTCCCGCACCCCGACCACGTCCCCAAGATTCGTCGCCACCTCGACGCACTGGTCGTTGGAACCACTCCGGCTGCTCTTACGCCATCGAGCGTCGGTCAACTCCACGACTCTGCCACTTCCCTCAGCAACTCGATCGACTCCTGCGGTGGCAACGCCTGCCCGAGGGTAGCTTCCCAGGTCCGTTGTAGACGCAACAGATGCGCAGGCCGATCGAGTTCTTGGCCGCCGATCTGGCCACCAAGGTAGGCAAGATCGCTATGGTCGGCCACAGTGGCGAGGATGAATGGCCCGTTCAGGCCGGGATACTCCTCGGCCGAGCGAGGAACCACGTGGAGCTGAACCCGCGGATGCTCGGTCGCCAAGCGCGCCAGGTGCAGCGACTGCTCGCACATGACCTTCCGGCCGCCGACACGTCGCCTCAGCACCGACTCGTCAAGCACCGCTACCACCTGCGGCGGGCGGTCTTCGTAGAGGACCCGCTGGCTGTCCATCCGATCCGCCAGACGACGCTCGACCTCATCGGCGTCGAGCAGTCGATCTGACTCGAAGATGGCACGGGCATAGCCTTCGGTTTGCAGCAGCCCAGGGACATGCAGCGGGTCGAACCATCGCAGCGCCCGCGCCTCCGCAAGGATCGCGCGCCAGCCGCGTAGCCAGGGCTGCGCCCGGTCCAGGCTGACCAGTTCGGTGGACATCCGGCCGAAGAGGCCGCCGGTGTCCAGGGCGCGGTCGACCAGTTCCAGGTACTTGGCGGTGGGCGGCTGCTGACCCAGCTCGACGGCGCTGACCATCGACGCCGAGTAGTTGACCGCCTTGGCCAGCTCGTCCTGACTCCAGCTGCGCCGAGCCCGCGCCCGGCGCAGCTCAGCGATCAGGAACGCCGCCGCAGTCATCTGTCCATCGGCCATGCCGTGCCCGCCCTCCACCTCGCCGACGATCATCTCCAGCCGGCCGCCAGCGGCGCTGCCACCCAAAACAGGGCGACTATGACGACGCGGCCAAACCCTTCCGACCGTAGTCGCCTGATCACCAGACTGTGAAGCGCGGCGCCGCTCCCCGTCCCCCGGGATCTGCCGGTACCGCACGGGACCGCCCGCTCCCCCGTGCCGGGCGGTCCCACCTCCCAGCCAGCCACAACCGGAGCCCACCACTCAGGACGGCGGAGGTGATGCCACAAACGAGTCAGCTACGAAGCATCCGCCCAAGACATCCCACGACATCCCCCGACCACGCCCACCACCCCGACCCGCCCCAACCCGATCATCAACCCGACCCTCGACCCCGACCCCGACCACGACCACGCCGGCCACCCCGGCCAACCGCACAAGATCGTGCTCAATCGTGGAAACAGTGAGGTCCCGACCCGCGGAAGCCACTACATCCAGGACGCCGCAGCCGCGTCCGGCGGAACGGCTGTCCGTAACCGGCACCGCCTCACCGATCATGGAGTAGTGGTGGGCCGCAAAGCGCCCACAAAAGCGCAAACCCAGCACCACCACTCCATGATCGCCAAGCCCGACCCGACCCTGCTCCGCGATCTTGCACTTTCTGTCCCGGCGCAAGGGGCATATCCACCCATGTCGGCAACACAAACTGCAAGATCGGCGCGGTCCAGGGTCGAGCGCGATCTTGGCGCAGCCCGGCGCAGCCCGGCGCAGCCCGGCGCAGCCCGGCGCAGCCCGGCGCAGCCCGGCGCAGCCCGGCGCAACCCGGCGCAAGCCCGGCGCAGCCCGGCGCAAGCCCGGTCAACGAAAGGCCACAGCATGTCCCGGATCGCCCCGGACGGCCGCGCGACGACACCACGTCGACCGCACCTGCCGCTGCGCCCGCTCTGGCTCTGCCGGGTCTGCGCCGCGCCATGGCCGTGCCCGGTCGCCCGACTCACCCTGCGCCAGGAGTACGCGCACGACCGCATCGGGTTGAGCATCTACCTGTGCACGGTCCTGCACGAGGCCGCTGCCGACCTGTACCGACTCAACCCGCACGACGGCCCCGACCCCGCCGCGCTCTTCGCCCGCTTTCTCGGTTGGGCGAGACCACGGCACCTGCCCTGACCAGGGCAGCCCACGGCAAAGCGAGGCCGGGCAGCGCAGGCAGGACAGCGCCGCGCGGGCGGGGCGAGCCGGGTCAGGGATGGGTCATCCGGAGCAGGTCCAACGTCTCGTCGAGCTGGGTCTCGGTGAGCTTGCCGGAGTCGACGTGGCCCCGGGAGATGACCACCTCGCGGATCGAGGTCTGCTTGGCCAGCGCCTCCTTGGCGATCGACGCGGCCTCGTCGTACCCCAGGTAGCGGTTGAGCGGGGTGACGATCGACGGTGAGCCCTCGGCGTACGCCAGGCAGACCTCGGCGTCCGCGACCAGGCCGACCACCAGCCGGTCGGCGAAGAGCCGGCTCACCGCGGAGAGCAGCCGGATCGACTCCAGCAGGTTGCGGCCCATCACCGGGAGCATCACGTTCAGCTCGAAGTCGCCCTGTGAGCCGGCGAAGCCGACGGTCGCATCGTTGCCGATCACCTGGGCGCAGACCTGCCGCATCGCCTCGGCGACCACCGGGTTCACCTTGCCCGGCATGATCGACGAGCCGGGCTGGAGGTCCGGGATGCGCAGCTCGCGCAGGCCGGCGCGAGGGCCGGAGCCCATCCAGCGGATGTCGTTGGCGACCTTGTAGAGGCCGATCGCCACGGTCCGCAGCTGCCCCGAGGTCTCCACCAGCGCGTCCCGCGCGCCCTGCGCCTCGAAGTGGTTACGCGCCTCGCTCAGCGGCAATCCGGTCGACTCGCGCAGCTTGTCGATCACGGCGGCGGCGAAGCCGAGCGGGGTGTTGATCCCGGTGCCGACGGCGGTGCCGCCAAGCGGCAGCTCGGCCAGTCGGGGCAGCGCGCCCTCCAGCCGTTCGATCCCGTAGCGGACCTGGGCGGCGTACCCGCCGAACTCCTGGCCGAGAGTGACCGGGGTGGCGTCCATCAGGTGGGTACGCCCAGCCTTGACCACAGTCTCGAACTCGGCGGCCTTGGCCTCCAACGCCGACGCCAGGTGGGCCAGCGACGGCAGCAGGTCCTCGACGATGAACTGGGTGGCCGCCAGGTGGATCGAGGACGGGAAGACGTCGTTGCTCGACTGGGAGGCGTTGACGTGGTCGTTCGGGTGCACCGGCGAGCCCAGCTCCCGGCTGGCCAGGGTCGCGATCACCTCGTTGGTGTTCATGTTCGACGAGGTGCCCGAGCCGGTCTGGAACACGTCCACCGGGAACTGGTCGTCGTAACCACCGTCGGCCACGTGCGCGGCGGCGGCGGCGATCGCGGCGGCCACGTTGGCGTCGATCACGCCCAGCTCGCCGTTGACCTCGGCCGCCGCGCCCTTGATCTGGGCGAGGGCCTTGATCTGGGCCGGTTCGAGGCCCCGGCCGGAAATCGGGAAATTCTGCACCGCGCGCTGGGTCTGCGCCCGCCACAGCGCCTCGGCGGGCACCTCCACCTCGCCCATCGAGTCGCGTTCGATGCGGTAACCGGTCGCCTCTGGAGTCGTCACGCGTACCATCCTGCCGCGCCCGTGGCCGACTCGCAGATGATCCGTCAGCCCAACTCGGTGAGCAGCCGTTCCACCTCGTGCTGGTCCGGTGACTCGATCTGCCGGAACAGCGCCAGCGCCTGCTCCAGGTGCGCGCGGGCCGCCGCCGGATCGGTGGCCCGTACGCAGCGGGCGATGCCCTCCAGCGCCAGGCCCTGCTCGCGTGGGGAACCCAGCCCGGTGGCGTCGACGAGCACCCGACGATGCAGGTCGAGCGCGCTGGTCACGTCCCCCTGATCCAGGATGGCTCGGGCCAGCAGGTTGCGCGAGCCGCACTGCGCGATGCGATCCCCCGCCTCGGTCATCGCGACCAGTGCCGCACGGTGCAGGTCGGCGGCCTGTTCCGGACGGCCAGCCTCCCGTTCCATCATCCCGATCTCGTTCAACACCTCACCCTCGCCAAACCGGGTGCCCACCTCTCGCTTGACGCGCAGCGCCACCCGCAGCAACCGCTCGGCCGGCACCACGTCACCCATCCGATGCCGGGTCATCCCGAGGTGCCCGAGGGCGTTGCCGATCCGGCGCGGGTCGCCGATCTCGCGGGCGATCCCCAGGTGCCGCCGGGCGGTGCGCAGCGCCTCGTCGAACCGTCCCCAGAGAAGCAGGGTCATCGTAAGGTTGTTGAGTTCGTTCGCCAGCGCCTCCTTATCGCGCAGCCGCGTCGCCAGCGCGCGGGCAGCGTCGTAGCACTCCCGGGCCCGGCGGAACTCGAAGTTGGCGGCGTACGAGGTGCCCAGGTTGCCAAGGGTGTTGCGGAACTCGCGGCGCAGACCGAGCCGGCGGAAAATCTCCAGCGACCTTTCCATCACCCGGATCGACTCGGGGAAAGCACCCAACCGGTAGTGGGCCGAGGCGAGATAGTTGAGCATTGTCGCGACCGCCCGATCGTCGCCCAACTCCTCGGCGGCGCGCAGGCCCGCGGAGTGCGTCTCGATCAACTCGTCCAGGCGGCCACTCTCGAACTGCGCGTGCCAGCACGCCCTCGCCAACTGCCAGCACTTCTGGAGAAGCCCCTCGGTCTCCGCCAACCGGACCAGTGCGGGCCACAGGGCAAGGTTCTCGTTGAGCCAGGTTCGACCCTGCTCGGTGACGATCGTGACCAGGTCAGCCCGAACCGGTACCGTCACCAAGATCAGCGGTTGGGTCGAGGAGAGCTCCCTCTCGCGAGCGATCGCCGTGGCGACGTGCAGGTGGTGATCGAGCAGACGCTCGATGGCGTCCCGCCGCTCGCCTGCCCGCTCAGGCTCGGCGACCAGCGTCCGCGCGTACTCCCGGACCAGGTCGTGCAACCGGTAGCGGCTGGGCTCCGCCTCCTCCACCAGGTGCGCGTCGATCAACTCGTCGAGAAGGTCCTGGACCTCGGGCAGCGGCAGTTCGACCAGTACGGCCGCGACCAGGTTGTCGAACCGTACCCCCGGGTGCAGACCCAGCAGCCGGAACGCGCGCTGCGCCGCCGGCGACACCTGGGCGTACGACAGGGCGAAGGCTCGACCGACGGACCGTTCGCCCGCTTCGAACTCGGCCAACGGGTCCGGTCGGGTGCTCAGCCGCTCGGCCAGGTCGGCGATCCGCCAACGGGGTCGGTGTGCCAGTCGGGCACCGGCCAGTCGGATGGCGAGAGGCAGGTGACCACAGCGTCGGACCACCTCGGTGGCGGCCTCCGGCTCGGCTGCCACCCGGTTCATGCCGACCACCCGCCCCAGCAGCTCGACCCCCTCGTCGGTGTCGAGCACGGGAAGCGACGAAGGCCGACCCTCGTCCACCCCGACCAGCCGTCGACGACTGGTGATCAGGATCAGGCATCGCGAGCCGTTGGGCAGCAGGGGTGTCACCTGGTCGGCGGTGGCCGCGTTGTCCAACACCAGCAGGGCCCGCCGGCCGGACAGCTCGGAGCGCCAGAGCGCCAACCGGTCGGCCTGGTTCGCCGGTACGCGCTCGTCGGGCACACCGAGTTGCCGCAGCAGCGTTGCCACCGCCGCAGCCGGCGTCAACGGCGTGCGCTCGCTGTGCCCATGCAGGTCGAGGTAGAGCTGGGCATCCGGGTAGTCGTCTGCGAGAGCGGTGGCGAGATGCACCGCGAGGGTGGTCTTGCCGCTGCCCGCCATGCCGTCGATGAGCTGGATCCGGGCCCCGGCCTCCACCTCCTTTACCAGGCGGGCCAGCGTCTGCTGCCGGCCGGTGAAGTCGCCGATCGCCCGGGGCAGCGAGCGGACCGGAGCGATCGGCCGAGCTTCCCGACCGGCCAGGGCCAGGTCACCGGCGAGCACCCGCTGGTGCAGCTCCTGCAACTCGGCGCCGGGCTCGATGCCCAACTCGTCGGCGTAGAACCGCCGGCCCTCCCGGTAGACGGCGAGCGCGTCGGCCTGCCGCCCGACCGCGGACAGTGCCAGCATCAGTTGCCCACGCAGCCGCTCCCGCACCGGGTGCTGGTCGACACTTTCGGCGAGTTCGCCGATCAGCTCGGCTGCCAGACCGAGGCGCAGCTCGACATCGACGCACTCCTCCAGCGCGGTGAGACGCTGCTCGTCCAGTGCCTGTGCACGGCGGCGGACGCTCCGGCTCGGGATTCCACCCAGTGCCGGCCCGCGCCACAACGCCAAGGCGGCGCGGAATTCGGCACGCGCGTCTACCAGGCGACCGGCAGTCGCGGCGGATCGGGCCGCCTCCACACCCCGGGTGAAGACCTCGGCGTCCAGGTCGGTCGGTGCGGTACGCACCCCGTACCCCGCCGGGTCGGTGACGATGAGGTCCGGTGCCAGCTCGAGTTCGGTGAACCGGCGACGCAACCGCGACACGCAGGTCTGCAACTGCGCTCGGGCGGTGGCCGGCGGGCGGTCCTCCCACACCGCGTCGACCAGCTCGTCGACCGGCACGAGCCGGCCGGCCCGCAACAAGAGCATGGCGAGCACGATCCGGTCGCGTCCGGCGGTGACAGTGGACTCGCCACCGCCCACCCGCAGGGGCCCCAGGATCCCGAACCGCATCTGCTCTCCCGCATCAGTGGTGCAACTTCCAGCAGAGTAGTCCGGTGATAACAGACCGCCTCGGTCAGGCGATAGTGATCTGAGAGCGGATCGACAGCGGTGCGCAGCACACTCATTCCGAGTTGTCGGTGACGGCATCCGACGGGGGCGGTGCGCCCGTCCCACCCCAGGGGGCGGGCGTACCGATGTCGGCAGAGCACGGGCGACAGAACGGGCGCCGGGCGAGTTCGCCCGGCGCCCTTTCGCGTACCTGTGGGGTCAGCGGCGGCCGACGGTGAGCACCGGCTTGGTGACCTCGGCGAAGAAGTCGTTGCCCTTGTCGTCGACCACGATGAAGGCGGGGAAGTCCTCCACCTCGATCTTCCAGACGGCCTCCATGCCCAGCTCCGCGTATTCGAGCACCTCGACGTGCTTGATGCAGTCCTGGGCGAGGCGGGCCGCGGGGCCGCCGATCGAGCCGAGGTAGAAGCCGCCGTGCTGCTGGCAGGAGCGGGTCACCTGACCCGACCGGTTGCCCTTGGCCAGCATCACCTGGGAGCCGCCGGCGGCCTGGAACTTCTCCACGTAGGCGTCCATCCGGCCGGCGGTGGTCGGGCCGAACGAGCCGGACGCGTACCCCTCGGGGGTCTTCGCCGGGCCGGCGTAGTAGACCGCGTGGTCACGCAGGTACTGCGGCATCGGCTCACCGGCGTCCAACCGCTCGGCGATCTTGGCGTGGGCGATGTCCCGGGCGACCACGAGCGGCCCGGAGAGCGAGAGGCGTGTCTTCACCGGGTACTTCGACAGCTCCGCGCGGATCTCGTCCATCGGCCGATTCAGGTCGACCCGGACCACCAGCTCGGCGTCGAGCGAATCGTCGGTGACGTCGGGCAGGAACCGCGCCGGGTCGGTTTCGAGCCGCTCCAGCCACACACCCGACGGAGTGATCTTGGCGACGGCCTGGCGGTCCGCCGAGCAGGAGACGGCGATAGCCACCGGGCAGGACGCACCGTGCCGGGGCAACCGGACCACCCGTACGTCGTGGCAGAAGTACCGCCCACCGAACTGCGCGCCGATGCCGAAGTTGCGGGTCAGCTCCAGCACCTCCGCCTCCAGCTCCAGGTCACGGAAGCCGTGCGCGCTCATCGAACCCGCTGTCGGCAGCGCGTCAAGATACTTGGCGCTGGCGTACTTCGCGGTCTTCAGCGCGTACTCGGCGGAGGTGCCGCCGATGACGACGGCCAGGTGGTACGGCGGGCAGGCGGCGGTGCCGATCAGCCGCAGCTTCTCCTCCAGGAACTGCATCATCCGCGTTGGATTGAGCAGCGCCTTCGTCTCCTGGTAGAGGTACGACTTGTTGGCCGAGCCACCGCCCTTGGCCATGAACAGGAACTTGTACGCGTCGGGGTGCCCGTCCGGGTCCTCGGCGTACAGGTCCACCTGGGCAGGCAGGTTGCTGCCGGTGTTCCGCTCGTCCCACATGGTCAGCGGGGCGAGCTGGGAGTAGCGCAGGTTGAGCTTGGTGTACGCCTGGTAGACGCCCCGGGAGATGGCCTCCGCGTCGGCACCGTCGGTCAGCACGTGTCGACCGCGTTTGCCCATCACGATGGCGGTGCCGGTGTCCTGGCACATGGGCAGGACACCGCCGGCGGCGATGTTGGCGTTGCGCAGCAGGTCCAGCGCGACGAACCGGTCGTTCGGCGACGCGGCCGGGTCGTCGATGATCGCCCGGAGCTGCGCCAGGTGCGCGGGACGCAGGAAGTGCGCGATGTCGTGCATCGCCTCGGCGGTCAGCGCGGTGAGCGCGGCCGGCTCCACGGTGAGGAACCGACGGCCTCCCGGGCCGTGTACGACGTCCACGCCCTCGTCGGTGACCAGGCGATAGTCCGTCTGGTCCGGGCCGGTCGGCAGCAGAGGGGCGTACGAGAATGCGGCGGCACTGCTCATGAGCGGCAAGCCTAGGGCAGACCGGTCGATCACTCCCACCCGCCGGGCGGGTCCTGGGACGCCGCTCTCATCCACCGGGCGTGCCGGGCCCGGTCGCCATCCCGATCTTCGGACGAACCGCCCGCTCAGCCGTCCTTGCCGCCGCCCGGGTCGGGGCAGAGTTCCCCCTTCGGCCCGCAGTCGCCGTCGTTCGGCCCGCCGGGGCCAGGGCCGCCCGGCCCGGGATTCCCATCATCGCTGGGCGGTCGGGTGGGCGAGCTTCCGGACGCGCCGAATCGGACGTACCCGATCTCCCGCCCCTCACCAATGATCATCCCCTGTGAGCCGACGGCGAGGGCGTTCGCCGAGGTGCGCAGGGCGGCCAACTCCCGGCCGGTGCGCGGGTCCAGTGCCGCCAGCCGGGACGGCTTCTCATCGGCCACCACCGCCGCGTAGGGGGTGAGCGCGGCCCCGGCCTTGCCGCTGGCCTGTCGCGTCCAGAGAACCTTCTCGGTGCCCAGCTCGCGGGCGATGACCGAGCGCTTGTCGGCGGCCCGGAACACCGCCGAACGGTCGTCCACAGCGATCAGCTTGGTGCCCGGCTCACCGACCCAGAGCAGCCGGCCGTCGTACCCGTCGATGACCGTCTCGCGGCCGTCCGGGGCGACGCCGATCAGCACGTTCCGCGCACCCTGCGGGTCCTCGCGCTGCACGCAGCCGGCGGAGTCGGCGGTGCGCAGGTTGATGCCGGCCCGCTGCCAGGCCTCCTGCCCGGTCGCCGAGTCCCGGGCGGAGATGGCGAAGTAACAGGTGCCGTCCTGGGAGCGGGCCGAGATCCGCAGCAGCCGGCCGCCCACCACGGAGAGCCGCTCCTCCCGGCCGGGCTCGACGTTCTGCAGCACCCGGCCGGTGGCGGTGTCGACCACGTGGACCCGACCGTCGACCGGGAAGCCGAGCAGCGGTGGCGCGGCCTCCGCCCCGGCCACGCCGTCGTCGATCCGGGTGGAGGTGAGCCGGCGGGTGCCGCGCAGACCAGGGTTGTCGGCGAGCAGGCCGCTGTGGACTCCGGGCAGGAAGGCCGTCCAGAGCGGCGTCGTGCCACGCGGGTCCCAGGCGCTGAGGGTGCAGTCGGTGGCGTCCGTGCACCTGGCGTCGAGGAGCAGGTTGCGGTACGTCCACACGGCCACCGCGTCATCGTCACGCCGCCGGGTCACCCCGGTCGTCGGGTCGAGCAGCTCGTACCCCTTGACCAGGAGCTTGCCCACGGCTACGACCGGGTCCCGGTCGCCGCCGGCGACCGCCGCCCAGTCGGCCTTGCGCTCCCAGAGCTGGGCGCCGGTGGCCAGGCTGCGAGCCTCGACCCGGGTGCGCTGCTCGACCACGACCGCGTCGCCGGCAATGGTCACGCTGCGCGGAGTGCCGCCGACCCGTTGCTGCCAGACCACGTCGGGCTCGGAGATGGGTTCGCTGCGATCGACCCAGTCCCACAGGCCGGGGAACGGGTTCCACACGCCGGTGGCGGCGAGCGCGACGACCACGGCGAGGCCGAGCAGCAGCCCACCGCGCACGCTCCCCTTCGCCACCCGCACACCGTAGCCACGATCACGGATCTTCCGTACGCCCGCGCCGCCGTGTCGCCGCGCTTTCTGCGCTCGGAGGTGTTAGAGCGCCCTTCCCTCGGCCCGAACAGCGCTGCGCACCAGCGGAAGCGTGCGGTAGGGGATCTGCTCGGCCAACGCGATGATCGTCGAGGCGCGGGTGATGCCGGCGGACGAGACGATCTGGTCGATGACCCGTTGCAGGTCGGTGTTGGAGCGGGCCACGATCCGGCAGAGCAGGTCGCTGGAGCCGGTGATGGTGTGCGCCTCCAGCACCTCGGGGATGGCGGCGAGGTGAGCGGTGACCGGGTCGTGGCCGTGTCGTTGACTGATCTCCAGGGTGACGAAGCTGGTCACCCCGAACCCGATCGCGGCCGGCGAGATCTCGGGGCCGAAGCCCTCGATGACCCGCCGCTCGACGAGCTTGTCCAGCCTCGCCTGCACGGTGCCCCGGGCCACCCCGAGCCGCCGGGAGCACTCCAGCACCCCGATCCGCGGCTCCTCGGCGAGCAGTTCGATCAAGCGCACGTCGAGCGCGTCGAGCTGTACATTCTGCTCACCATTCATGAGTGAACACCATACCGAATGCGCAACCTGACCAGCATTTACGCCAACAGTTGCCCACTCGATGCCGAGGCAGCGATCCTCGCCACAAGAACCGACCACGGCGGCCCACAAGGCCGGCCGGTACGCGAGGGAGCCCACCATGACCCAGGCGATCGACCGACCCCAGTCGACCGAGGACGTCGACGTCGACCGGCTCGTCGGCGCTGTCGACCACGACATCAGCCACGACCCGTTCCCGGTCCGGGGCCTCGACCACGTGCACTTCCTGGTCGGCAACGCCAAGCAGGCCGCCCACTACTACTCCACCGCCTTCGGCATGACCTGCGTGGCGTACCGCGGCCCCGAGCAGGGCTACCGGGACCACGCCCAGTACGTGCTGACCAGCGGCTCGGCCCGGTTCGTGCTGACCGGCGCCGTGCGCCCGGACGCCGAGGGCGCCGAGCACGTCGCCCGCCACAGCGACGGGATCAGCGACATCGCGCTGGAGGTCCCGAACGTGGACGCCGCGTACGCGCACGCCATCGCGCAGGGCGCCGCCAGCGTGGTCGAGCCGCACGAGGTGACCGACGAGCACGGCACCGTTCGGATGGCCGCCATCGCCGCGTACGGCGACACCCGGCACACGCTCGTCGACCGGTCCCGCTACACCGGCCCGTTCCTGCCCGGCTTCGTGGCCCGGGGCCCGATCGTGGACCGGCAGCCGATGATCGACGCCGGCATCCAGCCGAAGCGCTTCTTCCAGGCCGTCGACCACGTGGTCGGCAACGTGGAGCTGGGCCGGATGGACGAGTGGGTCGAGTTCTACAAGCGGGTGATGGGCTTCTCCAACATGGCGGAGTTCGTCGGCGACGACATCGCCACCGACTACTCGGCGCTGATGAGCAAGGTCGTGGCGAACGGCACCCGCAAGGTGAAGTTCCCGCTCAACGAGCCGGCGATCGCCCGCAAGAAGTCCCAGATCGACGAGTACCTGGAGTTCTACCAGGGCCCGGGCGCGCAGCACATCGCCGTCGCCACCAACGACATCCTGGCCAGCGTCGACGCGATGCGCGCGGCGGGCCTGGAGTTCCTGGACACCCCGGACTCGTACTACGACGACCCGGAGCTGCGCGAGCGGATCGGCAAGGTGCGGGTGCCGATCGAGGAGCTGAAGGCCCGCAAGATCCTGGTCGACCGGGATGAGGACGGCTACCTGCTCCAGATCTTCACCAAGCCGGTGCAGGACCGTCCCACCGTCTTCTTCGAGCTGATCGAGCGGCACGGCTCGCTGGGCTTCGGCAAGGGCAACTTCAAGGCGCTCTTCCAGGCGATCGAGCGGGAGCAGGAAGCCCGCGGCAACCTGTAACACTTGCGAGCGTGACGCAACCTCCGTCGTACCCGACGCCGCCGGCCGGTGGGTTCCAACCCACCGCCGGCGGCCTCGCGCCGCAGCCCGGCCCACACCCCCACGGGTACGCCGCGCCGCCGCAGTACGCCCCACCCGGGTACGCCCCGCCGCAGTTCTACGGCGGACCACAGCGACCGGTGGCCCCGCCTCCGACGCTGACCCCGGGCGGACAGCCGCTGGCCAGCTTCAGCGATCGATTGCTGGCCATGTTGCTCGACGCCGCGGTCTTCATGGTGGTCGGCCTGGTGCTCGCGGTGCCCGCGGCGATCATCTTCCTTGTTGTCGTTGCGCCCGATCTCACCCTGTTCGCGTCGGACGGCTCGATCCGCGAGCCCGACTATCTCCGTGAAATCCTGCTGCCCCTGCTGTGGCTGGACCTCGGGATCATCGTGATCTCGTTCGTGCTCGCGTACGTCTACTACGTCGAGATGATGTTCAAGACCGGCCAGACCTTCGGCAAGAAGATGATGAAGCTGCAGATCGTGCCGCTCGACCCGACGCGCTCCCTCGACCGCCGGGCCGCCGCGAAGCGGTTCCTGGTGCAGCAGTTCTCTGGCTTCGTCCCTGGGCTGAGCTACCTGGACGGGTTGTGGCAACTCTGGGACAAGCCGTGGCAGCAGTGCCTCCACGACAAGTTCGCTCAGACGGTCGTCGTTAAGGTGTCCCAGTGAGCGAGCGCAGCGAGCGAACCAGCAGCCTCAGTAGGGTGGCGCCTCGCGCCGTCGCGAAGCGAAGCGGAGCGATGGCGTGAGCGTTCAACCTGGTTGGTACGTCGACCCCGCCGACACCGAGACCCGGCGTTACTGGGACGGCGAGGGTTGGCTCGGTGCGCCCATTCCCGTCGACGCGACCCCGCCGGACGGTCCGCCGCCGGCCGAGCCACCGCCGGCGCCGGTCACCCCGGCCGCGCCCGCGGCGTCGACGACCCCCGACTCGGCCACCGGCGCGCCGGGCTGGTCGCCCCAGCAGGGCCCACCTCCTGGGTACGGCGCGCAGCCGGGGCACGGTCCGCAGCCGGGGCACGGTCCGGGCTGGGGACCACAGGCGGGTCCTCCCGGTTGGGGTCCGCAGGGCGGACCGCCGGGCTGGACCCCGCAGGGCACCCCTCCCGGCTGGGCGCCACCGGCCGGTCACCCCGGCTGGCCCGGACGACCGCCCGAGCCGCGACCGCACGGCCTGCGGCTGGCCGGCTACGGCCGTCGGTTGGTCGCCCGCCTGATCGACTTCGGCCTCGTCTTCGCACTGAACGTGGTTGTCAACGGCTGGTTCGTCTGGCGCTGGGCGCAGGAGTGGGCGCCGTACTGGCAGGAGGTCTTCCGGCGCGCGTCGCGCGGCGACACCTCCGCCGACGGCCTGCCGATGCCCAGTGAGCAGGCCAATTCTCTGCTGGTGGCGATCCTGCTGATCGCCACCGCGCTCTGGTTGGCGTACGAGGTGCCGACGATGGCCTCCGGCGGGCAGACCGTCGGCAAGCGGGTGATGCGAATCCGGGCGGTGCCGATGGCCGCCGACCAGCCGCTGGGCGTCCGCCGGGCGCTGAGCAGGTGGAGCACGCTGGGCCTGCCGACTCTGCTCTGGTACTGCGCCGGGCTCGGCCTGGTGCTGCAACTGGTCGATGCGCTTTCCCCCCTCTTCGACCACCCCCTGCGCCAGGCGCTGCACGACAAGCGCGCACAGACGGTGGTCGTCGAAGTCCCCCCACACACCGATAACGCCCCCTCGAACGACCGTAACCAGCCCCCGGGAGACACCCCATGACCGACTCCGGACGTCACCACCCGGCGCTGCGGCTGACCCGCGTCGACCTGGACGCGCTGCCCAGCTACGTGCCGGGGCGCAGCCCCGCCGACCTGGCCCGGGAGTTGGGCCTGCCGGAGGCCATCAAGCTGGCCAGCAACGAGGTGCCGTACGGGCCACTGCCCGGAGTGGTGGAGGCGGTCACCGAGGCGATCACCACCTCGCACCGCTACCCGGACATGGGTGTGGTCGCGCTGCGGGACGCGCTGGCCCAACGCTACGGGGTGGACGCCGACCGGATCGCCACCGGCTGCGGTTCGGTGGCGCTGGCCGAGCACCTGGTGCGTGCCACCTGCCTGCCCGGCGACGAGGTGCTCTACTCGTGGCGGTCCTTCGAGGCGTACCCGATCATCGTGGCGACCAGCGGCGCGACCAGCGTGCGGGTGCCCAACGACGCCGGGCACGGGCACGACCTGGCGGCGATGGCCGCGGCGGTGACCGACCGGACCCGGGTGATTTTCGTCTGCAACCCGAACAACCCCACGGGTACGGCGCTGCGCCGGGCCGAGCTGGACCGGTTCCTCGACGCGGTGCCGGACGACGTGCTGGTGGTCATCGACGAGGCGTACCGGGAGTTCGTCACCGACGCGGAGGTCCCGGACGGTCTCGACTACCTGGACCGGCCGAACGTGGCGGTGTTGCGCACGCTGTCGAAGGCGTGGGGGCTCGCCGGGCTGCGAATGGGCTGGCTGGTCGCCCAGCCGGTGGTGGCCGCCGCCATCCGCAAGGTGGCGACCCCGTTCTCCAGCAGCACCGCGGCCCAGGCCGGTGCGCTCGCCGCGCTGACCCAGGTGGCGGAGATGGAGCGCCGCTGCGCCCTTGTCGTCGCCGAGCGGGACCGGGTCACCGAGGCGCTGCGCAAGTTCGTGCCCGAGGTGCCGACGAGCCAGGCCAACTTCGTCTGGCTGCCGTTGGGCGAGCGGGCCGTGGCGTTCGGCAAGGCGTGCGAGGCGCGCGGGGTGATCGTGCGGCCGTTCGCCGGAGACGGGGTCCGGGTCACCATCGGCACGCCGGCCGAGAACGACGCGTTCCTGGCCGCTGCGGAGGCAGCGCTGGCCTGAACCTCCTGTGACCAAGTGGTGACAGATGAGTTGTTTGTCCGTTTAAGTGCCCACTTAGCCCCTATCTTGCGAAGTAGCCAGACGTGCCGAGGATCGCGTCCGGCTCACTTCGAGAACGGGGTAAACCACAGTGCGTACTGCCAAGATCTGTCTTGCCGGGGCGGCCGCCGCGGCGATGGTGGGCTTCCTCGCCACGCCGGCCGCCGCCGCGCCCACCGACACCACCACCGTCACCTTCGAGGTACTCGCCGGCACCCTCGACATCGACGCGCCGGCCGCCGCCGACCTCGGTGACGGTGCCCCCGGTGGGGTCATCACCGGCCAGCTCGGCGTGGTGACGGTCACCGACTCGCGAGGCGCTGCCGACGCCTCCTGGGTCGCCTCGGTGACCGCGAGCGTCTTCCAGACCGGCGGCGGCTCCCCGCCCGAGACGGTTCTCCCCGAGGAGATCGACTACTGGTCCGGCCCGGCGACGGCCACCACCGGCACGGGCACCTTCACGCCGGGGCAGGCCACCGCCGGCGACGCCCAGCCGCTCTCCAGCGTCACCCCGCTCACCGCGTTCACCCACAGCGGCGGCACCGGCGGCAACACCGCCAGCTGGAACCCCACCCTGGACGTCAACGTCCCGCTGGACAGCATTGCGGGCGTTTACACCGGCACGGTGACACATTCGGTGGCGTAGCCGCCGGGGGCGGTCGACCATCGCGGTCGCCCTCGCCCTGTTCTGCCTCGCCGGTCCGGGTCTGTCGACCCGGGCCGGCGCGGTCGAACCGGAAGCGGGATCGGACGACGGCACCATCGGGATCCGGTTGCTGGAAGCCCCGACCGAGCGCCGCGCAGACCCCCGGGCGCTGCGCTACATCGTCGACCACCTACCGCCGGGCATCACCATCAAGCGGCAACTGCTGATCGTCAACCGCACCGACCAGACCCGTCGGGTCGACGTGTATCCGGCGGCCGCGACCCTGGAGGATGCGGCGTTCCGCTTCGGCGAGGGACGCGCCGAGAACGAGCTGACCTCCTGGATCACCCTCGACGAGCGCTCCGTCGAGCTGGGACCGTGGGAAGAGACCCGGGTCCGAGCGACGGTCACCGTGCCGCCGAACGCCTCTCGGGGCGAGCGGTACGGGGTGGTCTGGGCATCCACCGCCTCGACGCCCCGGGCCGGCGGCGAGATCATGCAGGTCCACCGGGTCGGAGTCCGGATGTACCTCGACATCGGGCCCGGAGGCGAACCCGCCTCCGACTTCTCGATCGGCGAGGTACGCCCGGCCCGCAGCCCGGAGGGCGAGCCGTCGCTGACCGTCCAGGTCAACAACACCGGAGGCCGTGCCATCGACCTCACCGGCGCTGTCACCCTGACCGACGGCCCGGCCGGCAGTCGGGCCGGCCCGTTTCCGGTGGGGCAGGGCGTCACGCTGGCGCCGGGCGCCTCCGGGCAGGTCGTCGCCCGACTCCCGGCCACGTTGCCGAACGGGCCCTGGAAGGTCGAGGTCAACCTGGAGAGTGGCATGGTGAAGCGCAGCGTCACCGCGCAGATCCAGTTCCCTGATCCAGGCCAGGTCGGAAAGCGGGGCAGCGTCATCTCCCGGATGGCATCCGTCTGGACCGTGGGGGCCGCCGTTGCCGGCCTGCTGCTCATCACCGGCCTCGCGGTGGTGGTCCGCCGGTCCCGTCGGTCTCCCCGACCCCCCACCGGCAGGCCACGGGAGCGGGTTCCCGCCGGACGGTGACCCCACTCTGACGGCCGAGCACCGGACCGCCGGCGGCGGCTTCCACCAGCCGCCGGCGGCGGTCGTACGTCAGACCGGGCGCCGACGCCGGACAGCGAGCCAACCGACGATCAGCAGGGTCACGCCCAGCCCGCTGAGCAGCAACGTCGACCCGCCCGAACCGGTGACCGGCAGCTGGCCCCCGTGGCTGGGTGTGGGCTGAGGCGGTGCCGGCGTGGGTTGCGTCGGCGTGGGCGTGGGTGGCCCCGGTTGCGTCGGCGTGGGTGTCGGCGTAGCCGGCAGGATCTCGAAGGTGACGCCCGTGTCCGCCGACGGCTCGGCCCGGACGGCGTTGAGCCCCCGCGCCGAGGCGGGATCGGCGGCCAGCACCGGCGACACCGCCAACGCCAGGCTCGCGGTGGCGGCGAGCGCGCCACCCACTAGGTAGTTGGCTGCTGTCCTGGCCATGCGCCGACCCCTTCCACCGGAAACCTGAACCGTGAAAAACGTACCCTTTCACGACAAAGGGAATGGAATGGTTCGGTGTTCCGCGGCCGAAGACACCACGATCAGGTGGCGGCCAGAATCACCGTCTCGCCGGTGTAGTAGTAGCGCCGGTCGTCGCCGGTGGGGTCGACCGGCCTTCGGAGCCGCTCGATCGCGACGAACCCGTCCTCGGCCGTCAGCGCCCCGGGCGCCCAGCCGGTCCCGTCCGAGCCGACATTGAGCACGAAGCGGGACAACTGCCTACCGGTCACCGGGTCCAGCGTCACCAGATCGTTCGCCTCGGTCAGCAGGTGCACCCGGCCAGGCTGCCCGGCCAGCACCCGGGCCGTGCCCAGGCCCGCGGACCGCCACAGCTCGGTGCCCGTACGCGCGGATCGACCCACCACGACCCCGTCGACCACGGCGACGGACTGCTCACCGACCAGCGCGGCGCCGGCCGGGTCCAACGCGGGGGCGGCGACCGGCGATCCGGCAGCCAGCAACCAACCCCGACCGCCCTCGCCACCCGGCCCCGCGGTCCGCAACCCCAGACAGTCCGACAGGCCGGTACGACAGCCGAGCGGCGTCACCACGAACCCGTCCGGGCCGCCCGGCGGTCGCCAACGCTCACGTACCTCGCCCGTCGCCGCGTCGCGGAACTCGACAGTGGCCGCCCCGGCGCAGGTGTCCAGACCGATCAGCAGCCCTGTGGCGCTGGTGCCGACATCGCTGCGGCACCTGCCGGGCAGCTCGACCCGCCACAGCTCCCGGCCGCCGCTCAGCTCGACCCCACGCGCCTGGGAATCCCCGGTCACCACCAGCACGATCCGCCCGTCGGGAAGGTCGGCGAGCTGGAGCCCCGGCGCATCCCAGACGGTCGCCGCCCAGGTACGACGCACCGGCGCCGTGCTCTCGACGGGCTCCGGGCCGTCGGCTCGCCAGAGCACCCCGCCGGTCCGGGCGTCGAGTGCGACGAGTTGTCCGTCGGACCAGCGGCTGACCACAGTGCTGCCGCTGGCCACCACCCCGGTCAGCTCAGCCGGCCACCGCCGGTACGACCAGTACGGGCTGGTCCGGTACCGGCCGTCGACCGGCCGATCGGCGTAGACCTGGCGGTGTGCGGCGTACACCCGCAGTCTCCCGTCGACGATCAACGGGGCGACTGGCAACCGACCGATCACTCCGGCAGCAGGTCGGGCCGGGGCCGGATAGTCGGCCCGCGCCACGGTGCTCACCTCTGCCGGTGCAAGGACCCGGTGGACGATGACCACGACGGCCGCCGTCGCGAGCAGCGCCGCGACCACGATCGCTAGCCGTCGCCGGCCTCTCGGGAACCTCATGCCGCACCTCCGCCCGGCACCCTACCCAGCGGAGGGGGCCGGACCCCGTTCAGGTCATGGCGCGGGCCGACCGCCTGGCGCTCAGGCGGCTTCGACGGAGCCGGCGGCACCGGCCGCGACGGCAAGGTCGGCGAGATCACGCCAGAGCGCCGCCTCGACCGCCCGCGCGGCCAGGCCGCCAAGCAGCAGCGCCACCACCCGACCGTACGGAGCGGTAGGCACCGCCTCGTGGGTGACGGTGATCGCCGTGCAACCCCGACGACGGCGGCGGACCGGCCGCAGGCTCCACGTGATGCGGTAGTCCGCGCCAGTGCCGGAGGAACAGAGCACCAGTCGCTGCGGTGCGAGCGCCTCGACCACCAGGAACTCCTCGGTCAGCGTGCCACCGCCCGGCTGGACCCGTTCCTCGCGCCAGGAGGTGCCCGGCCCGAACGAACCCGGGGTGAGCACCTCGATCGGGCCCGCTGCTGTCAACCGGGCCGCACGGCCGGGCAGATCGGTCAGCAGACGCCAGACATCGACGGCGTGCGCCTCGATGATCCCGGTAATCGCCACCGTCGACATGCCACCCTCCCGTGTCCCCGACGGTACGCGGAGTGAGGGCCGGACGGGGCCCCCGGAGCGGAATTTCCGCCACCCGGGGGCCACGCTGTCCGATTGGGCGGTCGCTTCGGCACCGGTCGTCGTCGACCGGCGCCGAAGCGCCGGTCAGCGCTCGAAGCGACCGGCCCGAATCGCTCCGATGAACGCTGTCCACCCCGGCGGGCTGACCGCGAGTGTGGGACCGGCCTGGTCCTTGGAGTCGCGGACTCCGACCAGACCATGGACGTCGACCAGGTTGTCCGCCACTTCCACGCAGAGCCCCTGGTCGTTTGAGCGGCTGCTGGTACGCCAGACCGCGCCCGCAAGATCGTGCATCGTCGTTACCTCCGTGTGCGTCGGGATTGCCCCACCGCTGTGCCGGGCGTGGCCCGGCCCGTGTGGGACGACTTGATCCGCGTGACCAACGGCGCAACGAGGGCTCTTGATCGCACCCGCTGTGCGATCAAGAGTCCCGTGAACGAGACGACTCGAAGACCGGATGGTCAGAGCGCTCCGGAGAGGTCGCGGTAATCCGACTCAACGAAGGAAGCCGCTAGATGGACCGGGCCCGCAGGCCCGGTTTCAACGGGCCGGGCGAACCGTGCCGGACACCTCACCGAGGGCGATGGTGGTGCCGTCCAGGCCGGGCGCGGTGGCGGTGATGGTCACCGTGTCGCCGTCGTTGAGGAAGGTACGGCTCTCGCCACCCACAGTGACCGGCTCGGCGCCACCCCAGGTCAGTTCCAGGAAGGAGCCGACCTGTCCTCGGTCCGGGCCGGAGACGGTCCCGGAGGCGTACAGGTCACCGGTGCGCAGCGAAGCCCCGTTGACTGTGAGGTGTGCCAACTGCTGCGCGGGGGTCCAGTACATGGTGGCGAACGGGGGCTCACTGACCTGGTCGCCGTTCCACTCGACCGCCAGGTGCAGGTCCAGGCCCAGGTGCGGCACGTCCCGCAGGTAGTCCACCACCGGTGGGTCCTGGTCGGGGGCCGGCACAAAGGCGTCGGCGAGGGCGTCCAGCGGCGTCACCCAGGCCGAGACCGAGGTGGCGAACGACTTACCGAGGAACGGGCCGAGCGGCTGATACTCCCAGGCCTGGATGTCCCGGGCCGACCAGTCGTTGACCAGCACCACCCCGAAGACGTGGTCGGCGAAGTCGTCCACGGAGACCCGATCGCCCAACGCGCTGGGCACCCCCACCACGAAGCCCACCTCGGCCTCGATGTCGAGGCGTACCGATGGGCCGGTGACCGGGCCCTCGGCGGAGGCCCGCTGCCCGGTCGGCCGGGTCACCGGCGTGCCGGAGACGACAACAGTGCCGGCCCGCCCGTGGTAGCCGATCGGCAGGTGCTTCCAGTTGGGCAGCAGCGGCGGCTGGCCGGGGCGGAAGATCTGCCCGACGTTCGACGCGTGGTGAACGGATGAGTAGAAGTCGACGTAGTCGGCCACCTCGACGGGGAGCAGCAGCTCCACGTCGTCGAGGGACACCAGCAGCGGTTCCACAGCGGCCCGGTGCGCCGGGTCGGTGAGCAGCTCGGTGATCCGCTGCCGTACCGCCGTCCACTGCGGACGACCCAGGGCCATGAAGTCGTTGAGTACGGGCCGGCACAGCGTCCCGGCGGCCAGCACCAGCTCGGCGGCCTCGGCCGCCGCGAGGTCGAAGACCCAGGACCCGATCCGTACGCCGATTCGCGACGGACCCCCGTTCTGCCGGAACACCCCGTACGGCAGGTTCGTCACCCCGTACGGCGAACCGTCGGCGCCGGTCACCCAGGTCATGCGTCGTAGCCCCCGTTCACCAGCCCAAGCCGGATCAGATCGGTCAGTGGTTCCAGGATGCTGCACGAGCCGAAGCCCACCCAGAGGGGGCGAGGCCGGTCCAGCCGTGCCGTCGCGCGCTCCACCAGGGGGCGCGGGTCGACCACTGTCAGCAGCTCGGCGACGGAGCGCACACCGTCACCGTCGGCGGCGGCCAGGGTCGCGGCCAGCACGTTCGCGTAGCCGTGGTGGGTGAACCCGGTCTCCGGGTCCAGGTGTCGGATCGCCTGGTGCAGCCCGGCGGTGAGCTTGAACGGCAGGCCCCGGTCCCGGCAGGCGCAGATCACTGTGGCCAGCTCGGTCGGGGTGGGGAAGAGTTCGGCGGCCAGGCCGCCGGTGCGGAACTTGGCCGCGATGGGCACCCCGTCGGCCCGCGCGGCGACGAGCGCGTCCAGTGCGCCCATCAGCCCGAAGGTCAGCGGCAGTTCGGCGTAGACGGTTTCCACGCCCGGCAGCGCGTCGGTCAGCCGCAGCAACTCGGCGATGCCGGGCAGTGGGTCCTCGCCGCGCTTGGCGACCGCCACCTCGACCTGACGCGCGGTGACGCCGTCGGGAGCGAGAAACGACAGCGCGAACGGCAGGTTCCCGATCCCGGTGTCGCCGATCACGCCGACCACCAGACCCTCGCCCGGGTCGACGAGTCCGCTCAGCGCACCGGCGGCCACGTCCGAGGCGGGGATCAGCAACGGGCCGACCAGGTCGGCGTACCAGGCGGCGCGGTGTTGGCGATGGGCAGCCAGGGCGTCGTGCAGCGCGGCGCTGCCCGGTGGGAAGACGGCGGCGTCGTCCACCAGGCCGTGGAGGAGTGCTGGCACCTGCGTTGACACGGAACAAGAATGTACGGGACGCTACGAGGAACGGACAACAGCGTCCGATTATCGGACGCCTTCGGCCGGTGAACGGGAACTATCGGGAGGCGAGATGCCGTATTACCGCAGCGTCGGCGAGGTGCCGCGCAAGCGCCACACCCAGTTCCGGCAGCCCGACGGCAGCCTCTACGCCGAGGAGCTGATGGGCCAGGAAGGCTTCTCCTCCGACTCGTCCCTGCTCTACCACCGGTACGCGCCAACAGCGATCCTGGCCGCCGACGAGTTCACCCCGCCCGCGTTCACCCGGGCACCGAACCTGCCGCTCAAGCCCCGCCACCTGCGCACCCACAAACTGGGCACCGGCGGCTCCGACCCCATCCTCGGCCGGCAGTACCTGCTCGCCAACGACGACGTACGGATCGGCTACGTCCTCGCCGACCGACCCTCACCGCTGTTCCGCGACGCCACCGGCGACCACTGCCTCTACGTCGAGTCCGGCACCCTGCGGGTCGAGTCCCCGTTCGGGGTGCTGGACGCTGTCGCCGGCGACTACGTCGTCATCCCCACCTCGACCATCCACCGGCTCGTGCCCACCGGCGACCAGCCCGTCCGACTGCTCGCCGTCGAGGCGTCCGGGCACATCGGTCCGCCCAAGCGCTACCTCTCCGTACGCGGCCAGTTCCTGGAGCACTCGCCGTACTGCGAGCGGGACGTCCGCGGCCCCGACGCCCCGCTGCTCGTCGACGGCGAGGAGGTCGAGGTGCTGGTCCGGCACCGGCGCGGCTGGACCCGCTACGTCTACGCCCACCACCCGTTCGACGTGGTCGGCTGGGACGGGCACCTCTACCCGTGGGCGTTCTCCATCCACGACTTCGAGCCGATCACCGGCCGCATCCACCAGCCCCCGCCGGTGCACCAGACCTTCCAGGGCCCCAACTTCGTCATCTGCTCGTTCGTGCCGCGCAAGGTCGACTACCACCCGCAGTCGATCCCCGTGCCGTACAACCACCACAACGTCGACTCCGACGAGATGCTCTTCTACACCGGGGGCAACTACGAGGCGCGGCGCGGCTCCGGCATCGAACAGGGCTCGATCTCCCTGCACCCGTCCGGTTTCACCCACGGCCCCCAGCCGGGTGCCGCCGAGCGTTCCATCGGCGCTGACTACTTCGACGAGCTGGCCGTCATGGTCGACACCTTCCGCCCGCTGGATCTCTGCGAGGCCGCCAGCTCCTGCGAAGACGAGGGGTACGCCTGGACGTGGGCGCGTTCGGTGTAGTCGGCCTTCGGGGTTTCGCCGGAGCCCGACCCGCTCTGGGCGGTCAGGCTTGATCCCGACGCGGGTCGGGCTCCGGCGAAACCCCTGACCTGGTCGAGCTACGCGACGCTGGTGATCTTTTGGGTTACGCCGGGGGTGGGGCCGGGGTTGGGGCTGGGTTAGCGGATGGCGGTACGCCTGAATACGGCGAACTCGGCTACCGCAGTGACGGCGATGGCCAGCACCAGGGGCCACGGGGAGCCGACCATGGCGTACACCAGCAGCAGTAGCGGCGCGGCGGCCACTGCGTAGATGGCCAGAGCCATCGCCCGGTCCGAGTGCAGCAGGGCGGGCAGGACGGTCCGGGTCAGCCCGGGCAGCCGGGCAGCGAGCTGCCAGACGATGATCCCGCCGGTGAGCGCGGCGAGCACCGCCAGGACGCGGGAGAACCCGTCGCTCGCCGACGCCGCGAACGCGACCAGCACCGCTGCGACCAGCGACCAGCCCGCGCCGTAGAGCACCAGGCGGTGCAGCCCGTACGCGAGGGTTCGTGGCGAGTCGAGCCGGCTCGGGCTGACCGTCACCGCCTCGGCGACGTGCTCCAACGCCTCCGACCAGCGGCGCTGCTCCAGCCTCATGACACCCACCTCGTGGCCGGCCTCGCCGATCCGCGGGTCGAGCCGCAGCGCCTCCCGGTAGGCCCGCTCGGCCAGGTCGAACAGGTCCAGGCGGGCGGCGACCAGGCTGAGCACCAGGTGCGCCTGCGGCTCCTGCGGGGCCAACTCGACACCGCGCCAGGCCGCGTTCAGCGCCGGCTGGCCGTTGCGGGCGCCGGCCAGGATCGCCGCCGCGCTCCGCTGGGCGTACGCGTCGGCAGGGCCGAGGGCGAGGATCCGGTCGGCGGTGGCCGCCGACTCGCTGTAGCGCTCCAGGTCGGCCAGGGCCATGCCCCTGGCGACCAGCGGCGGCAGGGCCTCCGGTGCGGCGGCCACTGCCGTGTCGGCGGCGGTGAGCGCCTCGGCCGGGCGGTCGGCGGCCAGGTGCACCCGGGCCAGCATGGTGAGCGCGTCGACGTCATCCGGCTGGAGGGCCAACCCGTAGGCCAACTCCCCGGCCGCCTCGTCGTAGCGGCCGAGTTCGGCGAGGAGTTGGGCCCGCTGGACGTAGCCGTCGGCGGCGGACTGGTCGGGGGCGGGGTCGCTGGTCATCGCGGCGAGCCTAGGCGGCCGGCGCGTCGTACACCACTGCCACAGCGACCCCGGCCAAACCTTCCTCACGGCCGGCGAAGCCGAGCCCGTCGGTGGTCGCCGCCGAGACGGTGACCGGGGCGCCGACAGCGGCGGAGAGGACCTCCTGCGCCTCCGCGCGACGCCGGCCGATCTTGGGGCGGTTGCCGATGACCTGGACGGACACGTTGCCGATCTCCAGGCCGGCGGCGCGCACGCGACGGGCCGTCTCGGTCAGCAGAGCCACCCCGGACGCGCCGGCCCACTCCGGCTGGCCCACCCCGAAGGCGGAACCGAGATCACCGAGACCAGCGGCGGAGAGCAGCGCGTTGCAGGCGGCGTGCGCTGCCACGTCGGCGTCCGAATGCCCGGCGAGGCCGTCCTGGTCGGGCCAGAACAGCCCGGCCACCCAGCAGGGCCGACCCGGCTCGAACGCGTGCACGTCGGTGCCGATGGCCACCCGGGGAACGATCATGATCAGAGGGTACGCGTCAACCGGCTGCGGCAAGCAGATGCTCGGCCAGAGCCAGGTCGAACGGTCGGGTGATTTTGAGTGCGTACTCCGAGCCGGGCACGCAGCTCACCGCGACGCCCTGCTTCTCGACCAGCCCGGCATCGTCGGTGAGGGAGTCACCGGCGGCGGCATGGGCGGCGCTGAGCACCGCCCGACGGAAACCCTGCGGGGTCTGCACCGCGCGCAG
Organism: Micromonospora sp. NPDC048842; assembly: GCF_040649935.1. Taxonomy (NCBI): domain Bacteria; kingdom Bacillati; phylum Actinomycetota; class Actinomycetes; order Micromonosporales; family Micromonosporaceae; genus Micromonospora; species Micromonospora sp. NPDC048842. The sequence continues at coordinate 144,701 of NZ_JBEZGK010000007.1, read as the reverse complement.
GGCGGAACGGTCGACGGTGCCGAGCACCACCTCGTCGGCGCCGACCTCCTTGATCGTGTCGACGACCGGCAGGACCGGGATCACCGCGTCACGCCCGCCACGCACCGCCGCCGCGACGGATTCGACAAGCTCAGGTGGGATGAGCGCTCGGGCGGCATCGTGCACCAGGACGATCGTCGGACCGGCGGGCACCGCGGCCAGCGCGGCGGCCACCGACGCCTGCCGTTCCGCGCCGCCGGGCACCACGATCACCGGAGCGACAGGGGCCAACAGCTCGCGGACGGCCTGCACCTCCGCGGTCGGCGCGGCCACCACGATGGTGTGCACCGACGGCGCGGCGGCCAGTCGACGCACTGCGTGCACCAACAGCGGCTCACCGGCGAGCAGGCGCAGCGCCTTGGGTCGGCCGGGGCCGAGCCGTACGCCGGCACCCGCCGCAGGCACGAGGACCGCGACGTCACCGCGCGGATTGAGCTGCGCGGTCACGTCGCGGTCCTCGGTGGTTTCTTCACTACGAAGTGGGTACGACGATGCTGTGCGGACTAGGCCTCGGTGAGGACCTTGTCGAGCAGCGTCTCCGCCTCATCCTTGGTGCTCTTCTCGGCCAGCGCGACCTCGCCGACGAGAATGTCGCGGGCCTTGGCGAGCATCCGCTTCTCGCCCGCAGAGAGGCCCCGCTCCCGCTCCCGGCGCCACAGGTCACGCACGACCTCGGCGACCTTCAGCGGGTTGCCGGAAGCCAGCTTTTCCAAATTGGCCTTGTAACGCCGCGACCAGTTGGTCGGCTCCTCGGTGTGCGGAGCCCGCAGAACGTCGAAGACCTTCCCGAGGCCCTCTTCGCCGACCACCTCGCGGACGCCCACGATCTCGGCGTTCTCGGCCGGCACCCGGACCGTCAGGTCACCCTGCGCGACCCTCAGGACGAGGTATTGCTTAGGCTCGCCCTTGATGACCCGAGTCTCGATTGCCTCGATGAGTGCGGCCCCGTGGTGGGGGTAAACAACGGTCTCGCCGACACTGAAAACCATAGGTTCGAAACCCCTTTCGCTGTGTCTAGGGTAACACGCTCAGGCACCGATGTCTCACCGATGTCCTGACCGTTGGCGCAGCTCAGGGGCCCTGTGAGAGGTCTTGCTTCAGCTTGACAGGCGGTCAAACCGATGGTTCGAACACGCTCCGTAACGCGGGAATGACTGCCCGGTACGGGTGAACAGAACGTCGAGATCAAGGGCTATGCGCTTCTCCCATGGTAGCCCGGTCAGCAGGACCGCGCCCAGATGTAGCGGGAGGAGCCCCTGGTGCGCGACCCTGGAGACCGAGCCGCACTCAGCTCTCGAGACGCTTCCAGGAGGTCCGATGGGCAAGCCGGACGCAGAGGGTCACGGGCCAGCCGACGGCCTGCCCGGCCTACCGCCCGAATGGGGCCGCGTGGTGGTCCCCGACGACGCCTCCGCGCTGGCCGCCGAGGCCGCTCAGGTCCGCCATGAACTGCGCCGGGCCAGTGGCCTCCCGGGCGGCTACCGGGCCCTGGGCCTGCCGCTGGTGGTCCTGCTGGTGGCGGTCCTCACCACGCTGGGCGGCCTGCTGGCGGTCACCTGGCCCCGCGCCAACCGCGGCGCCGACCGGCCGACCCCGGCCCCCTACTCGCCGCCGGCGACCCTCACCGGTCGGGCGCTGCCCGCACTGGACCTGGTCGACGCGGACGACGCACCCGTACCACTGCGCGGCCTGCTACCCGCCATGATCATTCTGTTGGACGGCTGCCCCTGCCCGGACCGGGTCACCGACGCCCTGACGGCCGCGCCCGCCGGCGTCTCCGTGGTCACCGTCACCGGGCGGACGGCACCGGCCAGGCCCACCATCGAGCGGCAGGCTCGCGCCCTGGCCGACCCCGCCGGAGGCCTGCGTTCGTTCCTGGGCCAGCCGGCCCGCCCCGGCGCCGCGACCGCCCTGCTGGTCGACCGGGCCGGCATCGTGACCCGGGTGCTGCCGGACCTGGGCACGATCGAGTCCTACCGGAGCGACCTGAGCGCCCTGGCCGCCTGAGCGGCCCCTGTCAGCGAGGGGGCAACGCGACGAGCTGCGCCTGGATGTCGATCGGCCGGTCGACGGCCGACAGCGACAGCCGGAACGGCCCGCCACCGGGCAGCACCTCGGCATTGGCGACCGTGCCATCGCAGTCGATGCGCGGCTGACCGTTGATCTTGGCCTCGTCGCTCGTCACCGCCAGCGTGCCCGGCCGGGTGCACCGGTACTGGAGCAGGTAGCGGGAACCGTCGTCGCTGGCCTGCCGGGTCACATCCTGGCCAGGAGCGAGCTCCCGCTCCTCCCGCCAGATCGTCATTTGGAACGAGGGCAGCTCACCCGCGGGAAAGAGCACCGCGGGATCGCCCTCGATGTCGGTGATCGAGCCCGTCGCCGGGTCGAGCACCACGTGCGAGCCCTTGCGCACCCGGAGGACCTCGCCGGTGTTCGGGTCCAACCTCACCGTCACCCGCTCATCGGGCTCCTCAGCAGCGAGGAGACGTTCCATCGGGGTGCTGACGCTCGGCCCGACCGACGGCACCGCCGCCGCCGAGTCGACAGCCGCCCCGGCCGTCGACGCGGGCGCGGCGGCACGCCACCACCACCCACCGACGACCAGGACAGCCACCGCCGCGCCAAACAGGACCACCGAGCGCAGCCGATCGTCCGAGGTCGCGTCCATCACGTGAGCGTACCGGCCGCAGGCTCAGTCCTGTCGATCCAGCAGAGCGGCGTACAGGGTGAGGCCGGGGCCGAAGGCCAGCATGACGATGCGCCGAGCCGCCGGGGTCGCCCGACCCAACCGGTCCAGGATCAGCAGGACCGTCGGCGACGAGCAGTTGCCGTGCTCGTCCAGCGTCGCCCGGGACGCCGCCAACCCCAGCGGGGGCAACTCCAGCTCCCGCTCGACCACGTTGAGGATCCGCGGCCCGCCCGGGTGCACCGCCCAACCGTCCACCTCGGAGCTGGCCACGCCGTGCCGGGCCAACAGGTCGTCGACCAGCCCCCGGACGTGCCTCGACAGCACCTGCGGCACCTTCGGCGACAACCCCATCCGGAACCCGGCGTCGGTGACGTCCCAGGTCATGTGGTCGGCGGTCGAGGTGTCGGTGACCGCGGTGACCTCGCGCACCGCGTACCCCGAGCCACCCGGCACGACCACGGCGGCGACGGCGGCGTCCGAGAAGAGCGCGTGGGAGACGATCTGCTGGGTGTCCACCCGGGCGCTGGACGGCTGGATGTGCAGGCTTGTCAACTCCGCGCAGAGCAGCAGTGCCGGTCGCCCCCGGGCGGTGACGAAGTCACTCGCCGCGCCGAGCCCCGGCAACGCCGCGTAACAACCCATGTGGCCGATGAACATCCGCTGGGTGTCCGCGGCCATGCCCAGGTCCCGGGCGAGCAGGATGTCCAGCCCCGGGGTGGCGTACCCGGTACAGGAGCAGACGATGAACAGCCCGATGTCGCCGGCGCTCAGCCCGGCAGCGGTCAACGCCCGACCCACCGCCTCCTTGCCCAGCGGCAGCGCCTCCACCTGGTAGCGGCGCATCCGGCGCTCGGTCGGCCAGTCCGAGACGTCCTCCAGCAGCGGATTGACAGCGGCCTGCCGACGGGTCACCCCCGAGTTGGCGAAGATTCGCTGGGCCAACGACCGGGTGGTGCCGGAGAAGTGCCGGGAGAAGAAGCCCTCCCACAACTCGGCCTGCGAAGCGGACGGCGGCTGCGCTGTCCCGAGCCCCGCGATCACTGGTACGAACACGATCCCCACCTCTCGTCAGATGCTGTCCTCCCCCTGGCCGTCCCACCAGCCACCTCGGCCGGTCGTTCCTCCGTGCGAGCCCCGTGCGGCGGGCTCACCAACGCGGTGCCGACCCGTCACGATCCGGGTCGCCGCCTAGGGCGGCGATGCCGAGCCAGTCGGCGCAGACATCCGACGTGGCCGGGTGCAGCGAGCCGCAGCGGGCGTCGCGGTACAGCCGCTCCAGCGGATGTCCACGGCGGGTCGCCGACGTGCCCGCCGCCTCCAGCACCGACGCCGCCACCTCGGCGGCGGTGGTCCCGGCGAGCAGCTTCGCCCGCCACACCCAACGGTTGGTCTCCTCGTCACCGGGCGCCTCGTCCACCCGGCGGGCCGCCTCGGCCACCACCAACTGCGCGGCGGCCGTCGCCGCGTCCGCCCGACCCAGCCGGGCCCGCACCGCCGGCAGACCGGCCAGGTTGCGGGCGTTGAGGTGCTCGGCCGCCGCGTCGATCGCCGCACGGGCGACCCCCACGTAGACGGCCGCGTAGCTGGCCACCAACCAGTGCGGCATCAGCTGGGCCACCACCAGCGCGAGCCCCTCCACCCCACCGAGCAGCCGGTCGGCGGGCACTGTGACGTCCAGGTGCAGGTCGTGGGAAGAGGTGGCGCGCATGCCGAGCGAGTCCCAGGTCGGCTCCACCGTCAGCCCGTCGCCGGCCGGCACCAGGAACTGTGAGACCACCGACTGGTCGACCGCGCTGCGCGCCGCCACCAGGTAGCCGTCCGCGTGCCCGGCGCCGGAGCAGAAGGTCTTGCTGCCCTTGAGGTGCCAGCCCCCGTCGGTCGACTCGTACGCCGTGGTCAGCTGGGACAGCCGCGCGCCCGCGCCACGCTCGCTCATGGCGACCGCGTACCAGGAACCTTGAGCCGCCGCGCTGAGCAGCCGGTCGCGAGCGGCCAGCGCCTCGTCCGGTACGCCCAGCGCCTCGGCCAACTCCTCGGTGACAGCGCCCAGAGCGCCGGTCACCGAAGCGTGCATGTTGAACACCAGGGCCGTCGCGCCGTTGCCCCGGGCAAGCTCAGTGGCCACCGCGGCGTACTCGGCGAAGGTGGCGCCCAGACCGCCGAGCGCCCGGGGGACCATCAGCCCGAACAGGCCGGCCTCGCGCAGGTCGGCGAAGTCGTCCACGGGGAAGGAACCGTCCCGGTCGTGCTCGGCCGCCCGCGCGGCGAACCGCGGCGCCAACCGGCGTGCTGCCTCAAGCGCGTGCACCGTCATCTCGTTCCTCCTCGGCGTTCCATACCCCGCCACGGCCTGACTATCCTTTGCGGACCCCCCGGCCCTGATAGAGCACGGCGGTGGAGCGGGTCGGCACGATGCGCGGCGCGCGGCCAGCGGGCACCGCCCCAGCCGTTCGGCTCGCGCGAGCGCGGCGCAGCAGCCAGGCGAGCATGCCGCCGACCTGCGGACGGATGCCCCGCAGGCGCAGGTCGACACCGTGTCGGGCGCACTCGGCCACCAGCGCCCGGGAGTCCACGAACAACTGTGGGTCGTGGATGCCACGGGGCACTGTCGGCAGCCGCTCGGCGATCCGTACCGCGACCAGCCGGGCCAGCGCCGTGTCGTTCAGGGTGTCCAGCACCAGCACGCCGCCGGGACGCAGCAGCCGACACGCCTCGGCCACCGCGCGCGGCCAGGCCGGCACGTGCTCCAGCAGCTCACCCGCCGAGACCACGTCAGCGCAGCCGTCGGGCAGCGGGACCGCCGTGGCATCACCCTGGACCACCAGCACCCCGTGCTCGGCCGCCTGGACGAGCGCCGAGCGGGTCAGATCAACCCCCACGTGGCGATAGCCCTTGCCGGCCAGGTGTGGCGCGAGCAGGCCGGCGCCGCAGCCCAGATCGACAAGCAACGCGTCCGGACGGGTGGCCGGCGGCACCAGCGCGGCACGGGCCTCAGCCAGCCAGTGCAGCATCGCGAACGCGCCATCCGGCCGCCACCACTCACCGGCCAGATCGTCGTACTGACGCGGATCGTTTCGCGGCAGCACCCTCGGACCGGTGGGCGCCCCGGCCGCAGCCACGTCTCGCATGGAACCGAGCGTGGCACGACTGCTCGGTAACGACCAGACTTCCCTTATGTCGTCGAGGGTGTTAGGGCTGGTCAGAGCGAGCCATCCGGAACCGGCCGCGGCGGTGACCACGGTGGCCGGTCTGCTGGCCTGGGGAGTGGGCCACAGGCCGACCGGAATCGTCTCGGTGGTGCTCGCCGTGTTGGCCAGCCAGCTCGCCGTCGGCTGGACCAACGACGCGCTGGACGCCGAGCGGGACGCCACTGTGGGGCGTACCGACAAGCCGGTCGCCAGTGGCGCGGTCGGTCGGCGCGTCACGGCCTGGGCCGCCGCGGCGGCCGCGGTGGCCTGCCCGCTGCTGGCCCTGACCACGAACCCGGTGGCAGCGTTCTGGCTGACGCTCGCCCTGGTCTCCGCCCTGCTCTACGACTGGCCGCTCAAGGCCACCGCGTTCTCGGTGCTGCCCTACGCCGTGTCGTTCGGCGCGCTGCCCGCCTTCGTGGTGCTGGCGCTGCCCGGTCAGCCGGCCCCGCCGGTCTGGCTGGTGACGGCGGCGGCCTGCCTGGGCGCCGGCGCGCACTTCGCCAACGTGCTGCCCGACCTGGCCGACGACGCCCGCACCGGCGTGCGCGGGCTGCCCCACCGGCTGGGCGCCGCCGGCAGCCGGCTGGCCGCGGCGGGTCTCCTCCTCGCGGCGACCGCGACACTGGTCCTCGGACCACCCGGGCCGCCGTCGGCGATCGGCTGGGCGGCCGTCGGCACGGCCGCCGTGGTGCCGCCACTGAGCTGGTACGCCGGGCGCTCGGCGATCCGGGCCGGCCGGCGGCCGGTGGCGGCCTTCCGGGCGGTGATGCTGGTGGCCCTGATCGACGTGGTTCTGCTGGTGGCGAGCGGTCGGGTGGTCTGAAGGCCACCCGGGCAGGTGGCATTGCCGGGTCCGCGTGCGGGCCTCGATCAGTCCCAACTACCCTGGAGCGCGGTCTGCGCGGGTATGGCCACCGTGCCCGGCGTACGGCCCGGGTGGGGATTGTGACGAGGAGGACCGACGTGACGCGCTCGATCAGGGGATCCCGGCGGGCGGCCCTGTTGCTGTCCGGGATTGCGGCGGCCAGTCTGCTGGCTTCCGGATGCGGCACCGGTCAGATCGCCGAGACCGCGTTGAAGGAGCCGTCGGTCCAAGGCGTCAACCTCACGACCAACAACGGTTCCTTCTCGGTGCGGGGCCTGCTCGTGGACTACCCGAGCCCCGAGGGCTACAAGGCCGGGCAGGACGCGGGGCTCGGCGCCGTGATCTACAACGACTCCAAGGAGACGGTGACTGTCACCATCACCACGGAGAGCGCCCGTGAGGTGGTGATCAGCGGCGGCTCGGCGAGCCCGTCGCCGTCCGCCTCGGAGTCCGCCTCCATGAGCCCGTCGCCGTCCGGTTCGGCCAGCCCGTCGGTGACGCCCTCCGAGACCGGATCGTCCTCGGCCACCCCGTCCGCCCCGGAGTCGGCGCGGGCGTCCGGTTCGGCGAGCCCCTCCGCCCCGGGTCAGCCGGCCCGGATCGAGCTGGCGCCGCTGAGCTACATCCAGTTCAACTCCGAGTCCACCACGCAGCTCCGGCTGATCGGCCTGACCGAGGCGCTGCGCTCCGGCCAGAACGTCGTCGTGACCTTCGACTTCGGCAACGGCAACACTGTCACCGGGCAGGCGCCGGTCGCCGTGCCGCTCACCCCGGCGGCCCCTCCGTCGCCGATCATCGAGCGCGAAGGTGGCTACGAGGGCAACGAGGGCGGCACCACCCACGAGTGACCCGATCCGCACATCGACGAACGCCCCGGCGTGGTGACCACCACGCCGGGGTGTTTTCGTCGTACGCGAGGGCTAGCGTCCTGATGTGACCACCTCCCGATCGACCCCTCCGCGTGGCGGCACTGCCGGTGCCGCCCGTGGTCGGTCCGCCGCCCGCGATCCGCGTCCGGCCTACCAGTGCGACGCCTGCGGTCACCAGCCGCCCAAGTGGGTGGGGCGCTGCCCGGAGTGCGGCGAGTGGGGGGCGGTGGTCGAGCACACGGTGACCGGCCCGACCGTCTCCGGTCGGGTGGTCAGCTCCCGGATGCCGTCCGAGCCGGCCCGACCGATCGCCAGCATCAGCGCCGCTCCGGCCCGCGCCGTGCCCACCGGTGTGAGCGAGCTCGACCGGGTGCTCGGCGGCGGCCTGGTCCCCGGTGCCGTGGTGTTGCTCGCCGGCGAGCCCGGCGTGGGCAAGTCGACCCTCCTTCTCGATGTGGCGCAGCATTGGGCGGTCGGTGCCGGCAGCCCCTCTCTGGTGGTCAGTGGCGAAGAGTCGGTCAGTCAGGTGCGCCTGCGCGCCGAGCGGATGGGCACCCTGCACGAGCGGCTCTACCTCGCCGCGGAGAGCGACCTGGCCTCGGTGCTCGGTCACCTCGACGCGGTCAAGCCGGGCCTGTTGGTGCTCGACTCGGTGCAGACCATCTCGACCACCGGCACCGAGGGGGTGCCCGGTGGGGTGACCCAGGTCCGCGCGGTCACCGCCGCGCTGGTCTCGGTCGCCAAGGAGCGGGGCATCGCCACGGTGCTGGTCGGGCACGTCACCAAGGACGGCCAGGTGGCCGGGCCTCGCGTGCTGGAGCACCTGGTCGACGTGGTGCTGCACTTCGAGGGCGACAAGCACTCGTCGCTGCGCCTGGTGCGCGGCGTGAAGAACAGGTTCGGCGCGGCCGACGAGGTCGGCTGCTTCGAGATGCACGAGGGCGGCATCAGCAGCCTGGCCGACCCGTCCGGGCTGTTCCTGACCCGCTACGCGGAACCGGTCCCGGGCACCTGCGTGACGGTGGCCATGGAGGGGCGGCGGGCCCTGGTCACCGAGGTGCAGGCGCTGATCGGTGCGACAGTGGCGGGTTCTCCCCGACGCACCGTCTCCGGCCTCGACTCGGCGCGACTGGCGATGGTGCTCGCGGTGCTGCAACGGCGCACCGAACGGCTGACCCTGCACGACCGGGAGGTCTTCGCCGCCACAGTGGGCGGGATCCGGGTGGTGGAGCCGGCCGCCGACCTGGCGGTGGCTCTGGCGGTCGCCTCCGGCGGGCTCAACCTGGCGATCGCGCCGCACCTGGTGGCGATCGGTGAGGTGGGGCTGACCGGCGAGGTGCGCCGGGTCGGGGCGGTGCCGCGCCGGCTGGCCGAGGCCGCCCGGCTGGGATTCAAAGTGGCCCTGGTGCCGCCCGGCTGCGGCCCGGCCAGCACCGGCGCGGGCCCCGAGCAGATGCGGGTGACCGAGGTCACCGACGTCCGTTCGGCGCTGCACCATGCGGCCCGCGCGTCCGCCGAGTGACCCACCGTGCCGACGAGGGCGGCGAAACCGGACAGCACGTCGCAAGCGGGAAACGCAGGAAAGGGCGGCATCGTGACACATCACAGTAACCACGACAGCACCCACCGCACGGCAGTCCGTAGACTGTGCCCGTGCCGATCGACCGCGAAACCACCAAGCCAGCCGGCGCGCCGCCCCAGGCCCGCACCGGCGCCGTGGGCTCGCCCGCCCGCCCGATCAGCGTGAGCGTGACTGCGGGAGCCGCCGGGAGCGCCGGAGATCCGCTACGCGCCAACCTCGCCCTGATGGCCCCGGGCACCGCCCTCCGCGACGGTTTGGAGCGCATCCTGCGGGGTCGCACGGGCGCGCTCATCGTGCTCGGCTACGACAAAGTGGTCGAGGGCCTCTGCACCGGCGGCTTCCCGCTGGACGTGGAGTTCTCCGCGACCCGCGTGCGCGAGCTGTGCAAGATGGACGGCGCTGTCGTGCTCTCCAGCGACGGCACCAGGATCGTCCGGGCGGCAGTGCACCTGATGCCCGACCCGTCCATCCCGACTGAAGAGTCCGGCACCCGGCACCGCACCGCCGAGCGGGTGGCCCGCCAGACCGGCTATCCGGTCATCTCGGTCAGCCAGTCCATGCGGATCATCAGCCTCTACGTCAACGGCCAACGGCACGTGCTCGACGACTCGGCGGCCATCCTCTCCCGCGCCAACCAGGCGCTCGCCACCCTGGAGCGCTACAAGCTCCGGCTGGACGAGGTCTCCGGCACGCTCTCCGCCCTGGAGATCGAGGATCTGGTCACCGTGCGGGACGCGGTGGCGGTGGTGCAGCGGCTGGAGATGGTTCGCCGGATCGCCGACGAGATCGCCGGTTACGTGGTGGAGCTGGGCACCGACGGCCGCCTGCTCGCCCTGCAACTCGACGAGCTGATGGCCGGCGTGGACGCCGACCGCACGCTGGTCATCCGGGACTACCTCCCCGTCGGTCGCAAGTCGCGCACGCTTGACGAGGCTCTCGTCGAGCTGGACCTGCTCGGTGCCACCGAGCTGATCGACCTGGTGTCGGTTGCCAAGGCGATCGGCTACCCAGCCGCGTCCGACGCGCTCGACGCCGCGGTCAGCCCACGCGGCTTCCGACTGCTGGCCAAGGTGCCCCGGCTGCCGGTGGCGGTGGTCGATCGCCTGGTGCTGCACTTCGGCAGCCTCCAGCGTCTGCTCGGCGCGACAGTGGAGGACCTGCAGGCCGTCGAAGGGGTCGGCGACGCCCGGGCCCGCGGCGTCCGTGAGGGGCTGTCCCGGCTCGCCGAGGCATCGATCCTGGAACGCTACGTCTGACCCGGCTCAGCCGGTGACGGTGAGCTTCGCCGGGTCGCTGAGCTTCGTGCCGACCCGGGCGAACACCTGGTACGACCCGACCGGCGGGAACGGCCCGGCGGCCAGCGCGCCGTTACAGCGGCTGGTGTCCCGCCCGTTCCACGGCACCTGGTAGGAGCGCTCGAAGTTCGGCGTGAAGGACTGCACGTCCGAGCCCTCGACCTTGCCGCAGGTGTCCGACGACCAGACCTTCTCGGCCCCGGACTTGATGAAGATCTCCTGGAGGTCGGCGCCGACGTTGCGACTGCACGTCCGGTCCGACGTGTTCTTGATTCGCAGTTGCAGCTCGACCACCGCGCCCCGCTGCACCGAGGTCTGGCTCGCCGACGAGATCACGCTGATCTCCTCGTCGGTGCAGGTGCCGTCGTCCTCTGAACCGGCCGCCGCGCCCAGCGGCGGTGTGTTGCTGGTGGTCGCCGGGCTCGGACTCGTCGCACCCGAATCAGCGGGCGCGGACGACGACGGAACGCCGGTCTGCGGTGTCAGCACCGGGCCAGCGGGACCTGACGTCGCGGCGGACGTCGCCGACGGCGAACCTCCCGCCTTCGGCTCCTTGTCGCCGGAACGACCCGAACCGGTACAGGAGTAGAGCAGGACAATCAGGAACAGGAACCCCGCTCCGAGTACGACGGCGCGACGCCGCCAGTACACGGCGGGTGGCAGGGGGCCGACCGTCAGACGCATGATGCCCTCCACCGTAGCCGCGCCGTACCCGGCAGTGCGGCGCGACGCGCCGGAGCCACTCCGAGGCGCCCGCACCACCCTCCAAAGAGGACGGTTCGGCACCCGGTCACAGGTAGACCTTGCGCTGGTAGACCGCGTGCGCACCGGCCACCCGGTCCAGGAAGAGTAGCCCCGCACAATGGTCGATCTCGTGCTGCAACGCCCGAGCCTCGAAGCCGTCGGTCACCAGCCTCACCGGCACGCCGCTGCCCGGCAGGTCACCCTCCACCACCAGCCGGCTGGCCCGCTTTACGTCCCCGGTCAGATCCGGCACCGACATGCAGCCCTCCCGGCCCGGCTTCCACCGCGTGGCCTCGACCACACGCGCGTTGCACAACACGAAGGTGCCGTGCACCGTCACCGCCTTCGGGTGCCCGGTCACATCGACGGCGAAAACCCGAGCGCCCACCCCGACCTGCGGCGCGGCCAGCCCGACGCAGCCCGGCGAGACCTTCATCGTGGCTACCAGGTCGGCAGCGAGTTGAACAGTCTCCTTTGCCGTGGGGTCGACCTCGTCCGCGGCCCGACTCAGCACCGGATGCGGGGCGGACACCACAGCCCGCACCTCCCCCGGCACGTCCAGCGACTCCGGAGTCCAGCCCCCCAGGCCGACCTCCGGCCCGCGCTCCTCGCCGGTCACAACAGATCCGGATCCGCAGGCCGGAGGGTGACCTCCACGCCCAGCTCGGCAGCCGTCCGGTGCAGCCGGTCGAGCACAGTGTCCGCCACACCGGCCGGCAACTCGACCTCCGCCAGGACCACGTAGAGCGCACCGGTCAACCGGGTACTCAGGTCGGTGACATTCCCCCCGGCATCCACCAGCACCCGCGTCATCGCCGCGACGATCCCCATCCGGTCCGAACCGTGCACCGCCATCACGTACGGCTCACCCACCGGAGGAACATCGCCGTCCGGGGTGACCGCGCGTACCGTCGCCAGCAGCTGGCCCTCGGCCGCCAGCGACGCCAGTGCGGCCTCGACCTCGACGGCGGCCGGACCGGTGCAGATGAGGGTCATCGCGAAATGCCCCCGCAGCCGCGTCATCGTGCTGTCGGTGAGGTTCGCCCCCAGTCGAGCCAGCACCTCCGCGACGTCGGCCACGATGCCCGGCCGGTCCCGACCGATGACGGTGATCGCGAGCTCGTTCATCCGCGCATTCTCCCCCGCCCGCCGAACCAGGACGTGGCGCCCCGCCCGAGCCGCCCACCCAACGGGAACGCCGGGCGTGACATCATCGACGACGCCATGACTCAACCCGACTTCGCCTCCCTGGTCAGCCGGTGGTTCCAGCAGCACGCCCGTGACCTGCCGTGGCGCGAGCCCGGCGTCACCCCGTGGGCCATCCTGGTCAGCGAGGTCATGCTCCAGCAGACACCAGTTGTCCGGGTGGTGCCGGCCTGGCAGGCGTGGCTGGCCCGCTGGCCGGAGCCGGCCGCGTTGGCGGCGGACACGCCAGCCGAGGCCATCCGGATGTGGGGACGCCTCGGCTACCCCCGTCGGGCGGTCCGCCTGCGCGAATGCGCTGTCGCGATCGTGGACCGGCACGGCGGTCAGGTGCCGGACCGACTGGAGCAACTGCTCGCACTGCCCGGCGTCGGCACGTACACCGCGCGGGCGGTGGCCGCCTTCGCGTACGGACAGCGGCACCCGGTCGTCGACACCAACGTACGCAGAGTCGTGTGCCGGGCGGTGGCCGGCGAACCGGACGCCGGGCCCGTCACCCGACCAGCGGACCTCGTCGCCACCGAAGAACTGCTCCCGACCGAACCGGCCGCAGCGGCACTGGCCAGCGCCGCGTTCATGGAACTGGGCGCGGTGATCTGCACAGCCCGGTCACCGCGCTGCACCGCCTGCCCTGTCGAGGCGGTCTGCGCCTGGCGGGCGTCTGGCCAGGAGGCGCCGGCCGGGCCGACCCGCAGACCCCAGCGGTACGCGGGCACCGACCGACAGGTCCGCGGTCTGCTGCTCGGAGTGCTCCGGGACAGCACCGGGCCGGTCCCGCACCAGCGGTTGGACCAGGTCTGGACCGACGACGTGCAACGCGCCCGCGCCCTCGCCGGCCTGGTGCAGGACGGGCTGGTCGAACCCGCCGGCACCGACGCCTTCCGCCTGGTCGGTGACGGCCCGTCCCTGCCAACCGCGGACCTCACCACCTGACCCGCCCACCCAGCGCATCTGCGCGCCGACCCCGAGGGCCGCACTCCCGCACGCCGCACGCCCTCCGCAAGCTCACAGGCCGCACTCCCGCGTCGCCGCACGTCTGCACGCCCTCCGCACGCCCGCGTCGCCGCCGCCCGCCGCCCGCCGGCCGCACGCCGAATGCCCGGAGGCCGGCAATCGGCGCCTTCCACACCAAGATCGTGCTCGATCCTTGATGTAGCGGCATCGGACGCGCCGGATGCCACTACATCCACGATGTTGCGCGATCTTGCGGGCGGAGGCCCAACGGAGAGCGAGGCCGCCGGCAAGCTCACCACCCTGCCCCACTGATACGCCTCACAACATCAGGGAAAGTGCTGCCTCCGGACGCCGCGAGGCAGCACTTTCCCTGATGTTGTGGAGATCTTGCGGGGCGCGGCAGCGTGAGAGCGCCCGCATGCGGGCGGGGTGCGGGCGGGGCACCCCGGGGTGCGGGCGGGGCACGCCGGGGTGCGGGCGGGGCACGCCGGGGTGCGTCGGGCAGCTGCGACGCAGAGGCTGGCCGGGAGGGCACGAGTGGGGACGGCGGGGGTGACCTGAGGGGGGCACAAAAAGGCGGGGCCCCGGAGGCTTGCGCCACCGGGGCCCCGCCCCTTGCTGGTTGTGTTACTCGTCCACGCCCGCAGCGGCAGTGCCAGCGGCAGTGCCACCGAGATCGGCCGGGACGGCGTCCGGAACTTCGACCGGCTTGTCCGAGCCCCGGAAGACGAGCTTGGAATTGTCGATGTCGTCCGGGTCGCCCTCGCAGTCCACCACGACGATCTGACCTGGGGTCAGCTCGTTGAACAGGATCCGCTCGGAGAGGTTGTCCTCGATGTCGCGCTGGATCGTGCGACGAAGCGGACGGGCACCGAGCACCGGGTCGAAGCCCTTCGCGGCCAGGTACTTCTTGGCGTTGTCGGTCAGCTCCAGACCCATGTCCTTGTTCCGCAGCTGGCCCTCGATCCGCTGGATCATGATGTCCACGATCGAGAGGATCTCGGTCTGGCGCAGCTGGTGGAAGACGATGGTGTCGTCGATCCGGTTGAGGAACTCAGGCCGGAAGTGCTGCTTGAGCTCGTCGTTGACCTTCTGCTTCATCCGGTCGTAGTTGGACTCGGAGTCCTCCGACTGCTGGAAGCCCAGCGACACCGCCTTGGCGACGTCACGGGTGCCCAGGTTGGTGGTCAGGATGATGACCGTGTTCTTGAAGTCCACGATCCGACCCTGACCGTCGGTGAGCCGACCGTCTTCGAGGATCTGCAGGAGCGTGTTGAACACGTCCGGGTGGGCCTTCTCGATCTCGTCGAAGAGGACCACCGAGAACGGCCGACGCCGCACCTTCTCGGTCAGCTGCCCGCCCTCGTCGTAGCCGACGTAGCCGGGAGGGGCACCCACGAGCCGGGAGACCGTGTAACGGTCGTGGAACTCGGACATGTCCAGCTGGATGAGGGAGTCCTCGCTGCCGAAGAGGAACTCGGCGAGCGCCTTGGACAGCTCGGTCTTACCGACACCGGACGGGCCGGCGAAGATGAACGAGCCCGACGGGCGCTTCGGGTCCTTCAGGCCGGCCCGGGTACGCCGGATCGCCTTCGAGACCGCCTTGACCGCGTCCTCCTGGCCGATGACGCGCTTGTGCAGCTCGTCCTCCATGCGCAGCAGGCGCGAGGTCTCCTCCTCGGTCAGCTTGTAGACCGGGATGCCAGTCCAGTTGCCGAGCACCTCGGCGATCTGCTCGTCGTCAACCTCGCTGACGACGTCCAGGTCACCGGCCTTCCACTCCTTCTCCCGCTGAGCCTTCTGCCCGAGGAGCTGCTTCTCCTTGTCGCGCAACTGGGCGGCGCGCTCGAAGTCCTGCGCGTCGATCGCGGACTCCTTGTCGCGACGCACCTGGGCGATGCGCTCGTCGAAGTCACGCAGGTCTGGCGGCGCGGTCATCCGACGGATCCGCATCCGGGCACCGGCCTCGTCGATCAGGTCGATCGCCTTGTCCGGGAGGAAGCGGTCGGAGATGTACCGGTCGGCCAGGGTCGCGGCAGCCACGAGAGCGGCATCCGTGATCGAGACGCGGTGGTGGGCCTCGTAGCGGTCCCGCAGGCCCTTGAGGATCTCGATGGTGTGGGCCAGCGACGGCTCACCCACCTGGATCGGCTGGAAGCGGCGCTCGAGAGCGGCGTCCTTCTCCAGGTGCTTGCGGTACTCGTCGAGCGTGGTGGCACCGATGGTCTGCAGCTCACCACGGGCCAACATCGGCTTGAGGATGCTCGCGGCGTCGATCGCGCCCTCGGCGGCACCCGCACCCACCAGGGTGTGGATCTCGTCGATGAACAGGATAATGTCGCCGCGGGTGCGGATCTCCTTGAGCACCTTCTTGAGGCGCTCCTCGAAGTCACCGCGGTAGCGGGAACCGGCGACGAGCGCGCCCAGGTCGAGCGTGTAGAGCTGCTTGTCCTTGAGGGTCTCGGGCACCTCGCCCTTGATGATCTTCTGGGACAGGCCCTCCACCACGGCGGTCTTGCCGACGCCGGGCTCACCGATCAGGACCGGGTTGTTCTTGGTACGGCGGGAGAGCACCTGCATGACCCGCTCGATTTCCTTCTCGCGCCCGATGACCGGGTCGAGCTTGCCCTCGCGGGCGGCCTGAGTCAGGTTGCGGCCGAACTGGTCCAGCACCAGGCTGGTCGACGGCGCGGCCTCACCCGGCGCGGCGCCCGCCGCGGCAGGCTCCTTGCCCTGGTAGCCGGAAAGCAGCTGGATCACCTGCTGGCGGACCCGGTTGAGGTCGGCGCCGAGCTTGACCAGCACCTGGGCGGCGACGCCCTCGCCCTCACGGATCAGCCCGAGCAGGATGTGCTCAGTGCCGATGTAGTTGTGGCCGAGCTGCAGCGCCTCGCGCAGCGACAGCTCCAGCACCTTCTTGGCCCGCGGCGTGAACGGGATGTGCCCGCTCGGCGCCTGCTGGCCCTGGCCGATGATCTCCTCGACCTGCTGGCGGACGCCCTCCAGGGAGATGCCGAGGCTCTCCAGGGCCTTTGCCGCGACGCCTTCACCTTCGTGGATCAGGCCCAGCAGGATGTGTTCCGTACCGATGTAGTTGTGGTTGAGCATCCGGGCCTCTTCTTGGGCCAGGACGACAACCCGTCGCGCTCGGTCGGTGAACCGCTCGAACATGCCCTCGTGCTCCTCACGTGCCGTGCGCCTTGATGGTCAAGATCTTGGCGGGGCCGGTGCACGAACGTCCAGGACGGGCGTCCGTGCCTCCTTACTCTATCGTCGCTGACCGACTCAGCTGAGGTCGTGTGTCTCTGCTCTGGGTCGGTTGCACGTCGTTTTGAACAACCGTCCGCGCTCAGGAGGTGTTCCGGTAGCCCGGTCGCTACGCGCAGAGCGAAATCCGACTGGCTCGACGGAAGCCCGATCCGGGGTCCGGAAGCGCTCCGGGAGGCCCTGGAGGGCGGACCGGCGGTCGCGACGAGTGCCGCGCCGGGCCCCTGGGGGACGTTTTCCACAGGCTGTGGATAGCTGTTCCACTGGTTGTGGACAACGTCGGTGGGCCCGGAATGCTTCCCGGCCCCGAACGGGCACGAGACACCACCCCGAACGGGCACGACGACCTCGCCCGGATACGGCGACGCCGGCCCGGAGAACTCCTCCGGCCCGGCGTCGGTGTCGCCTGCGGTGGCGGCTGGCCACCAATGTGCTGACGGATCAGCGCTTCGCGTGGAACTCGTCCACGATCTCCTGCGGGATACGACCCCGGTCCGAGATGTCCTTGCCGGCCTTCTTGGCCCACTCCCGGATCGCCTTGTTCTGTTCCCGATCGGCAGTCGCGCCACCCCGACCGCGGGCAGCCCGCCCACCGATCACGACACCGCCCCGGCCGACCTTGGTGCCGGCGCCCACGTACGACGCAAATGCATCGCGCAATTTCGCGGCGTTGGCGCTCGACAGGTCGATCTCGTACTGAACGCCGTCGAGGGCGAACTTGACGGTCTCGTCCGCGTCCCCGCCGTCCAGGTCATCGACCAGCTTGTGAATGATCTGCTTGGCCACGTCCCACATTCCTTTCGAGCAGGGTGCTCCTGCTAACGAGAGCACAATAACCCGCGCGCCGCTCGTCGCGTCAATAGGATCCGGTTACGGCTCGGCGTACACCGGGCCGGGACTACTCCTGGCGGACCAACGGGAAGAGGATCGTTTCCCGAATTCCGAGGCCGGTCAGGGCCATCAAGAGCCGGTCGATTCCCATTCCCATACCGCCGGACGGCGGCATTCCATACTCCATCGCCCGAAGAAAGTCCTCGTCGAGCCGCATCGCCTCGTCGTCGCCACGGGCGGCCAACTGGGCCTGGGCGACCAGTCGCTCGCGCTGCACGATCGGGTCGACCAGCTCGGAGTACCCGGTGCCCAGCTCGAAGCCGAGCACGTACAGGTCCCACTTCTCGGCCAGCCCCGGCTCGCTGCGGTGCGCCCGGGTCAGCGGGCTGGTCTCCTCCGGGTAGTCCCGCACGAAGGTGGGCGCCTCCAGGCCGGGGACGACCAGTTCCTCGAACAGTTCCTCGGCCAGCTTGCCCGGGCCCCACTTCGGGTCCACGGCCAATCCCACCTTGTCCGCGTACTCCACCAGACGGGACCGTTCGGTACGGACCGTGACCTCCTCGCCCAGCGCTTCGGAAAGCACACCGAACAACGTCACGGACCGCCACTCGCCACCCAGGTCGAACTCGCGCCCGTCGGCATGGGTCACCACCGTCGAGCCGCTGACCGCGATCGCGGCCTGTTGCACGAGATTGCGGGTCAGCTCGCCGATCGTGTCGTAGTCGCCGTACGCCTGGTACGTCTCCAGCATCGCGAACTCCGGCGAGTGCGAAGAGTCGACACCCTCATTACGGAAGTTACGGTTGATCTCGAAGACGCGGTCGACGCCGCCGACCACAGCGCGCTTGAGAAACAGTTCCGGAGCGATTCGCAGATACAGATCGGTGTTCAACGCATTGCTGTGGGTCACGAACGGTCTGGCCGCCGCGCCGCCATGCAGCAGTTGCAACATCGGCGTTTCCACCTCGATGAAGCCCTGCCCGTGCAACGAATCGCGCAGACTGCGTACCGCTGCGGCCCGGGTGCGCACCATCTCCCGCGCCTGCGGCCGGACGATCAGGTCGACGTAACGCTGCCGGACGCGCGCCTCCTCGGAGAGGGGCTTGTGAGCCACTGGCAACGGTCGCAGCGCCTTGGCGGTCATCTCCCACTGCTGGGCCAGCACCGACAGTTCACCCCGACGGCTGGTGATCACCTCGCCGGTAACGCCGACGTGGTCGCCGAGGTCGACGAGGCGCTTCCACGCCTCCAGCCGCTCCGGCCCGACCCGGTCCAGGGAGAGCATCGCCTGCAACTCGGTGCCGTCGCCGTCGCGGAGGGTCGCGAAGCAGAGCTTGCCCGTGTTGCGTACGAAGATCACCCGGCCGGTGACCGCGACCTGGTCGCCGGTGGCGGTGTCGGTGGGCAGGTCGGCGTAGTTCGCCCGGACCTGCGCCAGGGTGGTGGTGCGGGGGAAGCCGACCGGGTAGGGCTCGACGCCCTCGGCGAGCATCCGGTCCCGCTTCTCCCGGCGGACCTTCATCTGCTCGGGAAGGTCGTCGGCGGGGTCCACTGGCACGGGGTTCTGCTCGGTCACGGCACGCTTCCTCGTCACGGAGATACGGGGGGTCAGGCCCGAGCGTACTCAAGCGGTCCGGAGGCCGTTACGGGATAACCTGCCCGTCATGGTCGATCACACTCACGCACTGTCGTTCGGTGCCGCCGCGAACGATTACGACCGGTTTCGACCACGTTATCCCGAGGCTGCCGTCCGTTGGGCGCTCGACGGGCTGAGCGAAGCCCGGGTGGTCGACCTCGCCGCGGGCACCGGCATCCTGACCCGCGCTGTGCTGGCACTGGGTCACGAGGTCGTACCTGTCGAGCCCGATTCGGGGATGCGGGCGCAGCTCGCCGCCAGCACCCCGGGCACGACGGCCCTGGCGGGCAGCGCCGAGGCCATGCCGCTGCCCGACTCGGCGGCGGACGCGGTGCTGGTCGGGACGGCGTACCACTGGTTCGACAGGGAGCCCGCGCACGCCGAGATCGCCCGGGTGCTCCGCCCCGGCGGCACCTTCGCCCCCATCTGGAACATCCGGGACGGCAGCGTCGACTGGGTGGCCGAGCTGGGTCGCATCGCCCACTTCGGGGACAAGTCGACAAGCCAGCTCTTCGGCGAGCACCCCGACTTCGGCCCCGCCTTCGATGCCGTCGAGAAGCGCGAGTTCACGCACCGCACCACGCTCACACCGGACGAGTTGCTCGGCATGGTCCGCACCCGCTCGTACTGGCTCACCGCCTCCACCGACGATCAGCGGCGGGTCGAGCGGGAGCTGACCGAACTCCTGACCACCCACCCCGCCCTGGCTGGCCTGGACACCATCGAGCTGCCGTACCGGACGCTGGTGCTTCGCGCCCGGCGGCGCTGACGCCCGCACGGAGGCCGGCAGCGACGGCGGCCGGGTCACAGGTTGCGGTCGTAGACCATCCGCAGACCGATCAGCGTGATCATCGGTTCGTGGTGGGTGATGCTGCGACACTCGTTGATCACCAGGGAGGCGAGGCCGCCGGTGGCGATCACCGCCCGCACCTCGCCCAACTCCTCGGTCATCCGCTCGACGATCCGGTCCACCTGCCCGGCGAAGCCGAAGTACAGGCCGGCCTGGAGGCACTCCACGGTGTTCTTGCCGATCACCGAGCGGGGCTTGGTGGCCTCTACCTTGCGCAGCTGCGCGGCCCGGGCCGCCAGCGCGTCGAAGGAGATCTCGATGCCCGGGGCGAACGCGCCACCGAGGAACTCACCGCGGTCGCTGATCACGTCGAAGTTGGTGGTGGTGCCGAAGTCCACAACGATCGACGGGCCGCCGTAGAGGGTGTACGCGGCAAGGGTGTTCACCACCCGGTCGGCGCCGACCTCCTTCGGGTTGTCGATCGCCAACTGCACCCCGGTCCGCACGCCCGGCTCGACCACGACGCTCGGCAGGTCGGCGTAGTAACGACTGAGCATGGTGCGCAGCGACCGCAGCGCGGCCGGCACCGTGGAGCAGGCGGCCACACCGGTGATCTCGACGTTGTCCCCGGCGAGCAGACCCCGGAACATCAGGCCCAGCTCGTCCGCCGTCGAGCGGGCATCGGTCTTGATCCGCCAGGAGTGCACCAGCTTGTCGCCGTCGAAGGTCGCCAGCACGGTGTTGGTGTTTCCGATGTCGATGCAGAGCAGCACGCACGCAGCCTAGACAACTAGTCGGCGCGCAGGTCCAGCGCGATGTCCAGGATCGGCGACGAGTGCGTCAGCGCGCCCACCGAGAGGAAGTCCACCCCGGTGGCCGCGTACCGGCCGGCCACCTCCAGGGTCAGCCCGCCGGTCGCCTCCAACTCCGCCCGGTCACCCACCGCGGCCACCGCCTCGGCCAGCACCTCCGGTGTCATGTTGTCGCAGAGCAGGAAGTCCGCACCGGCCTCCACCGCCTCCACGGCCTCGTCGACAGTGGTGACCTCGACCTGCACCGGCACCTCCGGGAACGCCTCCCGGACCCGCCGGTAGGCCGCAGTGATGCCCCCGGCCGCCAGCTTGTGGTTGTCCTTGATCATGGCCACGTCGTAGAGGCCCATCCGCTTGTTGGTGCCACCGCCGGCCCGCACCGCGTACTTCTCCAGCGCCCGCAGGCCCGGCGTCGTCTTGCGGGTGTCCAGCACCATCGCCTTCGAGCCGGCCAGCGCGTCCGCCCAGGCGCGGGTGTGGGTGGCCACCCCGGACATCCGGCAGAGCAGGTTGAGTGCCGTCCGCTCGGCCGTCAGCAGCAGCCGGGTCGGGCCGGTCACCGTCGCCAGCACGTCGCCGCGGGCCACCCGCTCGCCGTCGCGGGCCAGCACCGACACCTCGACGGTACGACCGAAGCCAGTCACCTCGCCCACCAGCTCGAACACGGCGGCGGCCACCGCCATCCCGGCCACCACCCCGTCCGCGCGGGCCACCAGGTCGGCGGTGTCGGTCTGTTCCGCCGGAATGGTGGCCACGCTCGTGACGTCCAGGAAATCCGGGCCCAGATCCTCGACCAGCGCGCCCTCGATCACCTGCCGGACGTGCGCCGGATCCAATCCCGCCGCCCGCAACGCCGTCTCCGTCGACTCGATCATTGCCATCTCCGTTCGCGACTGCGGGGCTCGCAAGACCGGCTCACTCCTCGCGCTCACTGTGAATTTCCCTCCCACCGTTGCGTCACCCGGCCCTGCGCCCCGACCGCCCCGACCAGATGGCCCAGCCACCGTTCGTCGGCCGTCGGGAAGTCCTCCCGCCAGTGGCAGCCACGGGTCTCACCACGGGCGTACGCGGCGGCAACCAGCGTCGACGCCACGGTAAGCAGGTTCGTCGCCTCCCAGTCGGCGGTCCGCGGCCGGCCCCGGGCAACGCCCAGCTCGGTCAACGTCCCGGCCGTCCCGGCCAGCGTCGCCGCGGATCGGAGCACCCCGGCCCCCCGGGTCATCGCCCGTTGCAGGGTCGGCGTCACCTCCGCGGGCAGTACCCAGCCCGTCCCGCCGCGCCAGGCGCCGGTCTCCGCCGGCTGGGCCTGCTCCGGCAGGCCGGCAGCGATGTCCTCGGCGATCCGCCGGGAGAAGACCAGGCCCTCCAGCAGCGAGTTGCTGGCCAGCCGGTTCGCGCCGTGCACACCAGTGCAGGCGACCTCGCCGCAGGCGTACAGGCCGGGGATGGAGGTACGGCCGCGCAGATCGGTCCGGACCCCGCCGGAGGCGTAGTGGGCGGCCGGCGCGACCGGGATCAGATCGGTCGCCGGGTCCACGCCGATCGCCAGGCAGGACGCCACGATGGTGGGGAACCGACCGGCCAGGAAGTCGCCGCCCAGGTGCCGTGCGTCGAGGAAGACGTGATCCGCGCCGGTGGCCAGCAGCACCCGGTGGATGCCCTTGGCGACCACGTCCCGGGGTGCCAGCTCCGCCAACTCGTGCTGGCCCACCATGAACCTCTTGCCGTCCGCGTCCACCAGGTACGCGCCCTCGCCGCGCAACGCCTCCGAGACCAGCGGCTGCTGCGCGTGCCCCGCCCCGGGCACCCCCGCGCCGGACGGGGTGATCAGGGCGGTCGGGTGGAACTGGACGAACTCCACGTCGGTCACCGCCGCGCCGGCCCGCAGCGCCAGCGCCACCCCGTCCCCTGTGGAGACCGCCGGGTTGGTGGTGGCCGAGAAGATCTGCCCCATGCCTCCGGTGGCGAGCACCACGGCACGGGCCAGCAGCGCGCCGACGCCGTCCTCGCTGCCCTCACCCAACACGTGCAGGGTGATCCCGCAGGCCGGGCCCAGCCCATCCGGGCCGTCGCCGGGCGCCCGCAGGAGATCCAGCACGAGGGCGTGCTCGACCAGCCGGATCCACGGGTCGCGCTGCACCGCGGCGTGCAGGGCCCGCTGCACCTCCGCGCCGGTGGCGTCGCCGCCGGCGTGCACGATCCGGTCCGCCCGGTGCCCGCCCTCGCGGGTCAGCATCAGCGAGCCGTCCGGGTGCCGATCGAACTCGGCGCCAATCCGCATCAGCTCACGGAGCCGGGTCGGGCCCTCCTCGACCAGCACCCGGACCGCCGCCGGGTCGCACAGCCCGACCCCGGCGACCTCGGTGTCCCGGGCATGCGCCGCCGGGGTGTCGGCCGGGTCGAGCACTGCGGCGATGCCGCCCTGGGCCCACCGCGTCGAGCCGTCGTCGATGTTGACCTTGGTGACCACAGTGACGTGCAGGCCGGCCTCACGCAGGTGCAGCGCCGCGGTCAACCCGGCCACGCCGGAGCCCACCACGATCACGTCGGTGGTCTCCACCCAGCCGGGCGCGGGCGCGGCCAGCAGCGCGGGCAGGGCAGGCAGGTCGACGGTCGGGAGGTCCATCCCCCCAGTCAACCCGAACCATCCTCGCCCGGGGCGGCGGGGGCGGGACGAGTGTTTTGGGCGACCCCGTCCGGCGCGCGCCGCGCCGCGCCGACCGTCAGGCGGTGGTCACTTCGTCCGGACCGGCAGACCAGCCGGGCCCGCGCCCTTCAGCGAGGCGGTCACCGTACGGTCGCTGAGCCACAGGTAACAGCGGACGCCCCGATCACCGACCTTCCAGCGCCCCGCCCCCGGCGGACGGACCACCACACCGCTGCGGAAGCGCAGCTTGGCGTCGTCCGGCACGCTCGCGTAACGGGCCAGGACGCTACGACAGCCCGTGTAGAGCGGCAGCCAGTCGGCGTCCCGGGTCGGATACGCCACGTCCGGTGCGCGCCACACCCCGACGAACTCGGCGTCGTGCTGTTTGCCGCACTCAACCGGAGTCAGCGTCTGCACACCACGGCCGGCGCCACCGCGGGTCTGCTGGCAACCGAGGCGCAGCCCGGTGGGCCCCTTCAACGCGTCCCGCAGACTGCCCGACCGAACCACAACTGTGGCCGCCGCCTCGACGGTGGTCAGCTCGGTGAGGTCGCAGCGGAACCACCGGGAACCCGCCGCCCAGCCCGGCCCGTTGGGCAGCGCCACTGACAGCCGCAGCCGGCCGGACCGCCAGTCGTCACCCACGTAGCCGGTCGCCCGGGTGTCGCACTCGGCGAACGCACCCCGCAACTCGACCGAACCACCCGCCGGAGCGGCCGTCCGCTCGGCCGGGAAAGCCCCGATATGCACGGTCTCCAGGCGGTGCGGCCCGGCGCAGTCCACCGGCTCATAGCTGGCCAGACTGACCAGATCGGTGAAGTCGGCGGCGTGACACACACCGGCGGCCGGAGTGAACGCCGACGGTGCCGGCAATGCCGCCCAATCGTCGGTCAGATCACCGTCCAGGCCACCGGACCCGGCACAGCCCACCAGCAGCACTGCCGTCACGGCAGCGGCGAACAGGGTCGTTCTGGCACGGCTCATCGCGGCCTCCCCCAGCCACCGACCGGCTTCCGCCAGCGTGCCCAGGGTAACCGGAAATGACCTTCCGGTAACAGACCGGAATCGCGGTACGCGGGATCAGACTCCGGACACGGCCAACGGGCTGGGCACCGGGTTTCCGGCCGTGCCAGGCGCCGCCGCAGCCGGGTCGGCACCCAACTCGATCACCCGGTTGTCGGCGTCGACGTGCACGACACGTGGCCTGTAGGTCCGGGCCTCGGCGTCGTCCATCTGCCCGTACGAGATCAGGATGACCAGGTCACCGGGGTGCACCAGGTGCGCGGCGGCGCCGTTGATGCCGATCACGCCACTGCCCCGCTCGCCCGGAATCACGTACGTCTCCAGCCGGGCGCCATTGGTGATGTCCACGATCGCCACCTGCTCGCCGGGGAGCAGGTCGGCGGCGTCGAGCAGATCCTCGTCCACAGTCACCGAACCGACGTAGTGCAGGTCGGCCTGGGTCACAGTGGCTCGGTGGATCTTCGACTTGAGCATGGTCCGCAACATCGAAGTGGCCTTTCGCGGTATCGGTGGGGGTGGTACGGCCGGGTCAGGGACGCGGGGCGAGGTGGATCGCCGCGTTGTCGATCAACCGGGTGGCGCCCACCCAGGCGGCGATCACCAGCCGGGCCGGGCCGGCCACCGGCCCCGGTTCCAACTCGGGATCGGTGAGCACCAGGTAGTCGAGGCGGGCACCGGGCGTACCGGCGCCGAAAGCGGCGTGCGCGGCGGTCAGCACCGCGCCCGCGTCCAGGCCGTCGTCGGCGGCGTGCGCACCGGCCCGCAGCGCGGCGGACAGACTCAGCGCGGCGGCCCGCTCCGGCTCACTCAGGTAACGGTTGCGGCTGGAGAGAGCCAGCCCATCCGGCTCCCGGACCGTCGGCACGCCGACCACCTCGACCGGCACGTCCAGGTCGCGGGTCATCCGCCGGACCAGGGTGAGCTGCTGGTAGTCCTTCTCACCGAAGAACGCCAGGTCGGGCCGGGTGAGCTGGAGCAGCTTCAGCACCACTGTGAGCACCCCGTGGAAGAAGCCGGGACGGCTCGCCCCCTCCAACTCGACGCCGAGCGGGCCCGGATCGAGGCGTACGCGGGGCTGACCGTCCGGGTACATGTCCGCCACCGACGGGGCGAAGACCAGATCGGCGCCCGCCCGCCGGCACACCTCCAGGTCGGCGTCGAGGGTGCGCGGGTAACGGTCGAAGTCCTCGTTCGGCCCGAACTGCAACGGGTTCACGAAGACCGTAACCAGCACGTGGTCGGCCTGTTCCCGGGCCGCGCGCAGCAACGTCTCGTGCCCGGAGTGCAGCGCGCCCATTGTCATCACCACCCCGACGGTGCCCTTCAGCCCGGCCCGTGCCTCGGCCAACTCGGCGCGCGAGTGCACGACCTGGGTCACAGCTGCACCTCGGTTCGCGACTGCGGGGCTCGCAAGATCGGCTCACTCCTCACGCTCACAGCGACACCTCGGTTCGCGACTGCGGGGCTCGCAAGATCGGCTCACTCCTCACGCTCACGCGGCCACCTCCCGACCGCTGTCGGCCAGCACGCCGAGCAGCGACTGTGCGTCCACCGGCCGCAGCCGGCCGGCGGCGATCGCCCGGTCGGCGGTACGACGGGCCAACGCCAGGTACGCGGGGACGGACTCCGGTGCGGTGGCCGCCAACCGGGCCAGGTGCCGCTGCACGGTGCCCGCGTCGCCGCGGGAGACCGGGCCGGTCAACGCGTCGTCGCCGAGCCGCAGCGCGTTCTCCAGGGCGGCCCGCAGCAGCGGGGCGAGCACCTTCTCCGGCCGGGACACCCCGGCGTCCCGCAACCGGTCGGTCGCCTCGTTGACCAGGGTCACCAGGTGGTTAGCGCCGTGGGCCAGCGCGGCGTGGTAGAGCGGGCGGTCCGACTCGGCCACCCACTCGGGTACGCCACCGAGGTCGGCGACCAGCCGGGCAGCCAGCGGGCGCAACTCGGCCGGGGCGGTCACCCCGTACGAGATGCCGTCCAGCCGGGCCAGGTCGTCCGGCGTACCGGTGAAGGTCATCGCGGGGTGCAGGGCGAGCGGCCGGGCGCCGGCCGCGACGGCCGGCGCCAGCACGGCCAGGCCGTGCGCTCCCGAGGTGTGCGCGATGATCTGGCCCGGATGCAGCGCGCCCCGCTCGGCGAGGTCGGTCACCACACCGGCCAGCTTGTCGTCCGGCACCGCGATCAGCAGCAGGTCGGCGGCGGCGTGGGCCACGGCGGTGACCGGGCGGCGAGGGACGTCGGGCAACAGCAGGGCGAGGCGGGCGCGGCTGGCTCCGGAGTTGCCGGAGACGGCGACCACAGGGTGCCCGGCGGCGGCGAGCGCGGCGCCCAGCACGGCGCCGACCCGACCAGCGCCAACGACACCGACGGTGAGCAGACGGGAGGTGGCGCGGGCGCCGGGAACGGCGCTATCCCACGAGGCGGCGGGCCCGTGCGGGCCGGCCGGACGCGGGCGCAACGGTGCGCTCATGACGACGATCCAGTCCTCGAGAAGGGGTACCGGTCGATCGCAAGTATGCGCCCGGCCTACCGAACCCGGACAAGCATGTGTGAAAACCTTCACCACCGCCGCAACGCCCCTGTCAGCGCCTCCCTGGGGCCGACGTGATGGCGCTCAACTCGGTGGCCACCTCGGCGATCAAGTCGGCGAGCGAGGAATCGCAGGCGGGCGCGACCCAGCGGGCGTACGCCACGCGGAAGACCGTGCCACCCGACTCGGTGGCCAGCGTGGCCGTGGTCTCGTCGAGGCCCTTGGCACGGAGGGCGGCGCTGACGGCGGCCAGCAGTGCGCCCGTCTTGCGCAGCTCACGCTCCTGCAGCTCCGGGCTGCTCTCAATGATCGACTGGCGCATCCGGACCAGCTCGCGGCGGTCGGCGAAGATATCCACCGCCATCTGACGGAAGGCGGCGATGACCACCTCAAATGGGGCGGAGTCCGTCTCGGCCACCACCTTGACCAGGGCCTCCTCCACGCGCTCGCTGCCGCTGAAGAGAGCCTCGCGCTTATCGCCGAAGAGCCGGTAGAAGGTGCGTTTGTCGAGGCCGGCACGGGCGGCGATGTCGGCGACAGTGGTCTGCTCGAAGCCGCGCTCGCGGAACAACTCGAAAGCAGCCGCCTCCAAGCGGCCGCGCGCGTCTGGTTGCCAGCGAGCCATGTGGCGATGGTATCCGATGTCACGCTGCGACATTATTTTCCCTGAGCCATGTCACATGGCGACATCACGAGGTACGGTCATGTCGCAAGGTGACATGCCCCTACCCGCGAAGGAACTACCAATGCGCGTATTCGTCACAGGTGCCTCCGGCCATCTCGGCTCCGCAGTCGTGCCGGCACTGCTCTCCGCCGGACATGAAGTCGTCGGCCTGGCCCGCTCCGAAACGTCCGCCGCCGCGATCGAGAAGCTCGGCGCTGAGGCCCGCCGCGGTGACCTGTCCGACCTCGACGTGCTCCGTAACGAGGCGGCCACCTCCGACGGAGTCATCCACCTGGCGTTCCGCCACGACCTCATGATCAACGGTGACATGGCCGGCGCAGCCGAAACCGACCTGGCCGCCCTCGGCGCACTCGCCGACGGCCTGGACGGCTCCGGCAAACCCCTGGTCGGCACGAGCGGGACGGCCATGCTCGCGATGGGTGGCATCGTCGGACGCCCCGGCATCGAAAGCGACACCTTCCCGAGCGGCTACCGGATCGACGCCGAAAACCTCGTGGCCGGCTTTGCCTCTCGCGGTGTGCGCTCCTCCATCGTCCGGCTCGCGCCCACAGTGCACAGCTCGCTCGACCACTACGGCTTCATCACCGCCATCATCGCTGCCGCCCGGCAGAACGGGTACGCCGCGTACGTCGGCGAGGGCACCAACCGGTGGCCGGCCGTGCACACGCTCGACGCGGCCGAGCTCTACCGTCTGGCCCTCGAAAAGGCCCCGGCCGGTGCACGCCTGCACGCGGCCGCCGACGAAGGAGTCTCCTTCCGGCAGATCGCCACCGCCATCGGCCGCAACCTCGACATCCCGGTCCGAAGCATCGGCCCCGACGAGGCAGACAACTACTTCGGCTTCCTCGGAGCGTTCGCCCAGATGGACAATCCGACGTCATCCGCGATCACGCGCGAACTGCTGGGCTGGGCCCCTGCCCGCCCCGGCCTGATCGCCGACCTGGACGAGGGGCACTACTTCCAGGCGTGAACCACGAACGGCGGCCCTGACCGTAGGGTCGGCACGGTGACCCACGCTCAACTCGGAGTGGACTGATGTCGATCCTGTGGCGAGACGCGATGAGTCGGGCGCTCTACGGGCCGGGCGGCTTCTTCGTCGCCCACACCGGGCCGGCCGACCACTTCCGCACCAGCGTGCACGCGTCCCCGGCCTTCGCCGCCGCCTTGCTGCGCTTGATCACAGAGGTAGACGCTGCCCTCGGCCACCCCTCTCGACTTGACGTGGTCGACGTGGGGGCCGGGCGTGGGGAACTGCTGAGAAGCTTGCTCGGGCTCGTCGCGCCTGGGGACGCCGTCGGGCGTGCGGTGGGGGTTTCCGGGGAGCCCACCCGCTCCGGGCGGTCAGGCTTGATCCCTCCGCGGGCGGGCTCCCCGGAAACCCTGACTCCCACGGCCTCTGTCCGTCGGTCGCCCGACGAGCCGTCGTCGGTCGCCGCCCGCCCGCCGCTCGCGGACCGCGTTCGCTTCACAGCCGTCGAGTACGCGTACCGCCCCGAGAACCTGCCCGAAGAGATCAACTGGACAGCCGAAATCCCGGACGAGATCACCGGAGTGCTGCTGGCCACCGAGTGGCTGGACAACGTCCCGCTGGACGTCGCGCTGCACACCGAGGACGGCTGGCGATACCTGCTGGTCGACCCCGACAACGGTGCCGAAACAGTTGGTGAGCCGGTCAGCCCCGATGATCTCGACTGGCTCAACGCCTGGTGGCCCGGCCCCGCAACCGTGCCCAGTACGGACAGTGACCCGGATCTGGGAGTGACCTCATCGGGCGCGACAAGCGGAAGCGAGTCGGGTTTCGGGGCAGCCCCGCCGGCGCAGGGATCAAGCCTGACCGCCCGGAGTCGGCCGGGCTGCCCCGAAACCCCCAGCAGGGACTACCGACGAGCCGAGATCGGCCGAAGCAGGGACGAAGCCTGGGCCACCGCGGTACAGAAAATCGAGCAGGGCTTGGCGGTCGCGGTCGACTACGGGCACCTGCGGGAGGCAAGACCGGTCGACGGGACGTTGACCGGGTACCGGGGTGGGCGGCAGGTGCCTCCGGTGCCCGACGGGTCGAGTGATGTCACAGCGCACGTGGCAATGGATTCGGTCGCCTCCGCTGGTGCGGCGGTCGCTCGGTGTGCGTACTCCCTGGTCTCGCAGCGGGAGGCGCTGCTGGCGCTCGGGGCCGACGGCCGGCGACCGCCGCTCAGCCTGGCCGGTACCGACCCGGTCGGGTACGTGCGGGCGCTGGCCGCCGCGTCGGCGGTGGCCGAGCTGACCGACCCGGCCGGGCTCGGCGGGCACTGGTGGTTGCGCCAGCCGGTCGGCATCCCGCTCGGGCCGGCCGTGGCACGATGACGGGCATGACCACCGACGCCGGAGACCTCCGTGAACTGACCGTCGGCACCGGGGCCGGGCTGATCGCCGGCACCGGCGATCAGCAGCTCGGCACCGACATGGTGCTGAACATCGGGCCGCAGCACCCCTCCACCCATGGTGTGCTGCGGTTGAAGCTGGTGCTCGACGGCGAGCGGGTGGTCGCCTGCGAACCGATCGTCGGTTACATGCACCGGGGCGCGGAGAAGCTCTTCGAGGTGCGGGACTACCGGCAGATCATCGTTTTGGCCAACCGGCACGACTGGCTCTCGGCGTTCTCAAACGAGCTGGGTGTGGTGCTCGCTGTGGAACGCCTGATGGGCATGGAGGTGCCGGAGCGGGCCACCTGGCTGCGGATGGCCCTCGCGGAGCTGAACCGGGTGCTGAACCACCTGATGTTCCTCGGCTCCTACCCGTTGGAGATCGGGGCGATCACGCCGATCTTCTACGCCTTCCGGGAACGCGAGACCATCCAGGCGGTGATGGAGGAGGTCTCCGGCGGCCGGATCCACTACATGTTCAACCGGGTGGGTGGCCTCAAGGAAGAGGTGCCGTACGGGTGGACAGGGCGGGCCCGGGCGGCGATCGGCGAGGTACGCCGCCGGTTGCCCGACCTGGACCACCTGATCAGGCGTAACGAGATCTTCCTGGCCCGCACCGTCGGCGTGGGCGTGCTGTCCGCCGCGGACGCCGCCGCGTTCGGCGCGTCCGGGCCGGTGGCCCGCGCGTCCGGGCTCGACCTGGACCTGCGCCGCGACGACCCCTACCTGGCCTACGACGAGCTGGACGTGCCGGTGGTCACCAAGACCGCCGGGGACTGCCACGCCCGATTCGAGGTGCTGCTCGACCAGGTGTACGCCTCGCTGGACCTTGCCGAGCAGTGCCTCGACCGGGTGGACCGGCTGACCGGGCCGATCAACACCCGGCTGCCGAAGGTGCTCAAGGCGCCGGAGGGGCACACGTACGCCTGGACGGAGAACCCGCTCGGCATCAACGGCTACTACCTGGTGTCCCGGGGCGAGAAGACGCCGTGGCGGTTGAAGCTGCGCACCGCCTCGTACGCGAACGTGCAGGCGTTGGCCACCCTGCTCCCCGGCTGCCTGGTCCCGGATCTGATCGCGATCCTCGGCTCGATGTTCTTCGTGGTCGGCGACATCGACAAGTGACGCGGGTCGCCTGACCGGTCATCGCCAGCGGTCGGCGGGTGGCGCGCCGCCGGCACGGGGTACGTCGTCCTGCGGCGGGTAGCCGTAGCGCTCGTCGACCCGCCGCCGGCCGGTCCGTTCCGGCTCGGGTTCCGCCTGGTGGCCACGTTGGCGCGGCGGGCGCCACTCGTCCGGCACCGGCACGCCACCCACCGGCAGCGCGGGCCGTCCCGGCTCGGCCCGCCGACCACCGTCGTGGCCGCGCGGTTCGTCATACCGGCCAGCGTCCTCGTAGCGGCGGGGCTCCTCGTAGCGGGCGGCGTCCTCGTGACGGCGCGGCTCCTCGTGACGGCGCGGCTCCTCGTGACGGCGCGGCTCCTCGTGACGGCGCGGCTCCTCGTGACGGACGGCGGCCCAGCGGTCGGCCACCCGGTACTCGGTGCCGGTGGCGTCGGCGTGCACCTCGGCCCGACGTTCGCCGACGCGCAACTCGCGACCGTTCTCGTCGTCGCGGACGGCGGCCCACCGGTCACCGGCCCGCAACTGCGACCAGTACTCGCCGGTGTCGTCGGCTCGCAGCGGCGGCCCGGCCTGCGGTGCCGAAGCGCCCGCCCGGTCGCGCTGCTCCGACCAGCCCCGATCGTCCGAGCTGTCCCGGGATTCCGCCGCCGGCCTCTCCGGGGTGCGGTGTGACCGGGCCGCTGGGGCCGGCTCGTCGGGCTGGGCGTACGCGTCGCGCCGATCCGTCCACTCCGGTTCGTCGCGGCGGCCCGTCCAGCCCGGCTCGTCGCCGTACCCGGCCCTGGGGTGTTGCGCTGGCTCGCTCCTCGCCCGGCCGGACGGGCGAGGGGGCTGATCGGCGTCACCGCCCCGGGTCCACTCCTGCGCGGGCGCGGTCCACTGACCGGCGTACCCGCCGCCGTAGTGCCCGGCCGGCTCGGCCGGGCCGCCGTCCACAACCGTGTGCCGGGTGGTGACGTGCACGGTCTCGGTGTGTCGGACCACGCCACCCGGCCGGTGTGCCGCCTCGGGGCGGTCGTGTTCGCGGGGGCGAGCTGAGCCGTACGCGGTGGCGGCCGGCCGTTCCCCGCCGTACGTCCCGGCGGCGACAGGCGGCTCGGGGGCCTCCCGGGCGTATGCCGGCTCGTCGTCGTCCGGGTGCTCGGGGCGCCCCCACCGGGGCGCGTCGTCGGGGCCGGACACGCGGACGCGGCCGGCCGGCGCGTCACCCCGGGAACGGGCCACCGGCGTGTCGTCCACCGGCGGCTCGACGGCAGCCACTCGCGCCCGTCCGGCGCCCGCCGGCTCGACGGTGGGGGCGGCACCGGCGAGGGCGGCACCGCTGGCGTCGAGACGGCGGCGCACCGCGGCGATCCCCTCCTGCGCCCGTTGCGCCTGGTCGAGCGCCTGGTTGCCGCGCTGGGCGGCGGCCACGATCTCGCCGCGCAACTCCCGACGCAGCTCCTCGATCTCGTCCAGCAACTCGTCGGCCCGCGCCGAGGCGCCCTCACCGTCGGGCCGCAACGCGATGGAGAGGCCGATCAGCACCACGGCGAGGATGGCGAGCACCGCGGCGAAACGCAGCGGGCCATTGCCGTCGGCCACCAGCAGGATCAGCGCCGCCACCGGCGCGAGAGCGACGCCCGCCCAGAAGAGCATGGTCAGTAGCGGTGGTTGACGCCGGGCGTCAGAGGTGGCCGGGGCTGGCATGGATGTGCAGCCTACCCACGATATCCACCGGAGGGAACGGGGTCCCCGGGACGCGCGAACGCCCCCGCCCGGTCGGGGGCGGGGGCGTTCTCAGCACGTGCGGAACTGGCTCAGCTGGTGGCGAAGGCGCCATCCGAGGAGAAGATCAGGCCCACGCTGATCGAACCGTCGCGCAGCCCGCTCTTGGTCAGCGGGCCGCCCTGGTCCAGGGAGGAGAACTTGCCGACCGACAGCCCGTACGTCTTCTCCAGGCCCGGCTTGCAGAACGGACGCTGCTCGCACTCCGGCGGGCCGCCCAGCACTGTCCCGCTGCCGGAGCACTTCGCCGCCAACTCGGAGAGGGTCCGCACGCCGTACTTGTCGGCGAAGGCCTGGGTCACCGCGAAGGCGTTCTGGTCCTGTGCGGCGGCCGGGGTGCCGAAGGTGAGGCCGACCTTGTCGCCCTCGGCCTTGAGCGCGGTCACCGTGGTGTTGATGTCGGGCGAGGAGATCGGCGGAGGAGTGCCACCCTTGGCCTTTGTGTTGAGGAACTCGGCCATTGTCGCCGCGTACTCCGGGACGACCTGGATCTCACCCTTCACCAGCGCCGGCTCGTAGAGTTCGCGGTTGCCGATCTGCTGCACCTTGACCTGGTAGCCGGCGGCGGTGAGCGCGATCCGGTACAGCTCGCCCAGGATCTGGCTCTCGGCGAAGTTGCCGGCGCCCACAGTGATGTCGCCGCCCGGGCCCTTGGCGATGCCAGCGGTGAGGTTGTTCGCGCTGGCGAACTCCTCGGCCGCCACCTTCGGGGTCTTGCGGTCCTCGTTGACGGCCTTGTTGAGCTGGATCAGCTTCGGGGTGTCGAGCGCGGCGGAGACCTTGTCCAGTGCGGCGATCAGCTGCGGGTTGGCCGCCTTGCTGTTGACAGCGGGAATGACGTTGTCGGAGTTCTGGAGCTTCTTGTCGTCCTGCAGAGCGATGAGCTGCTGGCCGGCGACCGGGGCGCACCCGGCGCCGGAGGCGCTCGTCTGGGGTGCGTCGGTGCCGGACGAGCCGGCGTCACCGCAGCCGGTGAGGAGTGCTGCCCCGGCAACGGCGCTGACCGCCCCGATCGCCAGACGTGTACGTGCGCGCATGTGCCCGCCTTCCGTGTCCCGGCGCGGCCCGTCCCGGGCCGGCCGCGTGTCCGACGGGCGATCCTGACTGTCGGCCGCCCGCGAATGTCCACCCAACATGCTCCGGAACCGACCGACAACTTGGGATGGACTTCGTCACCCCATCGTCACCGATTTGACGGGCGTGGGTCGCCAGCGCGACGCGGGCTCACCCGGACGGGTCAAGCGCTTCCGGTGGCGTCGGCGGCCCGGGGCCGCCCGAGGCGCTGCCGCCCGCGCCGCAGCGGTTTGGGGGTGACCAGCCGTTCGACGCCGCCGAGGACCACCTCGGCCAGCAGCGCGAGCCCGGCCACCAGCACACCGCCGGCGACGATCTGCCCGCCGCCGGCCGCGATACCGATGCCGAACCCGGTCCGGATGATCTGGCCCAGGCCGCCGCCGTTGACGAAGGAGGCCAGCGCCGCTGTCGCGATCACCTGGACCGCCGCGGTGCGGAAGCCGGCCGCCAGATAGGGCACCGCGAGCGGCAACTCCACCCGGCGCAGCAACTGCCCGCCGGACAGGCCCATCCCCCGGGCCGCGTCGCGGGCCTCCGGGTCCACCTGCCGCACCCCGGTGTACGCGTTGGCCAGCAGCGGCGGCACGGCGAAGACGGCCAGTGCCACCACTACCGGTGTCTTCCCGAAGCCGCTGGCGAAGACCACCGGGAGGATGGTCAGCAGCGCCAGGGTGGGGATGGCCAGTGTGGCGTTGGAGATCAGCACCACGAGGCCGCCACCTCGACCGAGGTGCCCCAGCCAGAGCCCGAGCGGCCAGGCCACCAGGCAGCCGAGCGCCACCGCCAGTGCGGAGATCGTCAGGTGCTCGCCGAGCCGGTCCAGCATGCCGCCGGGGTTGGTCCAGTTCAGTGGGTCGTTGATCCAGGTGATGGCCTGCCCGATCGGGTTTTCCGCGACGGTCACCGTGCCCTCCGGGTGGACCAGGGAGTCACCAGTCGGGCGACCAGGATGAGCAACAGGTCGAGCACGACAGCGAGTGCCACGCAGAGCAGTGCGGCCGTCATGATCTCGGCCTTGTAGAGGTTGTTCTGGAAGCCCGCGAAGATCAACTGCCCGAGCCCGCCGTGCCCGACCAGCACCCCGACCGTGACCAACGCCACAGTCGAGACGGTCGCCAGCCGTACGCCGGTGACGATGCCCGGCAGCGCCAGCGGCAGGTCGATCCGGAACAGCCGCCTCCAGCGGCCGTAACCCATGCCCTCGGCGGCCTCGCGAACCTCCGGAGGCACCTGGTTGAGACCGGCCACCACGTTGCGCACGATCAGCAGCAGCGCGTAGAGGACCAGCCCGACCAGCACCGTTGTCGCCCCGGTGCCCAGGTAGGGGGCGATGAACGCGAAGAGCGCCAACGACGGGATCGTGTAGACCACCCCGCTGACAGCGAGGATCGGACCGGCGAGCGGACGGACCCAGTACGCCAGCACGGACAACGGCAGGGCGATCAGCACCGCGATCAACACCGCTCGCCCGGTGAGGGAGGCGTGTTCGCGCACGGCGGCGAGGATCGTGTCAGAGTTGTCCCGCACGTACTGCCAGGAGAACCAGGGGTTACCCGGGTCGGCCCGGTAGCTCAGGCGGAAGGACATACGTGGACGTTACCCCGGAGGCTGCCGGCGTGGCCCAATCCCCTCGCGCGGCGTCGATCTCTTTGGAGGGCATCCAGAAGCGCTACCCGAACGGCACCGAAGCTGTCCGGGACCTCAGCCTGGAGGTCCGGGCCGGCGAGCTGGTGGTGCTGATCGGCCCGTCCGGTTGCGGCAAGTCGACGGTGCTGCGGATGATCAATCGCCTGATCGAACCGACCGCCGGTCGCATCACACTCGGCGACGAGGACGTCACGAACGTCGACCCGGTGCGACTGCGCCGTCGAATCGGGTACGTGATCCAGAACGTCGGTCTCTTTCCACACCAGACAGTGCGGGCCAACGTGGCCACCGTGCCGGGCCTGCTCCGCTGGCCCAAGAGCCAGACCCGGGCCCGGGTCGACGAGCTGCTCGACCTGGTCGGGCTGGACCCGGCGGAGTTCGGCGGTCGCTACCCGCACGAGCTTTCGGGTGGCCAGCGGCAGCGGGTCGGCGTGGCCCGGGCGCTCGCCGCCGACCCGGTGGTGCTGTTGATGGACGAGCCGTTCTCGGCCGTCGACCCGATCGTCAGGGCCCGCCTCCAGGAGGAGTTCCTGCGCCTCCAGGCCGAGGTGCGCAAGACGATCGTGCTGGTCACCCACGACCTCGACGAGGCCGTCCGACTCGGTGACCGCATCGCGGTCCTCTCCGAGGGCGGTCACCTGGAGCAGTACGACACGCCGGCCGCACTGCTCGGGGCACCAGCCACTGCGTTCGTACGCGAGTTCGTCGGCGCCGACCGGGGCATCCGCCGGCTGGCGGTCACCCCGCTCGACCGGGAGGCGCTGGAGCCGGTGCCCGAGGACGCCGCACCGGACCTGCCCACCGTCGCTGTGGACGGCTCGGCGTACGACGCGTTGGCGGTCCTGCTCACCTCGGGCCGGGACCGGCTCCTCGTCACCGACGCCGGCCGGCCGGTGGGCGCGCTCAGCCGACAGCGCCTCCTCGACCTCGGCCGCCCGACCAGCTGACCCGCCCCGGCCGAGGCGCACGTGCGACCGCCGCGCCTGACCCCGCTCGGTCGGGTCAGGCGCGACCGCCGAGGCTGGCGATGCCGATGATCCATCCGGTGAGAAAGCCGTAGCCGGCACCGGTGCTGGCGTCCTGTAGGGCCCCCAGCAGTGACGGTGCCGGGCCGAGCAGCGCCGCCAGCACGGCGGCCAGCCCGCCAGCCAGCACGTACGCGGCCCAGCCGGAGAAGAACTGGCTGACCGGGCCGGGCACCCGGGCGACCTGGGCGGCGGGCAACAGGTAGAGCAGCGCCACCGCGAGGACCACCAGCAGCACGGCTCGCAGGTCGGCGGCGAACAACCCGCCGGCCTGCCCGTCCGCGTCGAGCCGCCAGGCCGGCCAGGCGAGCAGGCGCGCGTAGAACGCCCCGGCCGACTCCGGGTCGGTCAGTGTGACGGCCCAGCCGGTGTACGCCGGACTGCCGCAGATGCCGACCAGCAGCAACACGGCGAGTGCGCCGGTGCCGGCGGCCGTGCCGTAGCGGCTGACCGGGCCGGAACGGTGCATGAACGACGCGATCCGCCCAGGCCCCGAACCGGTGGCTCGGGCGGACCTGGGCTGCCCCGAGCGGCTCAGTGCTTCATCAGGTAGTCGATGAAGGCGGCCCGCAGCAGCGGCGCCGACTCCTCGTAGCCGTGACCGGTCAGCTCCCGCCACAGCGCGTTGGCCTCGTCGATCGTCGGGCCGATCGAGTTCGGGGCGCCGTCCAGCACCGTGGCCTCGTCCGCGTTCGGCAGGTGGCGCAGCACCGACCAGAAGAAGGCCACGTCCCGACGCTCCCGGGCCCGGGCGAACGCCCGCTCCCGCAGCTCCTCGGTGGACAGCGCGTCAAGCTCCTCGAACGAGGTTCCGCCCGGGGTGGCGGCAGGTGAGTCGGTCATGTCGCCGAGCCTAACGGTCGAGATCAGCTCCGGCTCGGCGGACGCGACGCGGCTCACCGCTCGTCGGTGTCCCACCGTCGCGGGCCGTCCTCCCACCGCGGATCCCGCCACGGGTCGATCGGTTGCGGCGCGGCCTGGGTCGGCAGCGTGGGAGGCCAGTTGTCGACGGACTGCGGCTGCGGCGTGGTCCAGCCCGAGCTGATCGTGCCGTCGCTGACCGGCTCGGGCCGGTCGGTGCTGCCCGGTCGGGGCCGCCCGAGCGTCTCGACCAGGCGGGTGGCCAGCAACCCGACGCCGAGCGCGGCCCCGCCGACCACCCAGTTGCTCAGCGTCCAGCCGCGCTCCGGCGCGTACACCTGAAAGACCGTGACCAGGCCGACCGCCAACAGTGTGCCGAACACACCGCCCCGCCGGCCGTACGCGCTGGTGCCGGCGAGCACTGCCACACCGATGGCCAGCACCGTCCAGTCCAGCCCCGGGGTGGGTGCCACCGGCCCGGGGTCGTTGGCGGCCAGCAGGATGCCGGCCAGAGCGGCCAGCACCGTGGAGATGACCAACGCGACGGCGGTCACCACGGCGGCAACCGCGCCCCGCCGACGGGCCGGGTCGGCGATCGGTCGGTACCGGCCGACGAGCCGGCGGATCGCCCGGATCGCGCCGAACAACCCGCCCAGGACGGCCACCGCTGCGAAGCCGGCGAAGAGGTAACCGGCGCTGCTGGAGGGGTCGTAGTCGCCCTGCACCAGCACGGGCGCCGATCGGCGTTCGATGTACACCACCACGGCGGCGGCGCCGGCCAGGCTGGCGGCCCAGCCCGGCACGTGCAGCACCACCACGGCCAGCGCCAGCGCCAGCCCGCCCACCGCGGCGACCGCCACGGCCGGGCCGAGCGACGCCGGCAGGCCCCGGTCACCCTGCTCGGCGTAGTGCAGGGCGGCCGCTACCGCGATCGGGCCGACGGCCAGGTTCGGCGCGGCCGTGCGCAGACTCAGCCCGGCGGCCAGGGCGAGCATCCCCAGCCCGACCGCGTTGATCAGCAGCGTGCGCAGGTTGCCGTCGCGCACCGCGGCCGGATCCTCCCGCCAGAGCAGCCAGCTCACGGCGGCCAGCCCGGCCAGCAGCAGCAGCTCCCACCCCAGGTGTACGCCGATCCGATCCCGGCCGGGCTCACCGTGGGTGGGATCGTCGAAGACGTTGTCCAGGACGGCTGCCGGCACCCCCGACGAGGGTTCGGCCGACCGGTCCCGGCCCGCTTCTTCGTAACCCATGACGCCGCCTCCCCAGTGGCCGACCGTGCCCAGTCCGGCGCACGGACGGACCCTGGGCGGCCCTTGCTCTCCGATCGCAGGCACCGTACCCGCGCCCGCAGCCGGGCGTAACCCCCTGCTCAGCGCTGGCCGGGGCGGCTCTCCCGAGGGTCCTGCTCGCGCTCGTCGTCCGGGCGTTCCGGCACCCGGCAGGAGTGCTCCAACCAGAGCGCGGCGCCGACCAGTGCCAGCGAGGCGAGCAGGCCTCCGCCGGCGGCCGGTCGATCGTCCAGGGCTGCGCGGGTGGTCTCCACGAAGAGCCAGCCGGTGAGCCCCGCGTAGAAGCCCGCGAAGATCGCAGCGGCCAGTGCCGACGCCTTGGCCAGCACCACGAAGCGGGCGACCAACAGCGGATCGACCGGCTCCCGACCCGGCTTGCGCTCGATCCGGCCCCGGGTGTTGATCGCGGCGTACGCCTCCAGCACGGCGAGCCCGGCCAGCGTCACCACCGGCAGCCAGGGCAGCCGGGGAATGCCGCTGTAATAGAGGGTGCTGATCAGCAGCCAGGCCACCGCCGCCGCACCCAGGCCGGCCACTACCAGGGTCGAGATCCGGGTGGGGCCCATCCGCGACCCGTCCGGGCCCGACCCGCGGGGTGGGGGCTTCGCCTGCGTCATGCCGGCCGGTTCCGCTCGGTCATGCCGTCGACTCTAACGCCAACTCCGGCCGGGGACGCAGTTCCAACGCCTCGTCCGCCGCGGGGCCGATGGTCAGCAGGTCGGTCAGCCAGCCGTGACCAGGCAGCCGACCGTACGGCTGGATGTCGATCCACGGACGCAGCACGAAGGCGCGCAGGTGCGCCCGAGGGTGCGGCAGGGTCAGCTCCTCCTCGTCGCTGAGCACCGGCTCGTCGTCGTCGCCCCAGACCGCGATCACGTCCACGTCGAGGGTGCGCGGCCCGAACCGCCGCTGCGGGTCACGGACCCGTCCGGCCGCACGCTCCGCGTCTCGGGCCCGCTCCAGCCAGTCGCGCGGGGTCGCGCTCTCGTCCTGCACGAGCACCACCGCGTTGAGGTACGCGGGCTGATCGGTGTCGCCCCACGGTGGAGTCTCGTACACCCCGGAGAGCACGAGCACCGCGTCGCCGAGGGTGGCGACGGCCGTACGCAGGTGCTCCAGGCGGTCGCCCAGGTTGCTGCCGAGCGACAGAACCGCCCGCGTCACCGGGTACGCGCCCGGGTCATGGTGACGGCCACGTCGCTGAAGGTGTGCGGTACCGGAGCCTCGGGCTTGTGCACTGTGATCGTCGCGGCGTCGACCCGAACGTCTGCCAGGCAGACCGCGAGGAGCCGGTCCGCCAGGGTCTCGATCAGGTTGACCGGCTCGCCGGTCACCACGGCGACCAGGCGTTCGGCCAACTCGCCGTAGTGCACTGTGGCGGTGACATCGTCGCTGGCGGCGGCCGGGCCGAGGTCCAGCTCCAGGACGGCGTCGACCACGAAGTCCTGCCCCTGAACGCGCTCGAAGTCGTACACCCCGTGC
Source organism: Micromonospora sp. NPDC048842 (assembly GCF_040649935.1). Classification (NCBI taxonomy): domain Bacteria; kingdom Bacillati; phylum Actinomycetota; class Actinomycetes; order Micromonosporales; family Micromonosporaceae; genus Micromonospora; species Micromonospora sp. NPDC048842. The sequence goes on along the minus strand of NZ_JBEZGK010000007.1, from coordinate 104,380 downwards.
CGGCCGCGCGCCCGCAGGCCGGTCAGGTGGATCCGGTCCGTCGTCATCGCCGTACCCCATGCTCGTGATCGTCTTGCGTTCGCTTCCTGTCGTGCGGCGGCACGGCCAGGCGAGGCCTGCCGGTCGCCGCCCAGACGGCGAGCGCGTCGGCGGTGGCCTGCACGTCGTGTACGCGTACGCCCCAGGCGCCGGCGGCGACCGCCAGCACGCTGGTCGCCACTGTGGCCGCCTCCCGCTGGGCGGTCGGTCGCGGCGTGCCGTCCACGGCGGCGAGCAACCCACCGAGGTACGACTTGCGGCTAGCCCCGAAGAGCAGCGGGTAGCCGAGATCCAGCAACTCCGGCAGGCGGGCGCTGAGCTCCCAGTTGTGCGCGGCCGTCTTGGCGAAGCCGAGCCCGGGGTCGACGATGAGGCGGTCGGCGGCCACCCCGGCGGCCAACGCCGCGTCGATCCGTTGGGCCAACTCGGCCCGGACATCGGCCACCACGTCGGTGTAGGTGGCCAGTTCGCGCATGGCACGGGAGTGTCCACGCCAGTGCATCAGCACCCAGGGGCAGTGCGCGTCGCGGACCACCCGGGCCATGTCCGGGTCGGCCAGGCCACCGGAGACGTCGTTGACCACCGCCGCGCCGGCAGCCAGGGCGGCCTCCGCGACACGCGCACGGCTGGTGTCGACGCTGACCGCCACACCGGCGGCGGTCAGCTCGCGGATGACCGGCAACACCCGCTCGGCCTCGGTCGCCGCGTCGATCCGCTCGGCGCCCGGGCGGGTCGACTCGCCACCGATGTCGACCAGGTGCGCACCGGCGTCGCGTAGACGGACGCCGTGTCCGACGGCGGCGTCCAGGTCGGCGTACCGTCCGCCGTCGGAGAAGGAGTCCGGTGTGACGTTGAGGACGCCCATCACCACCGGGCCCGAAGCCCGCACCAGATCGGTCACGACTAGACGGTACCGGTCGCGGCAGCGGCGCCCAGCGACCCCGGGTAGGCCCCGTACCACTGCCCCTGACGTGCCGATTAGAACAGGTGTACGATCGGTCATCCGGGCAGTATCGGGCAGTCCCTTCGCGGCTTGTCGCAATCCGGGGCGGCCCGTACGCTTTGGAATTGGCCAGCATCGAGATGGCGAAGCTTGGAGGGAGGGCCGAAGCGGGGGAAAACCGCCCAAACCTCGCCACCCTCCGTGGTGAGTAACGAACACAGGGTCAAGAACGCCATGCCCTGTGGAGCACTTTTCCCGCCAGGCTTGCCTATTGCACCGCCGCGGCATCGCCGGCCGCGCTATGGGGAGGTTCCAGTGATCGCCTTCGAGCTCATGGAGACGGCGTCGTCCGGCGTCGCCCACGCGCTCTCCACCCTGGCGTCGACTCCACTCGCGGAGCCGGCACCGAAGGGGATCGACACCAACAGTGTCGTCACCTTCTTCGCCAGCAAGATCGCGCCGATCCTGCTCGCCGTCCTGGGCGTCATCTTCATCGGCCGTGCCAGCCGAGGTGAGATCTCCAAGGTGCTGACCAGCTCCGCGATCGCCATCGTCGGGCTCGCCTTCATCGCGGGCGCGGCAACACTCTTCTTCGTCGGCGATTACCTGATCGACCTGATCTTCGAATAGGCGCGTTCACCAGATGCGGCTGCGCACCGACGACGACATCTACCGGGCCCGCCTGGTCTACCTCGGGCCGCCCGGTTACACCCTTCCGGTCCACCTGCCCTACGCCCAGTACGGGCTCTTCATGCTGCTGGTCCCCCTCTACATGTTCATCCACTGGCTGTTCACGTTGACGGTCGAGCTCTTCCCAGCCTGGGAGATCGCGCTCGCCATCGTGACCACGTCGTTCATCTTCCGGCACGTCGACCCCGATCGGCCGGCGCGGGTGGTCATCCGCACCGCGCTGACCGACTGGCGACGCACCCGGGAGCCGGCGGTCGAGCAGCGCGATCCGCGCCTGGTCGGCAGCCGGATCAGGATTCGGGAGGAGCTGGCATGACCGGACGTACGTCGAACGGTCCGTCGCAGGACGCGGGCATGGGTCTGCCGACAGTCACCGAGGCGATCGCATGAGCCGCTCCTCCACGCCGGGCTCCCCGGCAGGCCGCCCAGGCGCACCAGTCGGTCACCGTGCGCACTCATTCGACTACACCGAGGACGAGGACGAGGTTGCCCTCGACCCCGCGCTGGTGACGTCACCTGGCCACGGTGCCGTCGGCGTGTTCCAGGCACCTCGGCCGATTCCCCGCCGGACGCCACCGGCCGAGCCCACCGCCGTGTCGGCCGGCGAGAACGCCGACATCGACTCCCCCTTCCTGGACCTCTTCGGCGGCGGGGGGCGACCCGCCTCGCCACGAGCCGTCACCGCCGGCCCGAGCACCCGCGAGCAGCCGGCGATCCCACATCAGCCGCCACCCACCGCCAGCCCGGCACCAGCCCGCGCGGTTCCCGAGCTCGAGCCACCGTGGACGCCGGCCGACCCGCCGGGCAATGGCGGCCGACCCGTCGAGCCACGACACGGCGGCGGCCACCCGGCCAGCGAGTCCCGGGTGCCGCATCAAGCCGGCGATCGACGGCCGATGCGGCGTCCGCCGGACGAGCCCGACCTGCCCACCGACGGCGGTTCACCGTCGGCGACCACAGGTTCCGTCCGCCGACCCGGCAACACCGTGCCGGGCGGCCGCCCCACAGCGATGTCGCCGGCCCGACCGGCGGCTCAAGGGCCACCCCAGCCGACGGTGGCCACCGGCCGGTCCACGGCCCCCTCGGAGCAGCCGGCCATGATCACGGCTGCGGATCGGCCGGCTCTCGAAAGCACGGCGCGCCGGGTCACCGACTCGGATCGACCCCGGAGCACCGGCACCTCGGCCTCCGGTAAGGAGATCGCCGCGCCGCGGCAGCGCACGGCGAGCCGATCGGATCGACCGATCAAGCCGACCCGGGTTCGCCCTCCGAAGATCAAATTCGGGGATCGGGATCCATCTGTCGAGCTGGCCATCACCGAGATCGCCGGCCACCTGACCTTCACACCCAACACCGTCACCGCGTGGTACTGGCTGCCCGAGGTCCGCTGGGCGTTCCGGCCGGACGCCGAGCGCGAGGCGCTGCTGTCGGCGATCTCCGAGCAGTACGCCGGCCTGGCCGGCTTCCGACTGCACCTGCGCCGCACCACCCGGCCGTTCCCGGCCGACGAGTGGGCGCGCACGATCGACACGCACACCTCGGCGCCGCTCCCCGACGTCCCCGGCACCACCGGCTGGGCCGACCACCTGGTCGCCGCCCAACGCCACCTGATGGCTGTCAACCACGCCGAGGGCCAGACCTACCTGGGCGTCACCTTCGCCAGGCGTTCCCTCGGCGACTCGCTCACCGAGCGGCTGCTGCGCACCTTCGGCCGGGGCACCGCCGATGGAGAACGCCGCAAACTGGGCCGCACCGTGGAACAGTTCGACGAGGTGCTCGGGGCGTTCGGCATGCGCGGCCGGCGGGTCACCGCCCAGGAGCTGGAATGGCTCCTCTACCGCTCGGTGGCGCTGTGCATGTCGCCGCCGAGCACCCTCTCCCCCGTCACCGACGGGCGCTGGGAGCGCGGCGACCTGCTCGCCATGACCGAGCAGGTCGAGCGCTACCGCACCCCGTACGGCTCGACGGTCAAGCTGGTCAACCGGATGACCGGCGAGGAGCGGCACGTGGCAGTGCTCGCGGTCGGCCGGATGGAGCCGCTGGAGATCCCGGAACGACACGAGCCCTGGCTGCACTTCCACGAGCGGCTGCCCTGGCCGATGGAGATCTCCACCCGCGTCGACATCCTCGGCTCCGGCGACTCCTTCCGTAATCTGGAACACCGGCTGCGGATGATCCGCTCGCAACAGCTCGACTACGCCGAACACGGCATCGACGCGCCTCCGGAGCTGGAGCGACTGGCCAAGCGCGCCCTGGTGATCGGCGACGAGATGACCACCGGCCTCCCGGTCGACTCGGCCCGTGCGCACGGCTGGCACCGGATCGCGGTCGGCGGCCGGACCAGGGAGGAATGCCTGGAGCGGGCCCGCCGGCTCATCCAGCTCTACTCCCGGGAGCTGCGCATCTCGCTGCAGCACCCGAAGAACCAGGACTGGCTGGCCCGCGAGTTCATCCCCGGCGAACCGATCGCCAACACCGGCTACGTGCGTCGCATGCCGGTGCCGCTGCTCGCCGCCGCGCTCCCCCAGGCCGCATCCAACGTGGGCGACCGGCGGGGCGACCTGATCGGCCGAACCGCCGGCACCTGCCGCCGTCCCGTCTTCCTCGACCTGCACTTCCCCATGGAGGTCCGGGAACGCTCCGGGCTCGCGGTCTTCGTCGCCGAACCGGGCGGTGGCAAGTCCACACTGCTCGGCGCCCTGGGCTATCTGGCCGCCCGCCGAGGTGTCCAGGTGACCCTGCTCGACCCGTCCGGCCCGCTGGCCCGCCTCTGCGCGATGCCCGAGCTGCGGCCGTACTCCCGGGTGTTGAACCTGACCGGCTCGGAGCACGGCACCCTGGCGCCCTACTCACTCATCCCGACGCCGCTGCGTTCCGAGTTCGGCACCGGGGCCGCCGGTGACCGGGAGTTCGAGATCGCGGTCTCCAACGCCCGAGCCGAGCGGCGGATGCTGGTCCAGGACATCTGCATGATGCTCGTCCCGCCGCAGGTGGCCAGGGAGGCGTCGACCGCCACCCTCTTCCGGCACGCCGTCCGCCAGGTCCCCGCCGAGGAGACCTCCACCCTGGACGACGTGGTGAGCTGCCTCGGGCGGCTCGACGACGACGCCGGCAAGGAACTGGCCAACCTCCTGCTCGACACCGCCGAGATGCCGCTGGCCATGCTTTTCTTCGGCCGACCGCCGGAAGGGCTGCTCGGTGCCGACGCGGCACTCACCGTGATCACCATGGCCGGGCTACGGCTGCCCGATCTCAAGATCGAACGCGAGTACTGGTCGGCCGAGGAAGCACTGGCCCTGCCGATGCTGCACACCGCCCACCGGCTCGCCGTGCGGCGCTGCTACGGCGGCTCGATGTCATCGCGCAAACTCGTCGGCCTCGACGAGGCGCACTTCATGGAAGGCTGGCGGTCCGGGCGCTCCTTCCTGGTCCGACTCGCCCGCGACTCCCGCAAGTGGAACCTGGCCGCACTGGTCGCCTCCCAGAATCCCAAAGACATCCTCGGCCTCGACGTGCAGAACCTCGTCTCCACAGTCTTCGTCGGCCGCATCGCCGAAGACGCCGAGATCGCCTCCGAGGCGCTACGGCTGCTGCGGGTGCCGGTCAACGACGGGTACGAGGCCACGCTCGCCTCGCTCTCCGCCGCCGACACCAGCTCGTCCAGCCGGCTCGGCTTCCGCGAGTTCGTGATGCGCGACGTGGACGGCCGGGTGCAGAAGGTCCGAGTCGACGTCTCGTACGTCGAAGGGCTGCTGGACCACCTCGACACGACGCCCGCCGCGATCGCCGCGGCGGCCGGCGTCCTGCCGAGCATCCCCCTGCCGGATCTGGAGGCGTGACATGGCTAGGGCCTGGGCAAGGACCGCGTCGTTCCTGCTCGCCCTTGGCGTACTGGCCGGGGCCACCCTCACCTGGCCGCTGATCGGCGCGGAGGCCGCAGCCGCCGCACCGCCCGCCGCGCAGGCCCGCGCCGACCTCTGCACGACCGCCGAATGGCAAGCCGACTTCCGCGCCTGCGTGGCGAAGCTGAAGCAGGTCAGCAAGGCAGAAATCGATTGCCTCAAGCCACCTGTGCCTTCCGCTCCGGATTCGGGCCTGGCTGGTTGGTTCGCCTCCCGCCCGGACTCGTCCAAGCTGCCCGGGCCAAAGGGCATCTACAGCGACTACGGCTACGGCGGTTACAGCTTCAACACCTATAACGTGGAGGGCGGATGCGCATCCACCGTCCTCCATCCGGACTACAAGTTCACCACCACCGTCGCCAACGGTGAGCTCATGATCGCCACGGCGGTCGTGGGCGCCTCGAACGCCCTGCGAGAGCGAGCCTGGGATCCCCGCTCGATGTGGAATTGGGCCGACCCACTGGTGGAGAAAGCCACCAAAGGCGTATACGAAAAAGTATTCAGCGTCTTTGGAATCGTCACGCTCTGCGTGGTGGGTCTCTACCTGCTCTGGCGCTCCCGCCAGTCGGACATGAGCAATGCGATGACGACAGCAGGGTGGGCGCTACTGGTGATGGTGGCGGTCACCGCGCTGGCGGCCTGGCCGGTCAAGTCGGCGAACATCGCCGATGGCACCCTGATCACCTCGCTCGGCGTCGTACACGACGCCATAGGTCCGGCGTCGAAGGACACCCCGCCGGATCAGTGCGCCGTTCCCAACCCAGACGCTTGTGTGGATAAACGGCCGCCAGCCGTACGGGCTAGCGACACTGCCACCGAGGCGATGCTCTACCGCAATTGGCTGCGCGGAGTGCTGGGCTCGGCGGATAGCGAGACCGCCCGAAAGTATGGCCCTGCCCTGTACGACGCCAAGGCGTTTTCCTGGGAAGAGGCCGAGAAGCTGCGGGCCAACCCGGCCACCCGGCCAGCGACGATCGAGGCCAAGCAGCAGCAGTGGATGACTGTCGCGGAGCAGATCAAGACCGAGGACCCGGAGGCGTACGAGTTCCTGACGGGCACCCGCGACATGGACCGAATCGGCTCTGGTTTCATCGCCGTGCTCGCGGCCGTGCTCTTCGCGATGTTCGACCTGACCGCGTCAGTGCTGGTCCTGCTGGGTTTCCTGATCTTCCGGTGGGCCGTGATCGCGGCACCCATCCTGGGCACCATCGGCCTGCTCCGGCCGGCCAGCGCCGGCCTGCGACGGTTGGCGAACGCAGTGGTCGCTGCGGTGTTCAACATCGCCATCTTCGGCACCGGCGCAGCCATCTACCTGTTCGCCGTCGACCTGATCATGAGTACCCCTGCCCTGCCGGGTTGGCTTCAGGTGGTGCTGGTGTGGCTCTGCGGAGTGGTCGGATGGCTGCTGTTGCGGCCGTACCGGCGGATCACGCAACTAGGCGGCAAGGACAGCAGCGAGGCGGTCAGTTCGGCCGGGTCCTGGCATCGCCGGTTCTTCCGCGACATGCGGACCGCCGCTCGCCTGGACGTAGCCGAGCCGGGCGGCACCGCCGAGCCGGTGGGTGGACGTCGACGGTCGCCCGACGCGACGCAGACCCGGCTACGTCCCGAGGCGCGGCGGGAGGACCCGGCCCCGGTGCCGACCGCAGTGGCCGACGGCCGGCGCGCGGACGCGGTACGCCCTGACGGTCGAGAGCGGCCCGAAGAGGCCCCGGCGGAGGAGGGCAGGGATCGGAGCCGCAAGACCGCCCCGCAACCCCGACGCCGACAGCCAGCGACCTGGACCGAGCCGGACGTTCCGGCTGAGAACCCGTCGTTCGTGGTCTACCGCCCGGGCTCCACCGAGCGAGTACCGGATCGCACCGGACCCCGGGTGCGCTCAGAGGCGAGGTGACGGTCATGCGACGGGCGTTGGAGTTCCTCTTCACTCGGGCGCTGCGGTCCCGGCTGGGCGTTGCGCTGGTGATCGGGGTGGTGGTCGTCGGTGTGCTCGGGGCGGCCCGGCTGATCTCGAACCCGGGCGATTCAGCCGATGGGTTGAGTAGCCGTCCGGATGGGCCGATCATCACCGTGGACCCGACGGCTGGCGACGACGGTCTGCTCAACAGCGCGGCTCCGCCGTCACCCGTGACGTCGCCCGGCGCCCGCACGCCCGAACAGACCGCGGACCGCTTCGCCAAGGCCTGGCTGGGCCGTCCCGGGATGACCACCGAAGAGTGGCAGGCTGGCCTGCGGCCACTTTCCACGCCAGCGCTGAGGGAGAAGTTGACCGGCGCCGAGCCCGAAAGCGTGCCGGCCGAGAAGGTCACCGGTCCTCCAACCATGCGAGAGCGGACCGAGACGTTCGTCGAGTTGGTGCTACCCCTTGATGCCGGCGGGCTCCGGTTGGAGTTGGTCACCTCCGATGGTGGTTGGCTGGTCGACGTTCTGGACTGGGAGCGGCCATGAGCGATGTTGGTAGCGCCAAAACGCGCCGGGGTCCCCTCCGGCTCGGTGTGGTCGCCGCGGTGCTCACCGGGATGCTGCTGTTGCTCTGCTGCACCGGCGGCACTGCGGCGTTCTTCCTCACCGGGCTCGGAGGCAACGACGCCGAGAACGGCGACACCATGGCGGGCATGGAGTGCGGGCCGGTCCGAGCGGTAAACATCGCGGGCAAGCTGCCACGATTCGCCCAGTACGGCGACAGTCAGGTCCGCAATGCCGCGATCATCATCAAGGTCGGCCAGGACATGGGCGTACCTTCGCGAGGTTGGGTGGTCGCCCTCGCCACCGCTATGCAGGAGTCCGCCCTACGCAACCTTGCCAACAGCGGCGTACCCGAGTCCCTGGCTCTGCCGCATGAGGGCGTTGGCGCGGACCACGACTCGCTGGGCCTGTTCCAGCAGCGGCCGGGGTGGGGCAGTGTCTCCGAGCGGTTGAATCCCGCGTACGCGGCCCGCAAGTTCTACGAGAAGCTCGTCAAGGTGGGGAGCTGGCAACAACGACCGCTGACCGTGGTGGCGCAGCGGGTACAGATCAGCGCATACCCGGACGCGTACGCCAAACACGAAGAGATAGCCAGCCGGATCGTGGACGCGCTGGCTGGTGGCGCGGCCCGCACTGTCGAGATCAACGGCAAGGCGGTGTGCAACGCGGCCGAGCGCGGCCAGATCGCTGCCTCCGGTTGGACCGCACCGATCCCTGGCGGAGTCGGCTCCGGTTTCCGCACCGCCAGCCGGCCCAGCCACAACGGAGTCGACATCGGCGCGGCAAAGGGCACCGAGATTCGCGCGGCAGCGACCGGTCGAGTGTTGGTTTCGACCTGCGACGAGGACCGCCGCCTCCGGCAGGACTGCAACGTGGACGGATTCCCCGGCAAGGGGGGCTGCGGCTGGTTCGTCGACCTGCTGCACGCCGGTGGCTACATCACCCGGTACTGCCACATGGTGGTTCAGCCATTCGTCAAGAAGGATCAGATCGTGACGGCCGGTCAGGTGATCGGCAAGGTCGGCAGCAGTGGCAACTCCTCCGGCCCGCACCTGCACTTCGAGGTGCACCTGCGCAACGACCGCAACGCGTCCGGCGCGGTGAACCCGGTCCCGTTCATGCGCGAGCGGGGTGCCCCGCTGCGCGCCGCTGAGTGAGGCCACCACTGGTATGACCGGACCGTTACCTGACCCGTTCGCCGACCAGCCGGACTGGGCTCCACAGCCGCCGAGACCGCTGACCATCGTCCCCGCGACGGAGCGGGTCGAGCTACGCGGTCGACGGGTGCTGGTCGGGCTGCCCGGGATGGGTTGGCGCGGGGACCTGCGCGCGGACGACCGGGTGGTGCAGAGCGCCAGGACCTACGTGCCGGTGATCCCCGAGCACGAGTGGTACCGGGCCGAAGCCGACCAGGTCGAGGTGTTCGCGCCGTTGGTGCCGGTGGAGCGGGTCTGGGTGGAGACCGTCGGCAGTCGACCGGACGTGGACGACGCCCGGGACACGGGCATCCGGTTGGTATCGCTGGACGGCCCGGCGCACCGGACCCCCACACCGGTCTTCGAAGCGGACGCGGTCACCGGTCGACGGGTGGTGCACGTTGAGAACGGCCTGGAGCATCGTGACCTTCGAGCGGTCACTGAGACCTACTCAGGGGCCGAAGGGGACATCTGTGTGCGAGTCACACCCGAGGTGGAGTGGTACCGCTGGGCCTGGCGCGGCCAGTCACCCACCACGCTGGAGGTCCCGGTCCATCTCCTGTGGATCGAATGACCTCAGCCGGCTCGCGTACCGCCACACACCTGCCAGCCGTCGGCTAGCCGAGTATTGAACTGCCAGGGCTGACGGTCGCTCTGGCTCATTCCGTCGATCCGAGCCGAGATGATCAACGTAACCTCAACAGCAGCAGTCTCACCCTGCGTCTGCACGTTCAGGGTCCCCCAACTAACAGTTATCGTGGTCCCGAAACGCTGCTCCCGCTCGAGTAGATCGGTTCGCAGAGCGCGTAACGCGTCCAACTGCGACCCACTCTCGCAGGTGAATTGGTCAGCTCTTACGTCATTGCGATCCACGAGGAACGCGCGCAGGTAGTTGTCCACGACCACGTCCGGTGCGCTGCGGTCGGGCGTCGAGGCGCGGTTGTACCAAACCAAGGCGGTCGCGACCCCGCCGACGCAGAGCAGGGCGAGCACGCCAGCCACGACAGTGAGCACCGTCCGCATTCGGCGGCGCGGCGGCTGCGGCGCCGGCGTTGCCGGGGCGGGCGGCAGCTGCTCCGACGGTGTCCGCTGGGCCGGTACGCGGGAGACCTGGGAACCGGCGGGGGGCTGCACTGATTCCACCTCCTGAAGTTATCGGCTGGACGCTCCGGAGCCAATGCCTCAGATCCAGCGGATCGTGACGGACCCCTCCCCACCGGTGAGATCCACGACAACACCGGCGCAGCGCCGAGGCACCTCCCGGAGGAGGACCGTCGGCTGGGATACCGTCTCTGCTTGGGGAGGGGTTGCCAACCTCGGGTAGAGGGGGTGGACGCGGTGGCCGGTCCGAAGGCTCGTACGAACCGCGCCGCAGCCCTGCACCGTCGGGCGGCGGCCGTCGCGACAGCGGCTGCTGGGATCCTGGACGAGACGCGGCCTGCTCCGGCCGATCAGCGCCGCCAGTACGAGGTGGCCGACCGGTTACGGACGGCTGCGGCGTTGCTGGCGCCGGGCTGGTCGGGCGCGGCACTGGACTCACTCACCGTGGACTCGCCGGCGGGTGATGGTCCGCCGCCGTTCGTTCGGGTCGGTACTGCGGCGCCGTTGGACGACGCTCGTTTCCCCGCGTTGGTGCCACTTGTCGGCACCGGTCACCTCAGCGTGGACGCTGATGCGCGGGAGCCGCGGGTGGCGGGTTTGCTCCGGGCCGTACTCCTGCGGTTGTTGGGTGCGGCACCGGCGGGTGCCCTGCTGATTCGCGCGGTGGATGCCACCGGAGCTGTGCTGACGCCGTTCGGGGCACTCGCGGATGCCGGCCTGTTGCCGCCGCCGGCGGTGGACGTGGCGGGTCTGCGCGCGGTGCTCACCGAGGCGGAGCAGTGGGTGACGCCGGGGGCGAGTGGGCGACGCCGTCACGATCGGACGCTGTTGCTGGTGGTGGCGGCGCTGCCGGAGTCGACCGGCGCGTCCGATCTGGCGCGCATCGAGACGTTGGCCGAGCGGGGGCCGGCCGCTGGGCTGCACCTGGTGGTGGCGGGTTGGCCGCCCGCCGGCCCGTACTCGGCCCGGGCACCACTGCCGCACACGACTTCGCTGGCGCTGCGGAATGCGTACGCGCTGCTCGGCGATCCGCCGGGGGCCTCGTTCGCCGGGCCGGGCGCCGATCCACCGGGCGGTCTGAACTCGCCGGTCTTCGTCGAGTCGGACCCGCCGGCCGAGTTGGTCGATGCGGTGTGTCGGCGGCTCGCCGAGCAGGTGGAGGCGGGTTCCCGGTTGGCGCTGGGTGCTCTGCTGCCGCCAACGGGTGAGCGGTTGTGGGAGTCGGACTCGGCCGACGGGCTGACCACTACCGTCGGCGACGCCGGGGGCCGGTCGGTGCCGCTGGGCTTCACCGAGTTGACCCCACACTGGCTGGTGAGTGGCCGGTCCGCTGCGGGCCGGGCGGCGTTCCTGACCACCGCGCTACTCGGCCTGGCCGCCCGGTACGGCCCTGACGACCTGGCGTTCTACCTGGCGGATCTCGGCGACGGCGAGTCCTTCGTGGAGTTCTTGCAGACCGAGCGGGACCGGTCGTGGGTTCCGCAGGTGCGCGCGGCCGCGATGGCCGCCGACCGGGAGTACGTCCGGGATCTGCTGGACGAGTTGACGGCCGAGGTCCAGCGCCGCACGGAGGCGGGCGCTCGGGCCGGAGGACAACGCTTCGCGGAGCTGCGTCAGCACCAGCCGCTGCCCCGGATCGTCTGTGTGGTGGACAATGTGCCGCTGCTCTTCGCCGAGCGGGATCGGCTGGCCGCCGAGGTGGCCGCCCAGTTGGACGGGCTGGCCCGGGCGGGTCGGGCGTACGGCGTGCACCTGGTCTTGGCGGGCGCGGGCGAGTTGGGGTTGAGTGCGCGCGCGGATGCTGGTCATCGGGATTCGGTGCTCGGGCAGTTTCCGGTACGGGTGGCGCTACCGGGTGGCAGCCCGGTGTTGGAGCCGACGAACGACTCGGCGGCCGGTCTGCCGGTGGGCAGCGCGGTGGTGAACACTGCCGGCGGGCTCGGCGGCCCTCGGGGGGCGATCCGGGGTCACGAACGGTTGATCCGTCACCCGGATCCGCAGGATCATCCGGAGGTCGTGGAAGAGCTGCGCCACGAGTTGTGGGCGGCGCGTCCGGCCGGGTCCGTGCCGCCGGTGGTCTTCGCGGGGTACGCCCGGCCGCTGCTGGGCAACGATCCGCGCCACCGGGCGGCCCTGGCGGGACAGGCACACGGACCGGCCGCCCTGTTGGGCCGGGCGGTGGACGTGGCCCGGTCGACGGTCGCTGTGCCGCTGGGTCCGGCGGCCGGGCGCAACCTCGCGGTGCTGGGGTCGGGCACCGCGGCGGGCGGGCTGTTGGCGACGGCGGCGCGGAGCACGTCGGCTCACCACGCACCGGGCGGTGCCCGTTTCCTGGTGGCGGCACCGGACCCGGGCGCGCGGGCTTTGGCGGAGGCGTTGACTGCGGATTTGGCCACCCGGCACGCGGCCGAGTTGGTGGATCTGCCGACGCTGCTCGCGGACGCGGCCGACGACCTGCCGACGTATCTGGTGGTCTTCGGGCTGGACCGGCCGGGGCCTCGGGATCTGCCGGTGGACCGGTTGCGGTCGCTCCTACGGGACGGGCCGCCGGAGGGCCGGCATCTGCTGGGCTGGTGGCGTGCGGTTCCGCCGTTCGCCGCGTTGTTCGAGCCGGCGGGCGAGGTCGACAAGCTTGCGGCGGTGGCCGTGCTGGACGTGCCGGTCGCGCAGCTCACAGCGGTCTTTGGTCGGCCGGTCGAGTGGCAGGTGCGCCCCGACCGGGCGGTGCTCTGGGACGGCCCGGACGAGCGGGGCACAGTCCTGGTGCCGTTCGCCGACGAGGCCGGCTGAGCGGGTGGCGCGCGTGGAGGGTGTCGAGGTGGATCCGATCGCGACGGTGACCGGGCCGGGACGGCAACGGGCAGAGGCGGCGCCCGGGGACGCCTCGCCGCGGGCGGTCGAGCCCAGCACGGCCTGGACGGAGTATCTTGCGGCCGCCCGCCAGTTGGACGGGGTACGCCGGGGCGCGGCTGCCGCTGCCGGTGAGCAGGCCCGGTCGGCGGAGGCCGCCCGGGAGGAGTTGACTGTGGTCCGTACCGGGCTGGCGAGTCAACAGGAACGGCTGCGCGAGTTGGGCGTACCGGCGATCTCCCTGGTGCCGTCACCGCCGGAGCTGACCGAGGCGGCCCGGTCGATGGCGGGTGGCCCGGCGGCCGTTTTGGCGGCGCTGCGGACCGCGCGTGGTCGGGCCGAGGCGGCGGACGCGGCGCTGGCCGCGCGCCGCCGGTTCCGACCGGGGTCCTGGCCCGCGCGGGCGCGCAACCTCCTGGTGTACGGGCCGTTCGCGCTGCTGGTGCCGCTGATCCAGGTCGTGGTGCTCGTAACGACGGGGGTGGGACCGGCCACTGTGGCGGCGTTGATCTGCGGACTGCCGATGCCGGCGGTCGCGTTCGTCGCCGGTTGGATTGGCATTGGCCGGTTGTTTCGGGTCAGCCCCACCGAGCGCCTGGACCGTACTGTGCGTTTCGGCGCGTTGGTGTGCCTGGTGCCGGCGGTGCTGGCCACGGCGGGCCTGCTGTTGGCGCTGCTCGCTGGCTGATCCGTCGGGCCGGAAAGCCGCCCGGTCGGAGCAACGCCGGCCGGGTGGTGAAGACGCAACGGCCGGCCGTCCCGGATGGGTGTCGGCCGGCCGTGGGGCGTCGAGGTGTCAGCGGGGGATGATCAGCGCCATCGCTTCGGCCCGCGACTTGGAGTCCGATTGCAGGATGCCGCGTACCGCCGACGTGATGGTCTTGGCACCGGATTTCTGGATGCCGCGCATCGCCATGCACATGTGTTCGCATTCGAGCACGACGACGACGCCGCGTGGTGCGAGTTTGCTCATCAGTAGGTCGGCGACCTGCGAGGTGAGCCGTTCCTGCACCTGCGGCCGACGGGCGAAGACCTCGACGAGGCGGGCCAGCTTGGACAGGCCGGTGATCCGCCCATCGGGGCCCGGGATGTAGCCGATGTGCGCGCTGCCCCGGAAGGGCAGCAGGTGGTGCTCACAGAGGCTCATCACGTCGATGTCCCGGACGATGACCAGCTCTTCGTGGTTGGCCTCGAAGGTGGTGCTGAGCACCTGGGCCGGGTCGACCCGCAGGCCGGCGAAGAGTTCGGCGTACGCACGGGCGACCCGGGCCGGGGTCTGCTGGAGTCCGTCGCGGTCCGGGTCCTCGCCGACTGCGATCAGGATCTCGCGGACGGCCTTCTCGATCCGGCCGAGGTCGACAGCGTCCTCGACGGGGCGGCCGGTCAGTTTGCCGCTGATCAGCCGTGCGGCCACGTAGTCCAGCTCGTCGTCGCCGTCTGGTTCGGTCGCGGAGACGGCCAGCTCCCGGTGTGGGGAGCTGGCCGTCGGGTCGTTGCTCAGTGCGTGCCGTCCGAGTTGTTGGACGGCGCGATCCCGCCGACCGACGCCTGCGCGCCGTCGGCCTGGGCCTGCGCCTTGAGCTTGTCCTTCTCCGCAGGGGTGAGCACGGGCGGCTCGGTGGAGGGCTGGCGCTTGCCGAAGCCGTTGTACGGCGCCAGCGGCGGGCGCTTGACCACCCGGGAGCAGATCCGCGCCATGTCGGCAGTGGAGAGGGTTTCCTTCTCCATCAGCTCGAGCACGATGTTGTCCAGGACGTCCCGGTATTCCACCAGGATCTCCCAGGCCTCGTCGTGCGCCAGCTCGACCAGTGCCCGCATCTCGCCGTCGATCTCGGCGGCCACCGAGTCCGAGTAGTCCCGCTCGTGGCCCATGTTGCGGCCGAGGAACGGCTCGTCCCCGCTGGTGCCGTACTTGATCGCGCCGAGCTTGGAGCTCATGCCGTACTGGGTGATCATCGCGCGGGCCAGTTGGGTGGCCTTCTCGATGTCGTTGCCAGCGCCGGTGGTCGGCTCGTGGAAGACCAGTTCCTCGGCGGCGCGACCGCCCAGGGCGTACGCCAGGGTGTCGATCATCTCGGCACGGGTCTGGGTGTACTTGTCTTCGGTCGGGAGCACCAGGGTGTGGCCCAGCGAGCGACCACGGGACAGGATCGTCACCTTGTGCACCGGCGCGGCGTGGGGCAGCGCCCAGGCGACCAGCGCGTGGCCACCCTCGTGGTACGCGGTGATCTTCTTTTCGTTGTCGCTCATGACGCGCGTCCGCCGCTGCGGACCGGCGACCACCCGGTCGATCGACTCTTCCAGCGAGTCGTTGGTGATCGCCCGCTGCTCCTTACGAGCGGTGAGCAGGGCCGACTCGTTGATCACGTTGGCCAGGTCGGCGCCGCTGAAGCCCGGGGTGCGACGGGCCACGGCGTCGAGGTCGACGTCGGGCGTGAACGGCTTGCCCTTGGCGTGCACCCGCAGGATGGCCTTGCGGCCCTCCATGTCGGGGGCGTCCACCGGGATCTGCCTGTCGAACCGGCCCGGGCGCAGCAGCGCCGGGTCGAGGATGTCCGGCCGGTTGGTGGCCGCGATCAGGATGACCCCGCCCTTGGTGTCGAAGCCGTCCATCTCGACGAGCAGCTGGTTGAGCGTCTGCTCCCGCTCGTCGTGACCGCCGCCCATGCCGGCGCCACGGTGCCGCCCGACGGCGTCGATCTCGTCGACGAAGACGATCGCCGGGGCGTTCGTCTTGGCCTGCTCGAACAGGTCACGGACCCGGCTGGCGCCGACGCCGACGAACATCTCCACGAAGTCGGAGCCGGAGATGGAGTAGAAGGGCACCCCGGCCTCGCCGGCGACCGCGCGGGCCAGCAGCGTCTTGCCGGTGCCGGGCGGGCCGAACAGCAGCACGCCCTTCGGGATCTTGGCACCCAGGGCCTGGTACTTGGCCGGGTTCTGCAGGAAGTCCTTGATCTCGTACAGCTCTTCGACGGCCTCCTCGGCACCCGCGACGTCCGCGAAGGTCGTCTTCGGAGTGTCCTTGGTGATCATCTTGGCCTTGGACTTGCCAAAGTTGAGCACCCGGGAGCCGCCGCCCTGCATCTGCGACATGAAGAAGAGCAGCAGGAGCACGAGCAGCGCGATCGGCAGCAGGTTGACCAGCAGGCTCACCCAGATGCTGTCCGAGGAGACCTTGGCGTCGGCCGGGCCGGTGACCCGGTTGTTCGCCTTGGCGTCCAGCACCTCGTTCCAGATCTGGTCGCCAGCCTGGTACGGGAACTGGGCCTCGATCTTGTTGGTCTCGGTCTTACCGAACTTGGTCTTCTGAGCCAGGTCCAGCTGGAGCGTCTGCTCCTTGTCCTGGAAGACCACCTTGTTGATCTTGGCGGTGTGCAGTTGATCGAGCGCAACGGAAGTGTCCACGCGGTGGTAGCTGGGACCACTGGTGAACAGTTGACTGAGCACAACGGCGCCGAGGATGACCAGGATGATCCAGACCACCGGTCGGCGGAAGAAACGCGTACGTTCCATACTGTTGTCGAGCGCCGGGGCGCCCGCATCCTCCTGATCGACGTCCTGACCGTCTGATGGTGTCGCCGCGCTGAGCGGCGGCCGGAGCCGCCGTGCGGGCCGGCCTCGACCCCGAGGCGCGAAAACTACCGCGCCGCGGTCATTCGACGGTACACCGTGTACGCGAGGAGTGAGCTTGCGAGCCCCGCAGTGGTGCACCATCAAAAGACCGTGTACGCCAGCAGCGAACCTGCGAGCCCCCGCACTCTGCGCGCCCTCGACATCGACGACACGCACCGTGGGCAGGCCCACCAGCCTCGCAGCCAACGTACGGCGAGTCCGGGTGGAAGCCGGCGTGGCGGGGAGTCCGGCTCGGCCACCCGAGCGCCCGGTCACGCGATCGAGAGGGTCGAGCGCGGAGGAACCTCCGGGCCACCGTGCTACACGGTAACCGCATCAGCTGAGAGCCCGCTGAACGTCGGCTTGATGGATGCCGATGCAAGTAGGGCTCATGTCGACGGGCGGGCCGTCGCGACGGGTCGCTCCGGCGTCAGGAGCGGGCGTAGACCTCGGGCTTGAGCACCCCGACGTACGGCAGCTCCCGGTAGCGCTCAGCGAAGTCGAGGCCGTACCCGACCACGAACTCGGTGGGGATGTCGAAGCCGACGTACTTCACTCCGACCGGCACCTTGACCGCGTCCGGCTTGCGGAACAGTGCGACCACCTCGACGCTGGCCGCCGAGCGCGACTCGAGGTAGCGCAGCAGCCAGGAGAGCGTGAGCCCGGAGTCGACGATGTCCTCGACGACGATCACGTGCCGACCGGCGATGTCCCGGTCCAGATCCTTGAGGATGCGAACCACCCCGGAGGAGGTGGTGCCCTGGCCGTAGGACGAGATGGCCATGAAGTCGAGTTCCGCCGGCGGGCCGTTGCGGCCCAGCGCCCGGGCGAAGTCCGCCATGAACATCACCGCACCCTTGAGTACGCACACCAGCAGCAGCCCGTCGCCCACGTGGGAGTAGTCGGCGGAAACCTGCTTGGCCAGCTCCGCCGTCTTCTCGCGGATCTGCGCCTCAGAGATGATCACGTGGTCGATGTCGGCGTCGTACCAGGAGCCGTCAGCCATGACTCCTAGCCTGCCGTACGTCGGATGGCCTTCGTCGGCGGGGCCGCACCTTTTGGCGCGGTCCCGCCGAGGATTTTCCGGGCAAATGACTCTAATCACGTCAGTTGGTGCGTGACCGCCAGCGGCGACCATCGTCGCTCGGCTTCCAGTCGGCCGAATCGTGGCTGTCGACGGTGAGGCCGGCCGCCGAGGCACCGGCGAGGAGGACGAGGAACAGGAGGATGAACAGGAACTCCATGGCGGCGCTCGCTTTCGCATGATTGCTGTTGGTTTCGCCGCCGGTGCGCACCGGACTGAGACCAGTCTGCGACCTCGCGAAGCGACCGGACAGTGGCAGGAATGCCAGTGGTCATCGATTTACTGCCACCTGTCGGGTTACCCTCGTCACATGCTGCGGTCAGTTGCCGTCCTCGCCCTCGACCAGGTCGCTCCCTTCGAGCTCGGCGTGCTCGCCGAGGTGTTCGGCACCGACCGGACAGCCGACGGTTTCCCCGCCTACCGCTTCCAGGTGTGCAGCCCGGACGGCGCTCCCGTGCGCACCTCGTCCGGCTTCCACCTCACCCCACACGCCGACCTCGGCCCGGTCGACGAGGCCGACCTGGTGGCCATCCCCGCGCACAGCCAGGGCACCACAGTCCCCGGCCCGGTGCTCGACGCGCTCCGCCGGGCCGACGCCCGCGGAGCGCACCTGTTCAGCGTCTGCTCTGGCGCCTTCCTGCTCGGCGAGGCCGGGCTGCTCGACGACCGCGAGTGCACTACCCACTGGCGGTACGTGGACGAGTTGCAACGCCGGCACCCGCGCGCCCGGGTGCGGTGCAACTCGCTCTACGTCCAGGACGGTCGGTTACTCACCAGCGCAGGCACGGCGGCCGGCATCGACGCGTGCCTGCACCTGATCCGCCAGGAGCACGGCTCGGCCACAGCGACCCGGCTGGCCCGGCGGATGGTGGTCCCGCCGCACCGCGACGGCGGCCAGTCCCAGTACGTCGAGGCGCCCATCCCGAAGGCGCCCGAGGCACCCACCCTCGAACCGGTGCTGGAGTGGCTGATGGGTCACCTGGACCGGACGATCACAGTGGAGGAGTTGGCCGCCCGCGCCGGTATGGCGCCCCGCACGTTCGCCCGCCGGTTCCGCGCCGAGACCGGCACCACCCCGCACGACTGGCTCACCAACCAGCGGGTGCTGCTCGCCCGGCGGCTGCTGGAGGAAACGCCGTTGAGCGTGGAGGCGGTCGCCGACCAGTCCGGCTTCGGCGACGCGGCTGCGTTGCGCCACCACTTCAGTCGCCGGGTCGGTGCCACCCCGCACAGCTACCGGACCACCTTCCGGGACCGGGCGCACAGCGGCTGAGACCGGCAGGTCAGGTCAGGCGGGGCGCACCGGTGCCAGCCGGCCGTCGCGGCGGAGCACCCGGACACCGCCGGGCAGGTCGACCGGGCCCTGACCGTGCCAATCGGTCACCAGGGCGTCCAGGGCGGCGACGTGCCGGTGCGACAGGGCGCCGGGCAGCGCGCCCAACTCACGGGCCCAGGAGTGCAGCACCCGGCCGCGCACGGCGGGAACCAGGCCGAGCAGCGCCGGCACGGACAGCCCTCCGTCGGGGCACCGGGCCGCCGCCAGCGCCGTCCCCGCCAACTCGTCGAGCGCGGCGTTGTCGGCGGCCACCAGCCGGGCGGTCCGCGCCAGGTTGTCCACCACGCCCGGCCCGAGCGCCCGCACCAGCGCCGGCAGCAGTTCGCCCCGCACCCTCGACCGGGCGTACGACGGGTCGCTGTTGTGCGGGTCCTGCCACGGGCTCAGCCCGAGGACGGCGCAGGCGGCGCGCGTCTGTTCCCGAGCGATCTCCAGCAGCGGGCGCAGCAGTGGCACCCCGCCCAGATCGCGCCGGGCGGGCATCCCGGCCAGCCCTCGGGGGCCGGAGCCCCTGGCGAGCGCGAGCAGCACCGTCTCCGCCTGGTCGTCACGGGTGTGCCCGGTGAGCACCGCGACGGCGTTCTGCTGCCGGGCCGCTTCGGTCAGCGCCTGGTAGCGGGCCTCACGGGCGGCCGCCTCCGGCCCGCCGGGACGCCCGGCCACCTCCACCCGGACCACCGTCGCCGACGCGAACCCGACAGCTCGCCCCCAGGTGGCCACCGCCTCGGCGCGCTCCGCGGAGCCGTCCTGCAAGCCGTGGTCGACGGTGACGAGCGCCGCGGCGCGGCCCAGCCGCGGCGCCACGAAGACGGTGGCCGCCGCGAGTGCGAGCGAGTCGGCACCACCGGAGCAGGCAACCAGCACCGGACCGCCGGACGGCACACCGGTCAGGGCGCGGCGGACCGCCACCCGGATCGCGGCCACCGGCGGAGCGAGCGCGGCCACCGGCGGGTGGTCAGCCAGCGGCCGGGATGGTGCCGGCCGGGCCGTGCACCCGGGCGACCCAGGCGTCCGGGTCATCCAGCTCCGACAGTCGAGGCAGGGTCAACGGCGAGTTGAAGATCGAGTTGAACCCGTCCATGCCGACGCGTTCCACCACCCCGTGCACGAACTTGCGCCCCTCGGCGTACTGGCGCATCTTGACATCAACCCCGAGCAGCCGGCGGATCGCCTTCTCCAGCGGGTTGCCCGCCTCCCGGCGTCGGTTGAACGACGCCCGGATCCGCTCCACGCTCGGGATCACCTGCGGGCCGACGCCGTCCATCACGAACTCGGCGTGCCCCTCGAGCAGTGTCATCAAAGCGGTGAGCCGGTCCAGTACGGCCCGCTGTGCCGGGGTCTGCACGATGTCCAGCACGCTGGTGCGGCTTTCCGAGTCACGGACCGCGTCGGACAACGTGGCCACCCCGCGCCGCAACCGCTCGACCAGGTGCTCACTTCCGCTGGACGAGGCGTCGACGAACGCCTGCACCTCGCTGAGGAAATAGGCCCGCATCCACGGCACCGCGGTGAACTGGGTGCGGTGGGTGACCTCGTGCAGACACACCCAGAGCCGGAAGTCCCGAGGGTCGGCGCCGATCTTGCGCTCCACCTCGACGATGTTCGGTGCGACAAGCAGCAGTTGGCCCGGGTCAGCCGAGAAGACCTCGTACTGGCCGAGCACCCGGCCGGAGAGGTAGGCCAGCACCGTCCCGGCCTGCACCCCGGTGAGCCGGGACCCGATCGCCTCGGTCAACGCGCCCGGTTGCTTGTCGCCGGAGAGCCGACTCACCAGCGGTGTGATCACCTCGCGGAGACCGGCGATGTTCGTCGCGGCCCAGTCGCGGCGATCCACCACCCGGACCGGCGGATGCGACACCTGCGCCCGCAACCCCGTGTAGTCGGCCACGTGCCCGGCGGCCTCGTCGGTCAGCCGACGCAGGTCGCCGACCACGTCGGTGGCTTCCGCGTACGACACGCGGGGGCCAGACTTGCTCAACGCCCCCGCGGTGGCGGCGGCCAGATCCCAGTCCACGAACTGCGCCATGAACCCACCGTACCCGCGCCGCGACACCCCGGCCCGGGCTCGCGCCCTCGATCGACGCCGATGGCGACCGCGTCACCCCCGGACCGGCGACGGTCAGCCGCAGCCGCAGCCGGCCAGCGCGGCGGCGATCCGGTCCAGTGCCGGCTGGGCGGTCTCCCTGTCACCCGGCACCTTGTCGGTGAGCACCGCGAAGGTCAACAGGCGACCATCGGCGGTGGTGACCAGGCCCGCGACGGAGTGCACACCGGTCAGGGTGCCGGTCTTGGCCCGGACGCTGCCCGCGCCCGCGGCCGTGCCGGCGGCGGTGCGGTAGCGCTCGTTCAGAGTCCCGGACCAACCGCCCACCGGCAGACCACCGAAGACGCCGGCCAGCTCCGGATGGTCCGGACTGGCGGCCAGGCGGATCAGATCGGTCAGCAGCGACGGGCTGATCCGGTTGAGCCGGGACAGGCCGCTGCCGTCGGAGACGCTGATCTCGTCGGCGGGCAGGCCCAGTTCCGCCACCTCGGCGTCCATTGCGGCGGCGCCGCCGTCGAACGAGGCGGGCTGTCCGCGGGCCAACGCGACCTGCCGGGCGAGTGCCTCTGCCACCAGGTTGTCGCTCTCGCTGATCATGACGTCGACCAGCCGGATCAGCGGCGGGGACTGCACAACGCCCAGTTCGGTACCCGGTGCCGGGCTGGCACCGGTCGCCGCCTGCGGCGGGGCAGCTCCCCGCTTCACGGCGGAGGTCGGCACCCCGAGCAACCGGGCGAACGCCTTGCCGGCGGCGAGGTCCGGCTCGGCGAACCGCTGGGCGGACCCGTGCTCGACCCCCGGGTCGGTACGCGCGCCGTCGGTCATCAACGCGGTCATCGCGCCGCCCGAACCGCCGGTGGGGATGTCGTCGTCCCAGCCAGGGCCGTAGACCGGGCCGGAGTAGACCGAACCGTCGACCGTGACACTGGTCGGGGGCGTGCCTCCGAGCGCGGTACGCACCTGGTTGGCCAGGTCGTCGAGGCGCGCCGCACCCGGGTAGTAGCCCTTCTTGTTGATCGCGAGGGTCGGGTCCCCGCCCCCGACGATCACCACCTCGCCGGCCTTCGCGCCGGCCACGGCACGAGTGGGGATCCGGTAGCCGGGCCCGCGGGCCGCCAGCACTGTCACAGCGGTCGCCAGCTTCGTCACCGAGGCGGGCACGGTGCCGTCGTCCGCCCCCTTGGCGAACAGCGTCTGACCGGTGATCACGTCGGCGACCGAGACGTTCACCCGGTCGCCCAGGGTGGCGACGCCGACCAGTGGATCGAGCACGGCCCGCACCCCGTCCGGGGTGGGCACCGGGGCGTTCGAATCCGGGCCGCCCAGCACGTCCGACGGGGCGGGTTCCGGAGTCACGCCGGCCGCTTGCGGCCCGGACCCGGCGTCGTCGCCCAGCCACCCGGCGACCGGGCCGGGACGGGTGATCACGACTCCGACGCTGGCGAGCACCAGCAGGAGCACGGCGGCCAGCAGCACCGGCAGCCGCCTCCGACGGCGCGTCTCGGCGGCTGCGGGCGCGGGCGCAGGCTCGGCGTCGGCGGGTGCCGGCAACGCGGAGATCGGCGGGCCCACCGGGGGGACCCCGCCAGTGCCGGAAGCGGTCAGCGCGGGACCGAACGACGGGCTGAGCGGCGCAGGGCTGACCGGGACCGTGGCACTGCCGCGTGGCGGGCCGCTCACCGGTTGATCACCGCCGGCTACCGGGAAGTGACCCGCGTTCGGAGCGGGCGACGCCGGCCCGGCCGGCGGGCGCCAGGGCAGCGGCGGGGGCCGCTCGGGCACCGTTTCCGGTGCCGGGGCCGGAGCTTCGGGTGCCCGTGGGAGGTGCGCCTCCGGCACCGGGACCCGCCCCTTGGCACTGCCGGAGCCGGATCGTCCGGTACCGTGCGCGGAGCCCCCGTCCGGGCGGTAGTGTGAATCTTCCCTCCCCACGACCCCCTCCTCCCCCAGCGAAAATCGGCTTGGGTGACACTACTTCGGTCCGAAGACTATGCGGCGGCCGGAGTCGGCGGGTGGGCATTCACCTGTCCGGAGGGGTCGCCAGTGGTTCCGTTAGCCAGCGTGGGCAGACGAGGGAGCGTGCAGATGGATTTCGACGTGACGGTTGAGATCCCCAAAGGTCACCGGAACAAGTACGAGGTGGACCACAAGACCGGCCGGATCCGGTTGGACCGCACCCTCTTCACCTCCACCCAGTACCCGGCCGACTACGGGTTCATCGAGGGCACCCTCGGCGAGGACGGCGACCCGCTGGACGCGCTGGTGCTGGTCCCCGAGCCGACCTTCCCGGGCTGCCTGATCCGCTGCCGCACCATCGGCATGTTCCGGATGACCGACGAGAAGGGCGGGGACGACAAGGTCCTCTGCGTGCCCTACGAGGATCCTCGCCAGGAGCACCTGCGCGACATCCACCACCTCGGCGAGTTCGACCGCCTGGAGATCCAGCACTTCTTCGAGGTGTACAAGGACTTGGAGCCCGGCAAGTCGGTGGAGGGCGCGACCTGGGTCGGCCGCACCGAGGCCGAGGCCGAGATCCACGCCTCCTACAAGCGAGCCAGGGACGCCGAGGCCCGCGGCGAATCCATGCACTGACGACCGCTGACGCACCGGGCCCGGGGGCCGCTCAACCGAGCAGCCCTCGGGCCCGGTCGTACAGGTCGAGCACTGCGCAGGCGATCGGCACCACGGCGACCACCAGGGCCGTGTCGGTGAGGTCCGCGATCCTCCCGAGGTACGGCGAGACCGGCCGGCGGGCGTACCCGGTGCCGCTGGCGACCGCCACCAGGGCCAGCGCAGCCCCGCCCAGGACCAGCACCAACCGCCCGGTCCCGTCGGCCCGAGCGACCAGCACGGCACCCAGCGCCGCGTAGCCGGCCAGCCCGGCGAGCACCGTCGGCACCCGGTGTCGCAGCGCCACGAACAGCCGCGACCGCAGCAGCAGCACGGCCGAGGTGACCGCCACCAGCACCCGGCCGGCCGTGCCACCGGCGACCACCAGTACGACAGCGGTGGCCGCCACCAGCAGGGCGTGGCCGATCAGCATCCCGGTGAGAATCTCCTCGGTGCGGATCACCGCGGCGTGCACCCGACCCCGGTCCGGCAGATCCCGCACCCGCTCCGGCTCCTCCGCCGAGGTGGCGGCCGGCAGGGTGATCGGCGGCAGGGGCAGCTTGCCCAGTCGGATGGCCAGCAGCGGAATCACGCCGACGGCGAAGACCAGTGCGCTGAGCAGCACCGCCGCCGTACCGGCCGTGGTCATCAGCAGCCCACCGAGCGCGGCCGCCGCGCCGACCAGGCCGACAGTGACACCGGCCACGAAGACCCGCAGCCGACTGGCCACCCCGAGGAGACCGATCAACGCGGCCAGCAGCAGCGCGACCGAGCCGGCCAGCAGTTCGGGAGCGCCCACCCAGCGGACCGGCCCGATCGGCCCGACCGGGTCGCCGGAGCCGACGGCCAGGGCACCGGCAGTGAACGCGTACGGCAGCGCGTAGCCGCCGAGCGTCGCCCCTGCGGCGCCGTCCCCGTTGGCACGGGAGGCGACCGCGCCGGCCACTGTGAGCACCAGCGCCACCGCGACGGCCGTCAGCCAACCGACCCGGAGCGTCGGGCCACCGGCGAGCAGCGCGAGCAGTCCGACCCCGAGCGGTACGGCGGCACCGGCCAGACCGGCTGCCCGGGTGGCGGTCGGCGACCAGGCGCCGCCGCGGCGGCGTGCACCGTCGGCGATCGCCTCGATGACGTCGTCGTACTCCAACTCGGGCCAGTGCGCGCGGGCCGGCACGAGGTGCAGCACCTCACCGTCGCGGACCCCCTGCGGCAGGAGCGCCTGTGCGGTAACCAGCAACGCCCCGTCGGTGCGGCGGAGCACCCAACCGCCGTGCTGCTCGCCGTCGTCGGCGAGCCCGACACCGGCGTGCCGGAGCACGTCGGGCAGCAACTCGGCCAGGGGCACCTGCTCCGGCAGGGCGACGTCCACCCGTCGTTGCGGCGCGCTGATGGTGACGCGTGCCAGCCCGGTAGTCATCGACTGGTCTCCATATCGACTGGGATCGGAGGCTGCGCGGACGACAGGACTTTACCTACCATGAGCCAGGCTCGGGTTACCCAGCGCTGTCAGGAGGCCGAGTGTCCACCGTCGTCATCAAGCGCCCGCCGCGCCGACCAGCGCCGGAGATTCCCGCCGGTGAGCTGTCGGTCGACGCACCGCCGGAGATCCCCGTGGTGACCGGCGGGCGGTGGCAGCAGATGCTCATGCTGCTGCCCATGCTCGGCGGCACGGTCGCGATGGCGATGATGTTCGGTCGGGGCGGTGGGGCCTACTCGTACGTGGTGGGCGGCATGTTCGGGCTCTCCTCGTTGGCGATGCTCGTGACGTCCTGGGGCAGTGCCTCCGGCACCCCGAAGAAGTCCGAGATGATGGCCGCCCGCAGGGAGTACCTACGCCACCTGGCCACGCTGCGGCGGCGGGTCCGACGGACCGCGGGCCAGCAACGGGCCGGGGTCTTCTACAGGCATCCGGATCCGGGCCGGCTCTGGTCGACCGTGGACAGCCACCGGGTCTGGGAGCGGCGCCCGGCCGACCCCGATTTCGCTGTGGTGCGGGTCGCCGTCGGGCCGCAGACACTGGCCACCCCACTGGTCCCACCGGTCACCCGGCCGCTGGAGGAGCTCGAGCCGATGACCGCCGGCGCGCTACGCCGCTTCCTGGACGCGTACTCCGTGGTTCCGGACCTGCCGGTGGCGCTGTCGCTGCGCAGCTTCGCCCGGGTGCACGTGCGATCCGCCGGCCGCGGCCGGGCGACCACCCCGACCACCGGCGGGCCACCCACCGGCGACCCGGCGGCACAGGCGCTGGTCCGGGCCGTGCTGACCCAGTTGGCGGTCTTCCACGCCCCCGACGAGCTGCTCGTCGCGGTCTGCGCCGGGCCGGAGCGCCGCGCCTGCTGGGAGTGGGTGAAGTGGCTCCCGCACGCCCACCATCCCGCCCGCACCGACGCGCTCGGCCCGGTACGCCTGGTCACCAGCTCGGCCGCCGAGCTGGAGTCGCTGCTGGCCGACGTGCTGGCCACCCGGTCCCGGTTCAGCCCGGCCGGCCCGGCCACCGACGGTCCGCACGTGGTGGTGGTCCTCGACGGCGGCGACCTGACCGGTGCAAGTGACCTGACCGGCGACGGCGGCATCGACGCGGTCACAGTGCTGGACCTGGACACCCCGCCGCCCCGACTGCTGGACCGGTACGCGCTGCTGCTGGAGTTGCACGGCCGGCGGCTGCACTCGCGGTCGTCCGACGGGCACGCCGAGGTGGGCACCGCCGACCAGTTGGACCTGGCCGACGCCGAAGCGGTCGCCCGACGGTTGGCGCCGCTGCGTCTCGCCGGCGCGGCCAGAGGGCCGGACGCCCCGCTCCAGGCCGACCTGGGCCTCCCCGAGCTGCTGGGCCTCGGTGACCCGGAGAGCTTCACTGCGGAACAGGGCTGGTTGCCGCGCTCGGCACGAGACCGGTTGCGGGTGCCGATCGGGGTGGGCGCGGACGGCGGCGCCATCGAGCTGGACCTCAAGGAGTCCGCCCAGGACGGCATGGGCCCGCACGGCCTGCTCATCGGGGCGACCGGCTCCGGCAAGTCCGAGCTGCTCCGCACGCTGGTGCTGGGGCTCGCCGCCACGCACAGCTCCAAGCAGCTCAACTTCGTGCTCGTCGACTTCAAGGGTGGCGCCACCTTCACCTCGTTCGACAGGCTGCCGCACACCGCGGCCGTGATCACCAACCTGGCCGACGCGTTGCCCCTTGTCGACCGCATGGTGGACGCGATCAACGGGGAGTTGGTGCGCCGCCAGGAGTTGCTGCGGCGGGCCGGCAACTTCGCCAGCGTGCGCGACTACGAGCGGGCCAGGGCGGCCGGCAGCCCGCTCGCCCCGCTGCCGTCGTTGCTGCTGATCTGCGACGAATTCTCGGAGCTGCTCTCCGCCAAGCCCGACTTCATCGACCTGTTCGTGCAGATCGGTCGGCTGGGCCGGTCGCTCGGCGTGCACCTGCTGCTCGCCAGCCAGCGCCTGGAGGAGGGCCGGCTCCGCGGGTTGGACACCCACCTCTCGTACCGGATCGGGTTGCGCACCTTCTCGGCGCTGGAGTCCCGGACGGTGCTCGGCGTGGCGGACGCGCACGAGCTGCCCCGCTCACCGGGCCACGGCTACCTGCGTGCCGGCACCGACCCGCTGGCCCGCTTCAAGGCCGCGTACGTCTCCGGTGCCGTCCGCCGTCGGGCCGCGTCGGGCGGCGTCGCCACCGAGGGGGGCGCGCGGCTGCTCACCTTCACCACCCATGTCGTACCGGTGCCCGAGCCGACGGCCCCGGTCGTGCCCGTCGTCACGGAGGAGGAGGGCACCAGGACGCTGCTCGACCTGCTGGTGGACCGGCTCGTCGGGCAGGGCCCGCCGGCGCACCAGGTCTGGCTCCCGCCGCTCGGCCAGCCACCGGCCCTGGACGAGCTGCTCGGTCCGGTCGAGGTGCACCCGAAACGCGGGCTGACAGTCGGCAACCCGGAGCTGCACGGGGCACTCGGCGTGCCGATGGCGGTGGTGGACAAACCGTTGGAGCAGCGCCGGGACCTGCTCTGGCTGGCTCTGGACGGCGCTGCCGGGCACGTCGCTGTGGTCGGTGCGCCGCAGAGCGGCAAGTCCACAGCCCTGCGCACGCTGATCTGCGCGCTGGCGCTCACCCACACACCGGCCGAGGTGCAGGTCTACTGCCTCGACTTCGGCGGCGGCGGGTTGGCCGCGCTGCGCGACCTTCCGCACGTCGGCGGGGTGACCGGCCGCGCCGACCCGACCGCCGTACGACGCACCGTCGGCGAGATGACCACCCTGTTGGTCGACCGGGAACGCCGCTTCGCGGAGCTGGGCGTGGAGTCGATGGCCGCGTACCGGCAGCGTCGAGGGGCAGCGGGGACGGCAGGCCAGCCGGGAGCCGACCCGTACGGCGACGTGTTCCTGGTGATCGACGGGTGGAGCACCATCCGCGGGGAGTACGACGACCTGGAGCCACTCGTCACCGACCTCGCCACCCGGGGCCTGTCGTACGGGGTGCACGTGGTCGCCACGGGGCTGCGCTGGCTGGATTTCCGCCCGGCGATCCGGGACCTGTTCGGCTCCCGGCTGGAGCTGCGCCTCGGGGACCCGACCGACTCGTTGGTGGCCCGGCGCGCGGCCGCCAACGTGCCCGAGCGCTCCGGCCGGGGGGTGACCGCTGAGGGCCTGCACTTCCTCACCGCGCTGCCCCAGCTCGGTACCGCCGGCGGCGACACCGCCGACCTGGTCAAGAGGGTCGCCGACGGGTGGGCGGGCGCTCCGGCGCCCCGGGTGCGGCTCCTGCCGCCGGTGCTGCCGTACGCCGATCTGGACCTCGCCTCGACGACCGGGCTGCGGCTGCCGATCGGGATCGCGGAGGCGGACCTGCGCCCGGTGTTGCTCGACTTCGCCACCGAGCCGCACTTCGTGGTCTTCGGGGATTCGGAGTGCGGCAAGTCGTCGTTCCTGCGCGCGCTGGCCACGTCGATCATCACCCGGTTCACTCCCGAGCAGGCCCGGGTGATCCTCGTCGACTACCGGCGCAGCCTGCTCGGTGCCATCGAGACGCCACACCTGATCGGGTACGGCACCGCGGCGGCACACACCGCCGACCTGGTCGAGTCGGCCGCCGGTTACCTGGAGCGGCGGGCTCCCGGGCCGGAGGTCACCCCGCAGCAGCTGCGGGACCGGTCCTGGTGGTCCGGGCCGGAGCTGTTCGTGCTGGTGGACGACTACGACCTGGTGGCGGCGGGGCCGGCGAACCCGTTGCGCGCACTGGAGGAGCACCTTCCGCACGCCCGGGACATCGGGCTGCACCTGGTGCTGGCCCGCCGGTCCGGTGGGGCGAGCCGGGCACAGTACGAGCCGATCGTGCAGCGCCTGCGCGAGCTGTCCACGGCCGGCCTGGTGATGGCGGGCAGCCCCGAGGAGGGCGCGCTCGTCGGGCCGGTGCGCCCCGGACCGCTGCCGCCGGGGCGTGGTCGGCTGGTCACCCGGCGGGAGGGCGTACGCCTTGTTCAGCTGGCGCAACTGCCGCCGCAATGACCTGACTCGCCGGTTCTTCCCGTGACGGGTGGGGAAACCGGTAATCTCCGATCGTCATGGTTCCGTCGGGATGAATGGCTGGGTATGTGACTGGGGTGCGGCACAGCGGTCCGTCAGCGGCCCGACGAGCGACCGGCCGGGCGCTGCTCGGCGTGGCCGCGGCGCTTGCCGTCGTGGCCCCGACCGCGGCAGCCGTGCCGGTCGCCACGCCCACCAACGGTGGACAGCTCGCCGGCGCGCCGATGGCGTTCGCCCCCGGTGACGCCATCGCCCGCACCGACCAGGTCCGCGACGAGCAGTGGCAGCTCGACGAGTTGCAGGCCGAGACGGCGTGGCGCAGTTCGACCGGCCGGGGCGTGACAGTGGCGGTGGTCGACTCCGGAGTGGACGGAAACCACCCCGACCTGGTTGGCCAGGTGCTGCCCGGCAAGGACCTGGTCGGCCCCGGTGGTGCGCCGGGCCCGGATCCGGTGGGTCACGGCACCACTGTCGCCGGCCTGATCGCCGGGCGCAA
The DNA here is from genome assembly GCF_040649935.1 of Micromonospora sp. NPDC048842. NCBI lineage: Bacteria > Bacillati > Actinomycetota > Actinomycetes > Micromonosporales > Micromonosporaceae > Micromonospora > Micromonospora sp. NPDC048842. Next base: position 74,488 of record NZ_JBEZGK010000007.1, on the reverse strand, counting down.
CGACGACAAGCGGGGCGTGGTCGGCCTTGCACCGGACGCCCGGATCCTGCCGGTCCGCGTGCTCGATGAGGAGAACCGGTACGACGACGCGCTGATCGTCGCCCAGGGGGTCCGCTGGGCGGTCGACAACGGCGCCCGCGTGATCAATCTGTCGCTGGGCGGCAGCGGCGACAGCCCGGCCCTGGCCGCCGCCCTGGACTACGCGTTCGTCCGGGACGTGGTCGTGATCGCCTGCACCGGCAACCTGGCCACCTCCACCAGCACCAAGGTCTGGTATCCGGCGCGGGAGCCGGGCGTGATCGCGGTCTCCGGTCTCGAACGCAGCAGCGACAACATGTGGTCCGGCTCGATCACCGGCCGGGCGACGGTGCTCACCGCCCCCGCCAGCGGGCTGGTCGGCGCCAAGCCTCCCAGCGGGTACTGGCGGGTGCAGGGCACCAGCTTCGCCGCGCCACTGGTGGCGGCGACCGCCGCGCTGGTCCGATCCCGCTATCCGCAGATGCCAGCCGGTGAGGTGGTCAACCGGTTGTTGGCCACCGCCCGGGACCTGGGCCCCACCGGGCGGGACGACCGCTTCGGGTACGGGGTGGTCGACCCGGTGGCCGCGTTGACCGCTCAGGTGCCGCCGGTGACCGCCAACCCGCTGGACGACCAGACGTCGCCGGGCGTGACCGGTTTCGGTCCGGCGCCCGGCTCGGTCGACGACGATCCGGTGGCCGGTGCCGGTGCCGATCCACTCGGTCTCGCGGCGTCCGGTCAGCAGAGCCGCTGGACGGCTCGGGCGGCGGGCGGTCAGGACACCTCCGCTCCGAAGCAACTGTGGACCACTGTCGTGCTCCTCGTCGCTCTGGTCGGTGGTGCGGCAGTGATGGTGCGCCGGCTGCGTCAGCGGACTCGTTGATCGAGGCCGACCGGCAGGCCTGACCGGCTGCCCGGCCGGGTAGAACGGACGCATGAGTACGCACCGGCCGCCCACCCTCGCCCCCACCGGCCAGCCGTCCTGGCGACACCGCCGATTCGACAGGGATCACGCGCTGGGTCTACGACTCACTCTCGCCGCCACTGCGGCGTTCCTGGTGCTGGTGCCGTTCGCGCTGCTCACACTGCTGGTGCTCGGCGCCTGGGCACCGCTGCACCGGCTGGACACGGCGGTCACCGACGCGCTGCACGGCTACGCCCAGGATCACCCGGCCTGGGTCGTGCTGATGCGGGTCTGGACCGAGGTGTTCGCACCGATGCCACTGCGCGCCGTCGCCCTGCTCCTGGTGGTCTGGCTGCTGCGCCGGGGAGCCCGCCGGCTGGCCCTCTGGGCGGCCACCACCATGGTCGTCGGCGGGTTGGTCGGTCCGCTGCTCAAGTTGCTGGTCGGCCGGGACCGGCCGGAGTTGCTGGACCCGGTGGCCCGGGCCGCCGGCTACTCGTTCCCCTCCGGGCACGCGCTGAACGCCACCCTGGCCGCCGGGGTGCTGCTGCTGGTGCTCCTGCCGTACGCCGGGCGCGGGGCGGCGCGGGCCGCGCTCTGGGTGGCGGCGGTCCTGCTCACAGTGGTGACCGGGCTGAGCAGGGTGACGCTGGGCGTGCACTTCACGAGCGACGTGGTGGGTGGATGGTTGCTGGGTGTGGCAGTGGTCGCGGCCACCACCGCCGCGTTCACCAGTTGGCGGGCACACACCGGTCTGCGGCCGGTCCGGCCGACCCGCGACGGCGTCGCGCCCGAGGTCGAGCGGCACCCGGGAGCGGCCTGAGGAGTGACGGAGAGGTCGGCCGGGTACTGGCCGACCCATGTCCGAGACCGTGGTCCAGATCGTCCGGCGGGTGCTGCTGCCGGTGTCCCTCCTGCTCGGGCTCATGGTGCTGCTCGGGGTGCTGGTCACCCGGGTGTTCGCCAGTACCTGGCCGTTCACCGTGGAGGACGCGGTGAACCGCGAGTTGGCCGCCGACCGCACCGGCGACTGGAACAACGTCTCGCTGGTGTTCAGCACGCTGGCCAGCACCCAGATGATCGTCGTGGTCACCGTGCTGGTGGCGTTGACGCTGCGGCTCTGGCTGAAGCGCTGGCGCGAGCCGCTGTTCCTGTGCGCGGCGGTGACCGCCCAGGCACTGGTGTTCCTGCTGACCACGCTGGCGATCGACCGACAGCGACCGGCGGTGGAGCACATGGACGTGTCGCCACCCACGTCGAGCTTTCCGTCCGGGCACACCTCGGCGTCGGTGGCGCTCTACGTCGGCATCGCCGTGCTGCTGGCGCTACGGGCGCGAAGCACCGGAGCGAAGGTCACCTGGTGGACACTGCTGCTGATGGTGCCGCTGGGCGTGGCGCTGACCCGGATGTACCGGGGGATGCACCACCCGAGCGACGTGGTGGCGTCCTTCCTCAACGGCGGCACGTGCGTCGCGATCATGGCCCGCGCGGTGCTGGACCGGGGCCTGCGGTGGGGGCGGGCGACGCTACCGACAGTCAGGCGTCGCGCCCTGCCGGCTCAGGGCTGAGCTGGCCCCGCAGCGACGCTCAGGTGCACTCACCGGTGGCGACCTGCCGGTTGCGTTCGGCACCGGCCAACGCCACCGGGCGGGCCTCGGCCGCCGTCACGGCGAAGCCGGTGTTCGGGTCGTCGGACGCCGCCGCGAAGATCACGCCGAGCACCAGGCCGTTGGCGGACAGCAGCGGGCCGCCCGAGTTGCCGCTGCGCACCAGCGCCCGGATCGTGTAGATCTCCCGGGTCACCTCGGTGGACGAGTAGATGTCCGGCCCCTTGATCCGGTCGACGTCCCGGACCCGCGCCGACTGCGCGTTGTACGGGCCGTCGAGCGGGAAGCCCAGCACGATGGCGTCGGAGCCGCTGCCCGCGTTGCCGGCGGCGAACCGCAGGGACGGCCCGGGCAGCCCGGGCACGAGCAGCACCGCGAGATCCCGGTTCGGGTCGTAGACCACCACCTTGCCGTCGTACCGCTCGCCGCCCAGCTCCACGGCTACCGAACGGGTGCCGGCCACCACGTGCGCGTTTGTCATCACCCGGTCGTCGGCGTACACGAAGCCGGACCCCTCGATCCGGCGCGAGCAGCTGGGCGCGGAGCCGAGCACCTTCACGACCGACTGCTGACCGCTGACCACGATCTGCGAGCCGGCCAGCGCCGGGTCCGGCGGGTCGACCTGGCGGGCCCGGGTGGGCGCGAGGTCACCGAAGACGTCCGGGAACCCGTCGGTGTCGACGGTGTCCTCCAGCGCCGTGGACAGCTCGTGGGCCTGCTCCGGCAGGACCTGGTTGACCACCGTGATCAACGCGCTGTTGCGGACCGAGGCGGCGAGCCAGGGCACCGAGGACGAGCCGAGCGGCACGGCGACCAGCCAGGCGAGCAGGAGCACCGCGAACAGCGAGACGAGCGCGCCACCGACGTCGTCGGCCCGTTTGCCCACGTCGCTGGTGATCGTCTTACGCAGGTGCGAGCCGAGCCAACCGGCGAGTGCCTGCCCGACCACCGCCAGCCCGAAGATGGCCACCAGCGAGATCAGCACACGGGTGCCGGCGTCCACGAACTGTCTGGCGAACAGCGGCCCGAGCTGGAGACCCAGCAGCAGACCCAGGAAGAAGCCGGACAACGACGTGACGCCGATGACGAAACCCTGGCGGTATCCGCTGATCGCGAACACGAGCATGAGCAGCAGCAGGACGAGATCCACGACGGACACGGGTCAAGCGTACGGGCAGTGTGCCCACCGGATGACCATCGCTTGCGGATGGTGACCGTGCGGTCAGCGCAGGGCGTTCTCGTCTGCCTCGTCGGTGCCTGCGGACGGGGCCGGTGTCGCCCCGGTCGGCGGAAGCTCCACCACCCGGCCGCGCGACCACGGACGAGCCCAGCCGCCCATCTCGAGCAGGGTGGCGAGCACCCCGGCGGTGAAGCCCCAGACGAGCATCCCGCGAGCCGAGAACGCCGGCCCGATCCAGCCGCTCGGGTGCCGGACGCGCAGTCGGTTGGCCGGATCGACCAGCTCGCTGACCGGCAGGCGGGCGACGTGCGCCACCTCGGCCGGCTCCCGTGGGTGCACCGGGTGCGGGTCGTGCCACCAGGCCAGCACCGGCGTGACCACGAAGTCGCTGACCGGGATCCACAGTTTCGGCAGCTCGGCCAGCACTGTCACGCTGCCCGGGTCGAGGCCCACCTCCTCGTTCGCCTCGCGCAGGGCGGTGGCGCGGACGTCGGCGTCCTCCGGGTCGGCCGCCCCCCCGGGAAAGGCGGGCTGGCCGGCGTGGTTGCGCAGGGTGGCGGCGCGTTGCAGGACCAGCACGTCGGGACCCGCGCCGGGCTGCTCGCCGAGCAGCACCAGCACGGCGCTCTCCCGACCGCCCTCGGCCGGCGTGGTCAGCCTGGTGAAGTCCTCGGCGCGGGCGGTGCCCAGCCGGGTCAGCAACGGCTCGATCCACTCGGGTGGCCGACGGGTCACGCCGGCACCGCCAGGCCGAGGTGCTGGCGGACCAGCTTGGCGAGCTTGGCGTCGTCGAGAGCACCGCTGGCGTCGACGTGCCGGAGCTGACCGTCGGCGTCGACGAAGAGGGTCAGCGGAATGGCGTTGCGCTTCAGCTCGCGCTGTAGCGCCTCGCCCTGATCCACCAGGATCGGGAACCGGACGCCGAAGTCCTCACCGATGGACTGGGCGCCGCCCCGGCTGTCCCGACTGTTGACACCGACCACCTGGAGCTGACCGGCGGCCCGCTCGCTGAGGCGTTGGAAGGCGGGCAGCTCCTTACGGCACGGCGGGCACCAGGAAGCCCACACGTTGATCACCGCCGGCCCGGCCACCTCCCGCAGCACGACGGGGGCACCGCCGGTGAAGCAGGAGAGCGTCAGCTCGGGCAGCGCCGACCCGCCAGCGGCGCGGGCCGTCGTGCCGGAGGCCGTCGGCCCCGAGCCGGGCGACGCGGGAGTCGCCGTTGCGGGGGCCGCCGTGCCGGCGCCGGGCGGCGCGGCGGTGGGTGCCGTGCTCAGCGTTGTGCAGTCCCGGAACGGGGACGGTCGCTCAGCCGCGGCCGGACGGGGAGCTGGCTCGTCGTCGGTGGGGCCGCTGGTGCAACCGGTGACGACCAGCAGCAGCGGCAGGACGGCGAGGGCGAGTCGGCGGTTCACGGCACCTCCGCCGCGATCGCCTGCGCCGGCACCAACTCCGGGTCGACTCCGGCAGCCACCGCGAGGTCGCGCGCCCGAGGGCCCTTGAGCAGCTTGGCGGCGGCCGCCGGCTCGGTCGGGCCGGTACCGTACGAAGGGCAGAGCTTCGCGAGCGTGCAGGCGCCGCAGGCCGGCTTGCGGGCGTGGCAGACCCGTCGCCCGTGGAAGATGATCCGGTGCGAGAGCATGGTCCAATCGCGCTTGTCGTACAGCGCGCCGATCGCGTGCTCGATCTTGACCGGGTCGGTCTCGGTGGTCAGCCGCCACCGGTGGACCAGCCGCTGGAAGTGCGTGTCGACAGTGATTCCCGGGACGTCGAAGGCGTTGCCCAGGATCACGTTGGCGGTCTTGCGGCCGATGCCGGGGAGCGTCACCAGGTCGACGAGCCGGCCCGGGACCGCGCCGTCGTACCGGTCGAGGAGGGCCTGACCGAGCTTGAGCAGTGAGTCGGTCTTGTTGCGGTAGAAGCCGGTGGGCCGGATCAGCTCCTCCATCTCGCCCCGGTCGGCGCCGGCGTACGCGGCAGCGCTCGGGTAGCGGGCGAAGAGCTTCGGGGTGACCTCGTTGACCTTCTTGTCCGTGCACTGCGCGGACAGGATCGTGGCGACGGCCAGCTCCAGAGCGTTGGAGTGGTCCAGCTCACAATGCGCGTCGGGATGCGTCTCGGCCAGCACCCGGCCGATCTTGCGGGCACGGCGTTTGCGCCCGAGATCGGTCTCGCTGGCACCGGGAGGGCTACTGGTCACGACGGTCAGCCTACGTCGCACCCCGGACGCTCCTCGTCGGGTCAGCCAGCGGTCGGTGCCGAGATCTTTCCCTGCCCGTCGAGGCGAGCGCCGCCCTTCGGGAAGTCGGCGCGGCTCAACTCGGTGACCAGGCCCAGGCCCCGGTCGTCCGGGTCCATGGTCGGCTTCCCGGCGGAGTTCATGTACGTCGAGGTGAACGAGCCGCCGGCCCAACTGCCGTCCGGCTTGAGCGACACCTTCAGCACCCCGCCCCAGCCGAGGCGGCCGGCGTTGCTCAGCGAGTTGCCGCCGCCGGCGAAGTTGCCAAGGCTGTACGCGATCAGGCGCCCGTTGTAGAACTCCATCCCGCGCAGCACGTGCGGGCCGTGCCCGACGATCAGGTCGGCGCCGGCGTCGATCATGGCGTGCGAGAACTTCACCGGGTCGCCCCGGTTCTCGCCGAGGAACATCTCGGTGCCCGGCTTCACCCGGGTCTTGTCGGCGCCCTCGCCACCCATGTGCACCTGCACCACTACCAGGTCGGCCATGGTGGCGGCCTTGGCGACCACCGCCTTGGCCTTGTCGATGTCGACGAGGCTGTTGGACCAGACGTACGACGAGAAGCCGGCGACGGCGACCTTGACGCCCTTGACGTCGACCACCGTGATCTCGTTCGGTGCGCCGGTGTGCTCCAGGTCGTACTTCTTCAGGGCCTTCTGGGTGTTCTCGTAGCCCTTTGGCCCGTAGTCGTAGCCATGGTTGTTGGCCTGGTTGAGCACGTCGAAGCCGGCGTCGCGCAGGTGGGCGGCGTACTCCGGCGGGGCGCGGAACTGGAAGCAGCGGGTGGAGTTCGCCCCGCACTTGCCGGTGCCGGTGTCGACGGTCAGCGGCTCTTCCAGGTTGCCCATCACCAGGTCGGCCTTGAGCGCCTCGGTGACCGAGTTGAAGAAGCCCTTGCCGCCGGCGGCGGGCAGCCGGCTGGGCGCGTTGCCCATGATGATGTCGCCGGTGGCCGAGAGCGAGATCGCGCCACCCTGACCTGACGATGCGGGCGCGGTGGCCTTCGGGCCAGCCGTGGAGACCGGCGCGCCGGTGCCACCACCTCCAGCGCCGGGCTGCCAGACGGGTGCCTCACCACCGGAGTCGGCACAGCCGGCCACGAGGAGGGCAGCCAGCAGCGCGGCGAGGCCGAGGGCGAGGGCGAGGCGGCGGCGGCGCGGGCGGGACGCGAGGGGGGCGGGAGCATACATCGCCCGCGACCCTACCGGTCGTCAAACGCGCCGACGACAGCCGATCGGTTGGACTTTGCGCCGCTGAGCTGGTCGGACCACGGCACGACCGGCCGGGAACCCCCGGCGAGCACCGCCGCGTGCACCGCTCGGGCGAGCGGAGCGCCCCAGGTGGAGCGCGGCCCGCCGTACGCGGCCTCCGGCCCGTCCACCGGGCAGAGCACTGTGACCGCGTCGGTGGGCGTGCCGGTCCCCGGCACCCCCAGCTCGGCGATCGCCTGGGTCTTCGCCTCGGTCGCCGTGGCCACCGCGTTGACCAGCGCCGAGTCGGCGAGCCGGGCCGGCACGTACACCACGATGTTGACAGTGCCGACGCGTTCGGTGAGCGCGGCCGGCGCCGGAGCGGCAGCGGGCACCGGCGTGCCGAGCCCGACCGTCGCCCAGGCCCGCACCCCGGCGTCGGTTCGCCCCATCACCTCTGTCACATCGACGCCGGTCAGCAGACCGATCCCGGGCCCGTCGAGAGCAAGCTCGGCGGCGAGCGAGGCCAGGTGGGCCGCAGGGTCCTCCCGGTCGTACGACATCGGTACCGTCGCGTTCAACACCCACCGCCGGACCCCGATGCCACCGCCCAGCGGGGCACTGCTGACCGCCCGCAGAGGCACGTCCGCGCGCCAGACGAGCAGCGGGACGCGCCGCCCGTCCTCGGCGCGGCTGGTCAGAGTCGGCTCGCTCAGCACGTCGGGCAGGTTACGCCCACCGATCAAGATTCCAGGGGCGACCTCTGATTCATGCTCACGTGCGCCTAGACTTGGCGGCGCGCGAGGGGATCAGCGGACGGCGGCCCCGGCCGACGGACGGCACGCGCAACCGGAGGTGCGCAATGGACGAGGTACTGGCCCGCAGCGGGATCTTCCAGGGTGTTGACCCGGAAGCTGCCGAGGCGCTTGCCAAGGAGATGGAGACGATCGAGGTCCGCAAGGGCGAGATCGTTTTCAATGAGGGCGAGCCCGGTGACAGCCTCTACATCCTGCTGTCCGGGAAGATCAAGGTTGGTCGCCGCGCAGCGGACGGCCGGCAGAATCTCATCGCGGTGATGGGGCCGTCGGACATGGTCGGTGAGCTGTCGCTCTTCGACCCGGGTCCGCGCACGGCGACCGCCACCGCGGTGACCGACACCCGGCTGGTGCGGCTGCGTAAGCAGGCGCTGCGGCCGTGGCTCAACAACCGCCCGGAGATCGCCGAGCAGTTGCTCCGGGTGCTCGCCCGGCGGCTGCGCCGGACCAACGACTCGCTCGCCGACCTGATCTTCACGGATGTGCCGGGCCGGGTCGCCAAGAACCTGCTCCAGATGGCGGGCCGCTTCGGCACCCGCGACGGCGGCGTTCTGCGGGTGACCCACGACCTCACCCAGGAGGAGATCGCCCAGCTCGTCGGCGCCTCCCGGGAGACCGTCAACAAGGCGCTTGCCGACTTCGCCTCGCGTGGCTGGCTGCGGTTGGACGGCAAGAGCATCATCATCCTGGACCCGGAGCGCCTGGCCCGTCGCGCCCGCGTCTGAGCAGCACCCGACGTCCCCGCCCGCCGTCACCGACGGTAGGCGGGGACGTTTGCCGTCTGCCTGACGCAGAATCGCTGGCCTGGAGGCGGGGCCCCCGGTGAGGGTGGGGCGCATGGTGAACCGAGTAGCGGTGCTCTCCGACATCCATGGTGTCCTGCCGGCGCTGGAGGCCGTACTGGCCGAGCCGGACGTCGCCACCGCCGATCTGATCGTGCTCACCGGTGACATCGCCGCGGGCCCGCAACCGGTCGAGGTGCTGGACGTGCTCGCCGGCCTGGGCGACCGGGTGTGCTGGGTCGGCGGCAATGCCGACCGCGAGCTGGTCGAGGCCCGGTCCGGCCGCCCTGCGTCGATCGAGGTGTCGAACTGGGCCGCCGGGCAGTTGCGCGACGACCAGGTGGCCCGGCTCGCCGGGCTGCCGGCGACGGCGACGCTGGAGATCGACGGCCTCGGGCCGACGCTGTTCTGTCACGCCACGCCCCGCGACGACGAGGAGGTGGTGCTCGTCGACTCCCGGATGGCGCGCTGGGTGGAGGTGTTCGACGGTCTCCCCGCCGAGGTCTCCACGGTGGTCTGCGGCCACACACACATGCCGTTCACCCGGCTGGTCGACCGGCGTCTGGTGGTCAACCCGGGCAGCATCGGCATGCCGTACGGGGGCGCGGGCGCGTGGTGGGCGCTGCTCGGGCCAGGCGTCCAACTGCGCCGCACCGCCTTCGACGTGGACGCGGCCTGCGCCCGGGTGGCGGCCGAGTCGACCTTCCCCGACGCCGCCGCCTGGGCCGACGAGTACCTGCGCTCCCAGCACAGCGACGTCGACGCGCTGACCGCCTTCGGCCCCCGCGACGGCCGCTGAGCAGGCACTGAGCCGGGCGGCGGACGGACGGCGGACGGACGGCGGACGGACGGACGGCGGACGGACGGCGGACGGACGGACGGCGGACGGACGGACGGCGGACGGACGGACGGCGGAATGCCACTCTGGGAGCCTTTGGAGCTGAATCGTTTGCGGCATCAGCCGTAGGTGATCGGCAGGCCGATGCTCGAACGAGGTCGACGGGCACGGTCGGACGACGTCGACGGGCACGGTCGACGGGCGATTCGTTTGTGACATCAGCTCCATAGCGCGACGAGCCACCCATGCCGACCTCCCGCCCCGCCCCGCCTCACCCCACCGCGAGCCACCGGAGCGTCACCAGCTCAGAAAAAGTCAGTCTTGACTGTTTGTTTCGTAGGCAGCAGGCTGTCTCCGTGCCCACCTCATCGACGCGTGTCCCTCAGCAGGAACGCAGCCGCGCCACCCAGGCCCGGCTGCTGGAGGCGACAGTCGACTGCCTGATCGAGCACGGTTGGTCCGGCACCACGACCACAGTCGTCGCGGCGCGGGCCGGTGTTTCGCGCGGGGCACAGCTGCATCACTACCCGACGAAGGCGGCGCTGGTGACGGCCGCCGTGGCCCATCTGGCCGAGCGCCGGGCCGACGAGTTGCGTACCGAGGCCGAGGCGCTGCCGGCCGGCCCGCAGCGGTTGGACCGGGTTGTCGACCTGCTCGCCGTGGCCTTCACCGGGCCGCTGTTCGTAGCCGCGCTGGAGCTCTGGGTCGCCGCCCGCACCGATCGGGAGCTGCGTGACGCCCTGGTGCCGCTGGAGGCGACGGTCGGGCGGGAGATGCACCGGCTCACCGTCGCCCTGCTCGGTGTCGACGAGCGGAGACCCGGTGTCCGCGAAGCGGTGCAGGCCACGCTCGATCTGCTCCGTGGGCTCGGGGTGGCCAACCTGCTCAGCGACGACTCCGCCCGCCGGGCCGCCCTGTTGACCACCTGGAAGCGCCAGCTCGCCACCCTGCTCACGCCCTGACCGCCGGCCGCACCGGCCACCACCGACCGGAGGCACCATGGTCGACCTCAGCGACCTGCTCACGGACCTGGCCGACGAGTCCGCCCAGCTGGACGCCCTGGTGGCGCCCCTGCCCGTGGCCGACTGGGCGAGGCCGACCCCCGCGCCGGGCTGGAGCATTGGGCATCAGATCGCCCACCTCGCCTGGACCGACCACGTCGCGCTGTTGGCCGCGACCGATCCCGAGGCGTTCTACGCGACGGTCACCGCCGCTCCGGACGTGACCCGACTCGTCGACGTCGGCGCCGAGGAGTTCCTCGCCCCGCCAGCCGAGCTGCTGACCCATTGGCGGGCCGGGCGAACCGCGCTCGTCGACGCACTGGCTGCCGTTCCGGCCGGTGGCAGACTGCCGTGGTACGGCACCCGGATGTCGGCCACCTCGATGGCCACCGCCCGGATCATGGAGACCTGGGCGCACGGCGCGGACGTGGCCGACGCCCTCGGCGTGATCCGCCCCGACAGCGACCGACTCCGGCACGTGGCGCACCTGGGCGTGCGTACCCTCGGACACGGCTTCGCCGCGCACGGCCGGGAGGCACCGACGGCGCCGGTCCGGGTCGAGCTGGTCGGGCCCGGCGGGGAGGCCTGGAGCTGGGGTCCGACGGACGCCGCCGACCGGGTCGCCGGCCCGGCTCGGGACTTCTGCCTGCTGGTCACCCAGCGCCGACACCGCGCGGACCTCGCTCTGGTCGCCACCGGGGCGGTCGCCGACGAGTGGCTCGACGTGGCGCAGGCCTTCGCCGGGCCGCCGGGTGATGGCCGGCAGCCGGCCGGCGGGATCGGGGTACGGGCATGATCCGCATCGGCAACGCCTCCGGCTTCTACGGCGACCGCTTCACCGCCTGGCGGGAGATGCTCGACGGTGGTGAGCTGGACGTGCTTACCGGCGACTACCTCGCTGAGTTGACCATGCTGATCCTTGCCCGGGACCGCCTGCGCGACCCCGACCTGGGCTACGCGAAGACGTTCCTGCGGCAACTGGAGACCTGCCTCGGCACCGCCCTCGACCGGGGGGTGCGGATCGTGACGAACGCCGGCGGGCTGAACCCGGCCGGCCTGGCCGCCGCCATCGAGAAGCTCGCCGACCGGCTCGGCCTGCCGACACGGGTCGGGTACGTCGAGGGCGACACCATCCAGCGACCGGACGCGTTGAGCGCCAACGCCTACCTCGGCGCGTTCGGGATCGCCGCCTGCCTCGACGCTGGCGCGGACGTGGTGGTCACCGGCCGGGTCACCGACGCGTCGCTGGTGGTCGGCCCGGCCATCGCCCGGTACGGGTGGGGCCGCGACGACCTCGACGAGCTGGCCGGGGCCACCGTCGCGGGGCACCTCGTCGAGTGCGGCGCGCAGGTCACCGGCGGTAACTTCAGCTTCTTCACCGAGCTGCCCGACGGCGGCCACCGGCCCGGGTTCCCGATCGTCGAGGTGCACAGCGACGGCTCCTCGGTGGTCACCAAGCATCCGGGCACCGGCGGCGCGGTCACAGTGGAGACGGTCACCGCCCAACTGCTCTACGAGATCGGTGGGCTTGCGTACCTTGGGCCGGACGTGGTCACCCGACTGGACACTGTGACGCTGCACCCCGACGGGGCGGACCGAGTCCGGATCTTCGGCGTACGGGGCACACCGCCGCCGGCCACGCTGAAGGTGGGCGTCAACAACCTCGGCGGCTTCCGCAACTCGATGACGTTCGTCCTCTGCGGGCTGAACGTCGAGGCGAAGGCGGCACTGGTCCGGGGGCAGGTCGAGGAGGCGGTGGGCAAGGACGGGCTGGAGTTCACGCTGGCCCGGACCGACCATCCGGACGCCGTCGACACCGAGGCGGCCAGCGCCCTGCTTCACGTACACCTGCGCGACGGCGACAAGGCGCGGGTCGGGCGGGCGTTCTCGGCCGCCGCTGTGGAGTTGGCCCTGGCCTCGTACCCCGGCTGCACGCTGACCACACTGCCCGGTGACGCGACACCGTACGGCGTCTTCACCGCCGACGCGGTGCCGCAGGACGCGGTGGCGCACGTCGCGGTGCTACCCGGTGGCGAGCGGGTGCCGATCGCCCCGCCGATCCGCACCGCCCCCACCTCGCCGGACGACTCAGCCCCGGGTGGCGACTCGGCGGTCGACGGCCCGACCCGACGCGGGGCGCTCGGCGAGGTGGTCGGCGCACGATCCGGGGACAAGGCCGGGGACGCCAACCTCGGCGTCTGGGCGCGTTCCGATGCCGGGTACGCGTGGCTGCGGACCTGGTTGACAGTCGAACGGCTGGCTGAGCTGGTGCCGGAGACCGCCCCGCTGTCGGTGCGGCGCTACGAGTTGTCGAACCTGCGCGCTGTCAACTTCGTGATCGAGGGTCTGCTCGGCGCCGGGGTGGCCGCGTCCACCCGGTTCGACCCACAGGCCAAGGCACTCGGCGAGTTGCTGCGCGCCCGCATCGTCGACCTGCCAGCCGACCTACCGACCGGGGCATCCCGATGAGCATCGTGGACACCCCGGAGCGCCGGCAACTACGCGAGCTGACCCGGGCGTTCGTGACCCGGGAGGTGTTGCCGCACCTGGACGACTGGGAGCGGGCCGGCGAGGTGCCCCGGGCGCTGCACGCGACCGCCGCGAAGCTCGGACTGCTCGGCATCGGCTTCCCGGAGTCGGTAGGTGGCAGCGGCGGTGACCTGCTCGACTCGATCATCGTGACCGAGGAGCTGATCCGCTCCGGTGGCTCGTCCGGGCTGGTGGCGGCCCTGTTCACGCACGGAATCGCGTTGCCGCACATGGTCGCGGCGGCCGGTGCCCGCACCGGCGGCTCGCTGGGCGGTCGGCTCGGTGGCGTCTCGGCCCCGGCCGACGACAGCCTGATCGAACGGTACGTGCGACCCACGCTGTCCGGCACGATGATCGGCGCGCTGGCCATCACCGAGCCGGACGGCGGTTCGGACGTGGCTGGCATCCGCACGACCGCACGCCGCGATGGCGACCACTACGTGGTGAACGGGTCGAAGACGTACATCACCAGCGGGCACCGGGCCGACTTCGTGACCACTGCGGTGTGTACCGACTTCCCCGGCAGCGGTGAACTCACACTGCTGGTCATCGACAAGGGGTCGCCCGGGTTCACTGTGGGACGCCGGTTGGAGAAGCTGGGCTGGCACTGCTCGGACACCGCCGAGCTGTCCTTCGCTGACGTGCGGGTGCCGGTCGCCAACCGGATCGGCGCGGAGAACACCGGCTTCCTGGCGATCATGCAGCACTTCGCGGCGGAACGGCTGTCGCTGGCGACCCAGGCGTACGCGACGGCGCAGCGCTGCGTCGAGTTGGCGGTGCGCTGGTGCCGGGACCGGGAGACCTTCGGGCGTCCGCTGGCCAGCCGGCAGCTCATCCGGCACCGGTTGGCCGAGATGCACACCCGGGCCGAGGCCGCCCGGTCGTACGTGCACCAGGTCGCGGGTCGGGTGGCCGCCGGCGAGCCGGTGGTGACCGAGGTGGCGATGGCGAAAAACGTGGCGGTGGCCGCCTGCGACCACGTCGTCGACCAGGCGTTGCAGCTGCACGGCGGGTTCGGCTACCTGCGCGACGCCGAGGTGGAGCGGCACTACCGCGACGCACGGATCCTCGGCATCGGCGGCGGTACCACCGAGATCATGAACGAGATCATCGCGAAAGGCATGGGCCTGTGAGCGCGAGGAGTGAGCCGGGTCTGCGAGCCCCGCAGTCGCGAACGAAGGAGGCACGGTGACCACACTGGACAGCGCAGTCGACCCGTCCGCGCCCTCGTACCTGGCGAACCGAGCGGCGTTGCTGGAGCGGTTGACCGAGTTGGACGCCGCGCTGGACCAGGCGCGGGCGGGTGGTGGCGAGAAGTACGTGACCCGGCACCACGCGCGCGGCAAGCTGCTCCCCCGGGAGCGGATCGAGCTGCTGGTGGACGCCGACAGCCCGTTCCTGGAGTTGTCGCCGGTCGCCGCGTACGGCTCGGACTTCCCGGTCGGGGCCAGCGTGGTCACCGGCATCGGGGTGGTCGAGGGCGTGGAGTGCCTGATCGTCGCCAACGACCCGACGGTACGCGGCGGCGCCGTCAACCCGTGGTCGCTCGCCAAGACCCGGCGGGCGGGTGAGATCGCCCTGGCCAACCGGCTGCCCATGGTCAACCTGGTGGAGTCGGCCGGGGCGGACCTGCCCACCCAGGCGGAGATCTTCATTCCCGGTGGTCGGGTGTTCCGTGACCTCACCCGGCTCTCGGCGGCCGGCATCCCCACTGTCAGCGTGGTCTTCGGCAACGCCACGGCCGGCGGCGCGTACGTGCCGGGGATGTCCGACCACGTGATCATGATTCGGGACCGGTCACAGGTCTACCTGGCCGGTCCGCCGCTGGTGAAGATGGCGACCGGCGAGGTCACCGACGACGAGTCGCTGGGTGGCGCGGCGATGCACGCCGGCACGTCCGGGCTCGCCGACTACCTGGCCGCCGACGAGCGGGACGGCATCCGGCTGGCCCGGCAGTGCGTCCGCCGACTGAATTGGCGCAAGCAGGGCCCGTCGCCGCGGACGGCGGTGCCGCAGCCACCGAAGTACGACCCGGAGGAGCTGCTCGGCATCACCAGCGCCGACCTGAAGGTGCCGTTCGACCCCCGGGAGGTGCTGGCCCGGATCCTGGACGGCAGCGACTTCGACGAGTTCAAGCCGGCGTACGGGGACGCGCTGGTCACCGGTTGGGGCGAGTTGCACGGGTATCCGGTGGGGGTGCTGGCGAACGCCCGAGGGGTGCTGTTCAGCGCGGAGGCGCAGAAGGCGGCCCAGTTCATCCAGTTGGCCAACGCCTCGGACACCCCGTTGATCTTCTTGCAGAACACCACCGGTTACATGGTGGGCACCGAGTACGAGCAGCGCGGCATCATCAAGCACGGCGCCCTGATGATCAACGCGGTGTCCAACTCGACGGTGCCGCACCTGACGGTGAACCTGGGTGCCTCCTACGGCGCCGGCAACTACGGCATGTGCGGCCGGGCGTACGAGCCGAGGTTCCTGTTCACCTGGCCGAACGCGAAGTCGGCGGTGATGGGCCCGGCGCAGCTCGCCGGGGTGCTGTCGATCGTGGCCCGGCAGGCGGCTGCCGCACGGGGGCGCGACTACGACGAGGATTCCGACGCGGCGATGCGTTTGATGGTCGAGCAGCAGATCGAGTCGCAGTCCGGCGCGCTCTTCCTCTCCGGCCGGCTCTACGACGACGGGGTGATCGACCCCCGGGACACTCGGACCGTCCTCGGGCTCTGCCTCTCGGCGATCCACAGCGGACCGGTGAAGGGCGCCGACGGTTTCGGCGTCTTCCGGATGTAGACCGTGAGCGCGAGGAACGCAGCGAAGCGGAGTCCCGCAGTCGCGAACACAAGGCAGGCACCGTGAGCGCGAGGAACGCAGCGAAGCGGAGTCCCGCAGTCGCGAACGAAAGGCAGGCTCAGGGCACCATGATCAACAGACTGCTCGTGGCCAACCGGGGCGAGATCGCCCGTCGGGTCTTCGCCACCTGCCGCGCAGTGGGCGTGCAGACCGTCGCCGTGCACTCGGACGCCGACGCCGACGCGCCGTTCGTGGCCGAGGCCGACCAGGCCGTACGCCTGCCGGGGAGTTCACCGGCCGAGACATACCTGCGGGTCGACCTGATCCTGGACGCGGCCCGCCGCAGCGGCGCGGACGCCGTCCACCCCGGCTACGGGTTCCTCGCCGAGAACGCCGAGTTCGCGGCGGCGGTGACCGACGCGGGACTGACCTGGGTCGGCCCGCCGCCCAAGGTGATCGCCGCGATGGGCGACAAGCTCGCGGCGAAGGCACTGCTCGCCGAGGCGGGCGTGCCGATGCTGCCGAGCTGGACCGACACCGACGAGATCACTGACTTTCCGGTGCTGGTGAAGGCGTCCGCTGGCGGCGGTGGCCGGGGCATGCGGATCGTCCGGACCGCCGACGAACTGGCCGAGGCGGTCGCCTCCGCGCGCCGCGAGGCGGCTGCCGCGTTCGGCGACGGCACCGTGTTCATCGAGCGGTACGTCGAGCGCGGCCGGCACGTCGAGGTGCAGATCTTCGGTGACGCCCACGGCCGAGTGGTGGCCTTCGGTGACCGGGAGTGCTCGATCCAGCGGCGCCACCAAAAGATCGTCGAGGAGGCGCCGGCGGTCGTGTCCGAGCGGGTGCGGACGGCGTTGCACGAGGCGGCGGTGGCCGCCGGGCGCGCTGTCGACTACCTGGGCGCGGGGACTGTGGAGTTTCTGCTCGCCCCGGGCGGTGAGTTCTTCTTCCTGGAGATGAACACCCGACTTCAGGTGGAGCATCCGGTTACCGAGTTGTGCACCGGGCTGGACCTGGTGGGCCTACAACTGCTCGTCGCCGAGGGCGAGCCGCTGCCGGCGACCCTGCCGGAGAGCACCGGACACGCGATCGAGGTACGCCTCTGCGCCGAGGACGCGGCGGCGGGTTGGCGGCCGGCCACCGGGACCCTGTACCGGTTCAGCGTCGGCGCGGTGGCGGCCGAGTTCGGTGGGCTGGCCGGGCCGGGTCTGCGGCTCGACTCGGGTGTGGTGGCCGGTTCGGTGGTCGGGGTGCACTACGACTCGATGCTCGCGAAGGTGATCGCCTGGGGTCGTACCCGCGCGGAGGCGACCCGGCTGCTGGCCGGCGCTCTGGCCCGGTCCGAGTTGCATGGGGTGACCACCAACCGGGACCTGCTGGTCCGGGTGCTGCGCAGCCCCGCGTTCGCCGCCGTGGAGATCGACACGGGTTTCCTGGACCAGCACCCGGAGGTCTTCGCCCCGCTCCTCCCCGCCAACCAGGTCCCACTCACCGCCCTCGCCGCCGCGCTGGCGGGCGCCGCGCACCGCCGGGCGACCGCGCCGGTGCTGGGCGGGCTCCCCTCCGGTTGGCGCAACGTGCCCGCAGTCCCGCAGGTCAGCCGCTTCGTCGGGCCGGACGGCGACGAGATCGAGATCCGCTACCGGTTGGACCGGGCCGGCCGGCTCGCCGACTGGTCCAGCACCTCTGCGGCCGAGGAGTCCGCCGAGCGGCCGACGGCACCTGCCGTGGCGCTGGTCGAGGTCACCCCGGACCGGGTGGTGCTCGACGTCGACGGAGTTCGGCGCGCGTACCGCGTACACCGGGTGGGGTCCGCTGTCTTCGTGGACGGCCCGGACGGGGCGGCGAGCCTGGCCGAGCTGCCGCGTCTCCCGCTGCCCACCGCGGCGGTGGCGGCCGGGTCGCTACTCGCGCCACTGCCCGGCGTGGTGACCCGGGTGCACGTCCAGGTAGGCCAGCGGGTCACGGCCGGCGATCTGCTGCTCACGCTGGAAGCGATGAAGCTGGAACATCCCGTGCTCGCCCCGATCGATGGCGTGGTCGCCGAGCTGCCGGTGCCGACCGGCGGTCAGGTGCAGACGGGCGCCGTGTTGGCCGTTGTCGACGAAAAGGACCCCCGATGACCTTCGATCTCACCCCCGAGCAGGATCAGCTGCGCGACGCCGTGCGGGCGTTGGGCCGCCGGTACGGCCACTCCTACTTCGTCGAGAAGGCGAGGGCCGGCGAACACACCACCGAACTGTGGGCGGAGGCCGGGCGGCTCGGCTACCTGGGGGTCAACATCCCCACCGAGTACGGCGGCGGAGGCGGCGGCATCACCGAGCTGGCCATCGTCTGCGAGGAGTTGGCGGCGGCGGGTTGCCCGTTGCTGCTGCTGGTGGTCTCCCCCGCCATCGCGGCGACGGTGCTCAGTCGGCACGGCACCGAGGAACAGCGCAAGCGGCACCTGCCGGGCCTCGCCGACGGCTCCCAGAAGATCGTCTTCGCGATCACCGAGCCGGAGGCCGGTTCCAACTTCCACAGGCTCGGCACCGTGGCTCGCCGCGACGGCGACGGCTGGCTGCTCAACGGCCGCAAGTGCTACATCTCCGGCGTCGACGAGGCCGGTCACGTGCTGGTGGTGGCCCGCACCGAGGATTCCTCCACCGGCAAGCTGAAGCCGGCACTGTTCCTGGTTCCGACCGACGCGGCCGGGCTGACCAGGTCCAAGCTGGACATGGAGATCGTGTCCCCGGAGAACCAGTTCCTGCTCTACCTGGACGACGTGCGGGTGCCCGCCGACGCGCTGCTCGGTGAGTCGCTGGACGCCGGGCTGCCGGCGCTCTTCGCCGGGCTCAACCCGGAGCGGATCACGGTGGCCGCGATGGGTGCCGGCACCGGCCGGTACGCCATCGAGCGGGCCAGCGAGTACACG
This sequence comes from Micromonospora sp. NPDC048842, assembly GCF_040649935.1. NCBI lineage: Bacteria > Bacillati > Actinomycetota > Actinomycetes > Micromonosporales > Micromonosporaceae > Micromonospora > Micromonospora sp. NPDC048842. Next base: position 55,678 of record NZ_JBEZGK010000007.1, on the reverse strand, counting down.
GCCACCCGCAAGGTCTGGGGTGGTCGGAGCATCGGCTCACACCAGGGGGTGTCGCATCCGCTGGCCCACGCGGCGGTGCAGGTGGAGCTGGCCCGCCTCATGATTCAGAAGGCGGCCACCCTGTACGACGCCGGCCGCGACCTGGAGGCCGGAGTGGCCGGCAACATGGCCAAGTACGCGTCCGGGGAGGCCGCCGCGCTCGCCGTGGACACCGCAGTGCAGGTGCTCGGCGGGGCCGGCATGACCACCGAGTACGGGGTGGCGACCCTGCTCGGCGCGGTCCGGGCCGGCCGGATCGCCCCGGTCAGCCGCGAGATGATCCTCAACTTCGTTGCCCAACACGTCCTCGGCCAGGACAAGTCGTACTGACGCCCGCCCCGCCTGCCTGCCTGCCTGCCTGCCTGCCTGCCTGCCTGCCTGCAAGATCGACTCGGTTTCCTTGAAGTCGGGGGGTCCGAGGGCCAAGGACCCCCCGACTTCCTGAAAACCGAGTCGATCCTCTGCTCAGGCTGCGTGGCGCGGCCTCCTCACGCTCCTTGTCTGCCCGGCCGCTCCCGGCGGTGCAGGATCGCCACTGCCAACCCGAAGAACAGCGTGGGCGTCAGCACCAACACCAGCCACTGCGCGGGCGTGAGCGCAGCGAGCACACCGTCGTGGGTGGAACGCCCCAGGAACGTCCCAGTGGCGCTGAACCCCACCCGGGTGAGCAGCAGCGTGACGCCCACCGGAACCACAAGTGCGAGCAGGCGCCGCCGCAACACCGCTGGCGTCGACAGGATGGCAAGGGCGAAGAGCAGGTATCCCGCCGTCAGCAGGATCGCCTCGATCCGGCCGACGCCGACGGTGAAGATCCACGTGCCGTAAACGGGAGTCGTCGCGTCATCAGCACCAGTCACCTGGGCGATGCTCGGAGCACCGACGCTGATTAGCGTCGCCGCCGTCAGCGTGCCGAGTCGCCAGCGCGCGAGGGAAGCCGCGGCGGAACGGGGAGCACGGACGGCGAGCACCAGCGGAACCATCGCGGCGAGCACTGCGGGCCAGAGATTGCGCACAGTGGAATATTGCCCGTAATCCTCGGCGACCCGCACCACCTCGAACGCCGCGCAACAGACGGCGATCGCGGCTGCCGCTCGGCCCCACCCGAACACGGCCGACACCGCCACGGTGAGCCACAGCAGCGCCACGAAACCGACCGGCCAGAGGACGAACGGTTCTCCCAACCCCTCGGGATAGCCGTCCGCGAACATGGCGAGGTGCAGCACCGGAACGCGCGCATCCCGCACGAACAACATCAACGCGGCGATCAGGCCGAGCGCCTGCGCCGCCTCCCGCCACGCATCGCCCGAGAATCGCGCACCAGCCTGGCGGACATGCGCGTGCAACGCCCCGCCGAGCAGGGCGAGCACGTCCCGCGCCGCCGGCCTGCGCTGGCCCGGTGACGCGTCGTCCAGCAGCACCCCGATCAGCTCGTCCTCGTACTGCCGACGGTAGGCGCGGGGATAACAGGCCAGCAGCCACCGGTAACCGTGTTCCAACGTCATGCCGCACCCCCGTCGACGATGAGACCGGCGCGGCGCAGTCGCACGCTCGCCGCGTCGGCGTTGCTCCGCAGACGCGCCGACTCCTCGGCGAGTCGTTGCGCCCCCGACGCCGTGAGTCGGTAGTAGCGGCGCAACCTGGACTGCACCTGCTCCTCGCGCTCGATGTCGATGAGGCCCTCGGTCCGCAGCCGGTCGAGGGCCGCATAGAGGGTGCCGGCGCGCAGGTCGACCCGCCCATCGGAGATCTGGCGGACCTCCTCGAGGACGGCGTAACCGTGCCGTGGAGCCTCGACGAGTGCGGTGAGGATCAGATAGGTGGACTCATGCATGGAAGCCTTCGCCATCGCCGCAGCATATACCGTCCGACTGTATATACGGCAGCGCGTCTCACCGCAATTCGCGTCGTGTTTACCGGCCCGCCCCGCCGGAGATGTGGAGCGGCATGGATCTGCTGCGAACGCGTCGCCCGCCGGCACCACTGTTCGCCGGGCTCGGCCTCGTCGTCGTCATCGGCTTCGCCATCGCCGCCTGGACGGTGTGGACCAATGACCAGGCGCTGCAGGACCGAGGGGTGGAGGCCACCGCCCAGGTCGTCAAGGTCAACAAGGGTCGCATCCACGTCGAGTTCGAGACCCCGGACGGGCGGCGGGCGCAGACGCTTGTCGGTCAGGGCGACGAGCCACCCGGTGCTGCTCCGACGGTGGGCGACGAACTCCCGATCGTCTACGACCCGCAGGACCCGGAGGCGGAGGTCGCCGACCGCCGCGCCCCGCAGAACCACCGCGTCGCCTACCTGCTCGCCGGCGTCGCGGCCTTCGGCGCGGTCAGCATGCCACTGGCCACCGTCGCACTCGTACGGGCCAACCGCCGGGCACGGTAGCCGCTTCGCTCCTCGGCTGGCCCTCAGGCCGGGGTACGGCAGGCGGCGTCGATGCGGTGGACCGGGCGGACCCGACGGCCCATGCCCTCCAACAGCGAATCCTCGACGTGGAAATCGTGAATGCGCAGTTGGTGGCGGGGCAGTTCCTCCTCGCTCGGGCAGAGCACCTGGGCGCGGACCAGACCGACCGGGACGTACCGGACGCCGCCCTTCTCCTGAAGGATCACCATGTTGACGTCGTCGGTGGTGACCACGTGCCCGCGTACGTCCTCGGTGGGCCCACTCTCCGGGCCCACTGTGGTGACTGTCAGCGGCAACACCGGCGTGGTGATCACCGGCACGGCGGCCCAGATCAGGGTGGCGAGCACCGCCACCTCGGTCACCGACGCCAGCGGTCGGATCACCATGCCCGGCAGCGGCCCCGCGATGAACAGGGCCAGCAGCGGAGGTAGCACGATGAGCACCAGCGCCAGCCACTCGTCGCCCTGCCGCATCGCTTCGCGCATCGTGGGCAGCATCAGCCAGCCGTAGCCGGCGAGCAGCGCGCCGATCAGCAGCAGCCTGGGCACCACCCGCTCGTGCAGCCGCCCCGGGCGCAGTTGGAACGCCGCCACGAACGCCGGCAACAGCAACGGCAGATAGAGCAACGGCCAGGTGATCAGGGCGAGGAGGAAGCTGGCAAGCACCACCCAGGCGGGGGTGATGTCGGCCCAGCGGGCGAAGAGCGGGCGGCGACGGGTGCCCGGCGGAAGTCGATCCGCGCTGACGGCCAGTACCGCGCCGAGCGCGAAGACGGCGACCAGCCCGGTGGAGAGCAGCCGGGCCGCCGTGGTCAGGAAACCGGCGAGCAGGTTGACCGGCCCGACGTTGGCCACCAGCAGCAGCGTGGTCTGGAGCTCCCCGCCGGCCTCCACGCCGAGGCGGAGCACCGAGAAGATCGCCGGTACGCCCACCACTGCGGTCCAGAACGACTGACTGGCGCGGGCGCGCCGCTCCGCCGGATCCCAGCGGACCCGCCCCGGCTCGACCGCGGCGACGACCGGCTCGGCAGGTTCGGCGACCGGCACTCCGGCCGGCCAGACGACGTCACCTCCTGCGCCGGCCGCTGAACGATCGACGGCCGGAGGTGCTGCGGCCGTACCGTCGACTGCCGGCGCGGCGTCGCTGCCGGGCACTGACGTGCGGGGTGGCGGGACCGGCCCGTCGCCGCTGGTGGCGGTCGGTGCCGCGCTCACTTCGCGGGCGCCTTGTCGTCGAAGTCGACGAGCTTCGGTACCTCCAGCGGCTGCGGCTGGCGCTTCTCGGCCTTCAGCCAGGGGCCCAGGGTCCGGTTGTACGCGGTCTGCCAGGGGCTGGCGTCGCCGTCGCGGCCCTGCACGTAGCTCTTCTGCAGGAAGAACGCGACCAGGTCGCGCAGCGCGGGATCACCGATCGGCACGCCGATGCCCAGCAACTCGCTGGTGCCGAACGGCATGTCCACGATCTCGAACTCCTTGGGGAAGCTGGCCAGGAAACCGGCGAGGATCGACTCGTCGGAGCTGACCGCGTCGTACCGGCCCTTGCGGATGCCATCGACGCAGTCGCCGACGTCCTTGACCACGAACGTCTTGACCTGGTGCTTCTCCAACTCGGCCTCGGTGGTGGAGCCGCCGCTGGTGCACACCTTGTACGCCGGGTCGCGCAGATCCTCGATGGTGCGGACCTTGTCCTTGAGCCGAACCGGCACCATCACCTCCTGCGTGGTGACGAAGTACGGCCCGGCGAAGCTGACCAACTGCTTACGGTCCTCGGTCATGGAGAAGCTGGACACCACCAGGTCGACGGTGCCACCTTGCAGCGACGGGATCCGGTCCTCGGTGGCCACCGATACGAACTCCAGCCGCTGATCCCCCTCGTAGCCGAGGGAGGCCGCGACGTAGCGGGCGATCTCGACGTCGAACCCGACGTGCTGGCCGTTTCGCAACTCACCCATCAGCGGCTCGTTGGTGGCGACACCGATGCGGAGCTTCGACTGACCGTAGATGTGCGTCTCGCGCATCTTCTCCTGCACTGAGGGCAGTTCCGGTTCTTTCCGGCTGTCGCAACCGGCCGCGGCGGCGAGTACGAGGGTGAGAGCGACCGCCAGCGTCGAGGCGATCGAGCGGAGCCGGGACTGCGAACTGCGTGAGTTCATGGGCGACCTCGCTACCGGAAGGGCCTGCGGAACACCGAGAGTAGCCGTTCTTGTCCAATCCGTGTGGGCGCGATGACCCCTGCCGAGTCGACGGCTCGGATCGACGTCGATCGGCGCGGCGGTCGGCTCTGCGGTTGACAGCCGGCGTAGTCACGACATGCTGGACGGGTGAGCCGATTGTCCAGACCCGATGCGCGCACGGTGGCGGTGCTCGCGGCGCTGGGAGCCCTTGCGCCGCTGGTCATGCTGGTCGTGTGGCGCCGACAGGACCTCCTCGGCGTGGTTCTCGCGCTGCTCTGCGTGCTGATGACAATGGTCGCCGGGGTCGCGGTCTCCGCCGCCCGTCAGGTCGACGATCCGGAGCCGGCGGACCGGTCGGCAGTCGTCGGGCCGCCCGAGCTGATGCCGTACGGGATCGACGCGGACACCCTCGACGCCTTGGACCCCAGGGACGCGTTGCGTGCGGTGCGTGACCGCCGACGCGGGTCGAACGGGCTCAGCGGCCGGTGAGCGTGGGTGCGGAGAGCGCGTCCACACCGCGCCCCGCCAGACACCGGTAGGTCCTGTCGATGCTCCCATCGATCGGCGGTAGCACCTCCAGGTGCCAGCCGGTCGGCTCGGCGATCCCGGTGGTCACCCGGAACGTCGTGGTGCTGCACACCTGTCGCACCGGCTCGGCGGCGGCCACCTCCTCATAGTCGGCGCCGACAAGCGACACCGGCAGGATGCCCTCGGCGTACGTCTCCCAGGTGTGTCGGCCGGCGCAGGACAGCCGAGCCGCCTCGGCGCGGCTGCCGCGAATCCGCATCGGGCCGAAGCACTCCAGCTCGGGCAGGCACCGGGCACCCTCGGGCAGGGCTGTGGGCGCACCGGTGCCGGTCGCGCAGCCGGGCAACGGCCCGGTCGCCGGTGCGGCGATCTGGGTGGCCGACGGGTACGGGGTGGTTGGTGGCGCCCGGTCGGCGACCCAGGCCCCGGCGGTCGCGGAGGCGGCGAGCGCGAGCACACCGGCGCCGCCGAAGAGCCAACGCCGCCACCGTCGACCGGCGGGGTCGGCTCGCTGAGTGTCCTCGATGGGCGATCGGGGCACCGGCTGGCTGGCCGCGTACGGGCCGGAGAGTGTCGCGGCACCGCTGACCGGAGCGCCGCTGACAGGTGCCGCCGGTGAGCCGAGCGGCAGGTTGCTGAGCAGGTCGTGCAACTCCAGGGCGGAGGGGCGCTCAGCCGGGTCGTTGGCCATGCCGACGCGCAGCACGTCGATCAGCTCGTCCGGCACCCCGGGCAGGGCGGGGAGCGGCTGGTTGAACATCTCCAGCACTGTGACCAGGCTCGGGTTGCGCTCGGACTGCCAGCGGGGCGGCCGGCCGTGCATCACCGCGTAGAGGGTGGCGCAGAGCGCGTACACGTCGACGGCCGGCGACGGCGGGCTGTGGCTGAACATCTCCGGCGGCGCGTACGCCGGGGTGAGCACCTCCAGGGTGACCGAGGCGTCCCGGTGCTCGGCGAGGACGGCGAGCCCGAAGTCGGCGAGCACCGCCGAGTTGAAGTGCGAGTGGAGGATGTTTGCCGGCTTCACGTCCCGGTGCAGCACCCCGGCGGCGTGCGAGTGGGCCAGCGCGTCCGCGATCTTGATGCCGAGGTCGCGGGCCTCCACCGGGCCGAGCGGCGAGGTGCGCATCCGCTCGGCGTACGAGCCGTCGCAGAGCTCCATGATCAGGTAGGGGTGCTGATCGACAGTGACCCCCACGTCGAAGAGGTCCACCACGTGCGGGTGGGACGACATCCGGCCGGCCGCCCGCGCCTCGCGCAGGAAGCGGGCCTGATCGCGCTCGCTGTCCAGCGTCCGATTTTCCACTTTGACGGCGACCTCGCGACCCACCGAGATCTGGGTGGCCTGGTAGACGGTCGCGTACCCGCCCCGGGCAAAGACCCGCAAATCAGTCAGGCCGGGCACGATCGGCACTGGCAGGCCGCCGGTCGGGGTGTCGGTCACCGCTCGAAAATACCCAACCCGACCGATGGCTCAGCGCACCGCGTCCGCCGGAGCCGCACCGGCGGGACCGGTACCCTCCTCGGCGACCGCAGTCGACCCGGAACCCTCGGACGATCCGACCCCGCCGGGCGGGATGCCCCGCCGGGCGTCCAGACGCAGACCGACGGCGGTGGCCACGGCGCCCAGCCCTTCCCACGCCGCCACCCCGAAGAACCGGTCGGGAGCGATGTCGGCCAGCACCGCGATGGTGAACACGGTGAACGTGACAAGCCGGAAGACCACAGTGAACCGGTAGAACGCCCGCCACTCGGTCACCGTGGCGAGCAGGTAGTAGACGCCCATGTTGAAGGCCGCCATCGAGGACGCCAGCAGGAACGTCCCGGTGTGATCACCGACGGCCCGCGTCGCGGGCACCTCGAACCCGAGCATGCGCAGCTGCGCCTCCGGCCAGAGCAGCCCAACCGCGCCCATCACCAGCGCCAACACGCCGAAGACCGCGATGGTCCAGCCCGCGATGGATCGCGGCAGCTTCATGAAGGGCCTCCCCAGGCACGGCGACGGTCACCACTGTGGACCCGTACGCGGTGGTGACACGCTAGCCGCTCCCCCCGACCACCACATCCCCAGAACCGGCAAAACCTGCACCCCACCCCCCGGGCCGCGTTGATCAAGAGCTTTCGGTCACCGGCGGCCCGGATCCTGACGCGAACCTCTTGATCAACAGCGGAGGGTGAGGGGGTCAGACAGGGGCGGTCAGGCGGGTGTGGAGAGCGTCGGCTGCGGCTCGTTCGCTGCGCTGCTCGGTGGCGTACGCCAGGCGGACCGCCTCCTGCGCGCAGGACAGCGCCTCCGCCGGACGACCGCAGGCGGCCAGCGCCTCGGCCAGCACACTCGCCGCGATCACCTGGCTGCGCACGTCCTCGGCCGGTGCGGTGACCGCCCGGCGGGCCCAGTCCAACGCCTGCTCCCGCTGACCATGAGCGAGCAGCGCCGCAGCGTACTGAGCCATCGTCTGACGACGGGAGAAGAGCAGCGACGGTGCGTTCGCGGCGGCCGTGGCCACCGGGGCGAGCAGCCCGACAGCGGTCGCCGAGTCGCCGGCGGCGAGACGGGCCGTCGCCAGCAACACCCGGGGCGCCACCTGCGCCGGGGCCTGCGGATTGTGCGGCTCCACGGCGGTCAGCACCGCGCGGGCCACCCGCTCGGCAGTCTCGCAGTCGCCCATGTCCAACGCGACGAAACCGCGCAGTGTGCCGGCCATCCCGGTGAGCAGCGGATGCGAGGTGCGCTCCGCGTACGCCAGGGCGTCGGTGAGCAGGTCCGCCGCGTGCTCCGGCTCGCCCAACCCGCGCGCCACCACCGCCCGGACCACCAGGGCGAAACCGCGCCCCCAGTCGTCGGACACGGCGGCGAACTCCCGGTACGCCCGCCGGGCCTCCCGGTCAGCCTCGACCAGGTCACCCAGCTCGGCCGTGGCGAACGCCGCCACCGCGCGCAACGTGCCCACCGCCCACGCCTCACCGACCCGCTCGCCGAACGGCAGGAACACCTGCGCCATCCGACACGCCTCGCGCAGTCGACCGGCGAGCAGCCGGGCGAACGCAGTGGTGCCGCGCAGCCAGGCCCGACCGTACGGGTCCTTCAGCTCGGCGAAGAGCCTGGCGGCCCGGCCGAGCACCGCGTCGGTTCCGGCGAAGTCACCCCGGGTGGTGGTCACCCAGGCCAGGTTCTGTAGTGACCACGCCTGCCCGCGTCGGTCCTGCGCACCGAGGCTGACCTGGTACGCGGCCGCCAACCGGCTGCTCGCCTGACTCAGCCGGCCCGCCACGAAGTCGGCCATGCCGAGCCGGCGCATCGCCGTGGCACGCTGCGTGGGCAGCCGCCCCTCGGTGGCCACCTGCAACGCCTCCTGCCAGGCGGTCACCGCCCGGCCCTGATCACCGAGGGTCTCCTGGGCCTGCCCCGCCAACAGCAGGGCGCTGACCCGGGTGACCTCGTCCCCCGCGTTCGCGGCGATCTTCTCGGCGTACGCCAACGCGTCGGAGACCCGGCCTACCTGGAGCAACGCCCGCGCGTGCACCACCCGGTCGGCTGCCGGCACCCCGTCGCGGGCCAGTTCGGTGGCGCGCTCGGCGTACTCGACGGCCATTGCCGGCTCACCGCCGGAGAGCGACCGGCGGGCGGCCCGGCCGAGCGCGGCCACGCCGAGCGGAACCACAGCCCGGGCCGGCGCGTCCGGGCGCAGCTTCACCGCGTCGGCGAGCGTGGCGGCCCGCTCGACGTGCGTCGCCACGAAGTCGTCCCGGGCCTCGTCGGTGAACCCGCCCACAGTGCTGACCGTGGTCTCGTCCACCGGCGCCGCCCAGCGGGCCAACGCCGCGTGTCGCTCGGCCAACTCGGCCTTGCTCACCCCGGCGTACGCGGCCTCCCGCATGAGCGGTGTGGCGAACGAGTAGCCAGCGCGCGAGCGGTGCAGCATGCGGCGTTGCAGCAACTCCTCGACCGCCCGGTCGAGTTCGACGGCGACCACCGCCGACGGCCGACCGTCGCGACCGCCGCGCTGCTCCCGCATCGCCTCCAGCGCGCCGGTCGGCACCGTGTCACCGGTGACCGCGGCGTCGCGCAGCACCGACCGGGCGTCCGGCGGCAACGCGTCGATCCGGGCCGCGAGCACAGCGGCGAGGTCCCGGGAGAGCAGCCGACTGCCCAGCGAGCCGGGCACCAGCCGCCAGCCGGTCGACCCGCTCTGCTCCCGCTCGCCGGAGCCGGCCCGATCCACTGCGGCACCCCGTGTCGAGGCGGCACCGCGCACTGATTCGGTGGTGAGCGCCCCCCGTTCGATAAGCAGGGTGACCAGCTCGGCCAGGTAGAACGGATTGCCCTGCGCGGTGGCGAGCAAACGGTCGGTGTCGGCCTGCGGCAGCTTGCCGCCGCCGAGGTAACTGGTGAGCAGCCGGGCCGCGTCGGCACCGCGCAGCGGCGGCAGCGAGTGCACCTCGGCGTCCGCGACCCTGGTCAGCGCGCCAGCGGTACGCACCAGCTCGGGGCGGCCGAGCAGCAGCACCAGCACCGGGCCGGTGAGCTTGGACAGGGTCAACCCGAGGGCACCGATCGTCTCGGCGGTGGCATCGTGCAGGTCGTCCACCACGATCACCAGCGGCGCCTCCGAGGCGAGCCCGCTGAGCAGGTCGGCGACGGCGTTCGGCACCACCTCGGCGTCCGCGGCCGGAGTGCCCGATCCGCCCCACTCGCCGCTGTCGCTGCCACCGTGCGCCGGGAGTTCGGCGTAGCCGAGCAGGGCCAGCAGTTGCTCCGTGGCGATCGGCGGTGTCTCCGCACCAGAGCGGGCGAGCCGCTGCCCGAGCCGGCGCAGCCGCTCCTCGACCGCCGGGCGGGTCAGCGCTGTGGACGCGTCGCTGGGCAGACCGACGGCGGCCCGCACCAGATCGGCCAGGGGCGCGAGCCGTCGCCGCTCCCCGAACGCGGCACAGCGCACCGAGAGGACCCGGGCCCCGGTGTGCGCCGCGTACCGGCCAGCACCGACGTCGTACCCGGCGGCGAGGCGCTCCACCTCGGCGGCGAACCGGGACTTGCCGATGCCCGCCTCGGCGGTCATGAGCAGCACCCGTGGGTCGCCCTGGTCGATCACCTCGGCGAGTCGGCCGGCGACCCGACCGATCTCCGTCTCCCGGCCGACGTACGGTGCCTCGTCGCCGAGCCCCGAGCGGGTGCCCGGCGCGTCCAGCAGACCCAGCAGCTCGTACGCCTCGACCGGCTCACGCTTGCCCTTGAGCCGCAGTGGGCGCAGCGCCCGCCAGGAGGAGACGTGCCTGGTGGCCGCGGCGGTACGACCACCGGCGTAGACGGCCCCGACGGCGGCGGCGTCGGCGAGCCGGGCCGCTGTGTTCACAGTGTCGCCGATGACCGTGTATTCAATAGCGGCCTGGATGCCCGCGATGACGTCGCCGGTGTTCAGGCCGACCCGCAGCCCGAGCGGCGCGCCGCCGCCCCGCTCGTCGTCGAGCACCCGGCGGACGGCCCGTTGCATGGACAGGGCGGCCCGGACGGCGCGTTCGGCGTCGTCCTCGTGCGCCACTGGGGCGCCGAAGACCGCCATGATGCCGTCCCCGGTCAGCTTGTCGACGTGCCCGCCGAACGTCTTCACCGCACCGGCGAGGGCAGCGAGCACCCGGTCGGTGACCGCGCCGACGCGTTCCGGGTCGAGATCCTCCGACCAGGAGGTGAACTCGGAGAGGTCACCGAAGAGCACGGTCACCACCCGGCGCTCGGCCGCCGGCAACGTGGCGGCGGCCGGCAGCGCGGCGCCACAGTTGTGGCAGAACCGCGCGCCGGGAACGGCAACGGTTCCACACACGGGGCAGGTCACATGTGCTCCAACCCACTGACCCCGGGCGCGGATTCCCCGGTGTCGACGCCCAGATACTCCAGCTGGGCCCGAACCGACCATTCGGCCGCCCACCAGAGTGAGCGGTCCACGTCCGCGTAGACCGTCGCGACCACGTCGGCGGGGGTGTGTGCGCCGGCGGCGACCGCCGCCCGGACCTGGTCGAGCCGGGCCCGGCGGTGGGCGAGGTAGAAGTCGGCGGCGGCGGCGCAGTCGGCCAGCGCGGGGCCGTGTCCAGGCAGCGCCGGGATCCCCCGGTACGTGGACAGCAGCTCCAGGCTGCTCAGGTAGTCACCGAGGTGCCCGTCGGGATGGGCGACCACCGTGGTGCCCCGGCCGAGGATGGTGTCACCGGTGAGCACCACCCGCTCGTCGCCGTGCTCGACGAGGAAACAGACCGAGTCGGCGGTGTGCCCTGGCGTCTGCAACAGACTGATGTGCAGACCGAAGCCGCCGAAGTGCTCGCCCGGCTCGGTCAGCGGCTCGCCGCCGATGGTGTGCGCCGGGTTGGCGGCGAGCACGTGCACGCCGCCGAGCAGCTCACTCAGCCGGGCCGCGCCCTCGGTGTGGTCGGGGTGGCCATGGGTGATCAGGATCAGCCCGACCGGGCCGTGCTCGGCGATTCGGGTCAGGTGCCCCTCGTCCGCCGGCCCCGGGTCGACCACGATGCCTGACTCGGCCGCCGGGGCGCGCAGCACCCAGGTGTTGGTGCCGTCGAGGGTCATCGGCCCCGGGTTCGGCGCACGCAGCAGTGAAACCCAGCGGGGCAACTCGTCGGCAAGCGCCGCCACCGCCCCCGTCACGTGCCCGCTCATGGCTGCGATCGTACGACCCCGCCCGCCACACCCCACGATCTTGCACATGCGACCCCTGATTCATCCCGGTTCAGGGCTTTCGTCCGAGCCGGAAGTGCAAGATCGCGGGGCGATGGGGACGCGTCAGGCGACCTCGACGATCAGCTCGATCTCCACCGGGGCGTCCAGCGGCAGCTCGGCCACACCCACGGCACTGCGCGCGTGCCGGCCGGCCTCCCCGAAGACGGTGCCGAAGAGATCCGAGGCACCGTTGATCACGGCGGGCTGACCGGTGAAGCCGGGCGCGGAGGCCACGAACCCGGTCACCTTGACCACCTTCACCACGTTCTCCAGGCCGACCAGCGAGTCGACAGCGGCCAGCGCGTTGAGCGCGCACCGCTGGGCCAGATCCTTCGCCTGCTCGGCGGAGATCCCGGCGCCGACCTTGCCGGTCGCCAGCAACTTGCCCTCGGCCATCGGCAACTGGCCGGAAACGTACACATGCTGGCCGGACTGCACGGCCGGGACGTAAGTGGCCACCGGCGGCACGACCTCGGGCAGGTCGAGACCCAGCTCGGCGAGCTTCGCGTGCGGACCGTTGCTCACGCCTTGGGCCGCTTCAGGTAGGCGACCAGCTGGTCCGGATTCGGGCCGGGGACCACGGCGACGAGCTCCCACCCGTCCTCGCCCCAGTTGTCGAGGATCTGCTTGGTCGCGTGGACCAGCAGCGGGACCGTGGAGTATTCCCACTTCTGCATCGCTGAAGGGCTCCCTCTCGGTGCGGAATTGTTCGAGGGACAGCCTACGGTCCGCTGGCCGGACGAGGTACGGGACGCTGCTCCGGCGCGGCCGGCAGCTCCCCGCAGCGCCCCTCGTGCTCGTACCCCTGGGGGCAGCGGGACCGGTCGGGCAGCAGCAGGTCGCAGAAGACACGGTGCCGGTTGTTCTGATCGTCGGCGTTGGAGACTGTGGTCTCACCGGCGTCCAACTCGGGCAGGAAGCCCAGGGACACCGCGACCCGGCCGGCCAGCACGGTCGCCGCCGCCAGATTCGGCACCCGGATCGGCAGGTGGATGACGAAGCCCGGCTCGTCGTCCTCACGGGTCCGCTCGGCGGGCTGGCTCGGCACCCGGGCCGTCTCCGCCTGCTCCGGCATCCGGCGGTACGACCGTTCGTTGATCGACTGGTTGGTGACCTGCCCGCCGGCCTCGACCACGGACCCGAGCCGGCGGGGCCGGTCGTTCGTCGGGAACTGGGTGCGAGGGATGTTGTCCGCGTCGCGCATGCACTGCCTCCGGTCGTACCTCTCGGACCATGCTTCCGGCCCGGACCCGTTCGTCCGTTCCGGCCCCCGCACCGGGACGAAGGTAGGTCTGTGGCTGCGGTCCCGCCAACAGGACGCGCACAAGAGGTCACCAACAGTCACATATGCGACACACCGCAGGTCGGGGGCACGACACCGAAACCGACGCGGGTACCGCTCACCGGATCGCTGGGGCCGCTCGGCAGGCAGGGGCGACACCGATCCGGTCATCGACCGCTACCCTTCCGGTCGGACGGTCGCGCTGCGCCCGGCCGCCCGCTCGATCACGCTCGGCGCCAGGGGTGGCGGCGGGCGCCGCACCCCTGGGGGAACGACATGACCCACCCGCCCAGCGGCGACCAGGCCGGCACACCCGCTCACCCGCCGGCCCACCCGGATCCCACCGGTCAGCCCGCGCCGACGATCCCCAGCCAGCCGACCCCCGCTCCGCAGCCCGGGCAGCTCGCTCTCCCCGCCTCCCCCGCCCAGCCGGCACTTCCCGCCGCCCCCACCTCAACAGCCTTCCCCGGGCAGCCCGGCGGCCCCAGCCAGCCGACCTTCCCCGGGCAGCCCAGCGGTGCCGGGCAGCCGGAAGCGCCTGGCGGCCCCACCTCGGCCGCCGCACCGACGCAGCCGGGTGCCCCGAACTCCTCGTCCATTCCGCCGGCCCCGCCGGCCTATCCGCCCTACCAGGGCACGGCCGGGCCGAAGAAGAAGCGCGGTCTGCTGATCGCGGCGATCGCCCTGGTCGTGATCATGGTGCTCTGCGTGGGGGGTGGCGCTGTGGCCTTCCTGACCCTGCGCAATGCCGAGACCGGCGAGGGCGCCAAGGAGCCGGCGGTCGCCGTCGACGAGTTCCTCACCGCGGTCTACAAGGATCGTGACGCGGCAAAGGCGGCCGATCGCGTCTGCGCCGCCTCCCGCGACGACGACAAGATCGCCGCGAAGGTTGCCGAGGTGGAGAAGTACGCCTCCACCTACCAGAACCCGCGCTTCCGGTGGACCACCCCGAAGGTGGACAACCAGACCGGGGAACGGGCCACCGTCTCCACCCGGCTCACGATGACCACCGCGGACGAGAAGGTGGCCGACCAGGAGCTGCGCTTCACTGTGGTGCAGAAGACGGGTTGGTGGGTCTGCGAGGTCGCCTGACCGCCCAGCCTGGATAGGCTCGACGGGTGTGTGCAGCTGAGCGTCCGATCGACCCGGCCGGTACCGGATGGCCCGCCCGTCTCCACGTGGTGACCGGCAAGGGCGGCACCGGTAAGACCAGCGTGGCGGCGGCGCTGGCCCTCGCGCTCGCCGCCGGCGGCCGGCGCACCCTGCTGGTCGAGGTCGAGGGGCGGCAGGGCATCGCCCAGCTGTTCGGCATCGAGTCGCTGCCCTACGAGGAGCGGCACCTCGCCGACGCGCCGGGTGGCGGTGAGGTGCGCGCGCTCGCTGTGGACGCCGAGGAGGCGCTGCTCGAGTACCTGGACATGTTCTACAAACTGGGCGCGGCAGGCCGGGCGCTGCGCAAGCTCGGCGCCATCGACTTCGCCACCACCATCGCGCCCGGCCTGCGGGACGTCCTCCTCACCGGCAAGGTGAAGGAGGCCACCACCCGCACCACCGGGCAGCGGCGCGCGTACGACGCGGTGGTTCTGGACGCCCCGCCGACCGGGCGGATCGGCCGGTTCCTCAACGTGACGGCAGAGACCGCCCGACTGGCCAAGGTGGGCCCGATCAAGACCCAGAGCGAGGGGGTCGCGGCGTTGCTGCGGTCCCCGATGACAGCTGTGCACGTGGTCACGCTGCTGGAGGAGATGCCGATCCAGGAGACGGTCGACGCGATCGCCGACCTGACCGCCCTCGGCTTCGGTGTGGGGAAGGTGCTCGTCAACGGGGTCCGACCGCCGCTGCCCGCCGGAGCGGCGGTCACCGCCGCGGAGCTGAGGCGCGGGCTGGTCGCCGCCGGGCTGCCTGCCGATCGGGACATCGTGGCCGGGTTGCACGATGAGGCGCGTGACCAGCTCATCCGGCGCGAACTGGAGGATTCGCTCCGCGCCGACCTGGTGGAGTTGGGGCTGCCGATGATCGAGCTGCCGTTGCTGCCCGACGGGGTTGATCGGGCGGGGCTCGCGACGCTGGCCGAGGCGCTCCTCCGCGCCGAATGACTCACACCTGAGCGCAGCACGGGCGCGCGGACCCACCGGCCCGATACGCTCGATTGGTGCCTTCCGAAGACGCGGCGCCGCAGCTGGACGTCGACCAGATCCTCGCCGACCCGGGCGTGCGGATCGTCGTGTGCTGCGGTGCCGGCGGAGTGGGAAAGACGACCACGGCCGCGGCGCTGGCGCTGCGGGCAGCCGAGCACCACGGCCGGCGCACCGTGGTGCTCACCATCGACCCGGCCCGCCGGCTGGCCCAGTCGCTGGGCCTGACCGAGCTGGACAACACGCCGCGCCAGGTCAAGGGGATCGACGTCGAGGCCAGCGGCGGCGAGCTGCACGCCATGATGCTGGACATGAAGCGCACCTTCGACGACGTGGTGTTGCAACACACCGACCCGACGAAGGCCGCGGAGATCTTCGCGAACCCGTTCTACCAGGCGATGAGCTCGACCTTCGCCGGCACGCAGGAATACATGGCGATGGAGAAGCTGGGCCAGTTGCACGCCCGGGGCGAGTGGGACCTGATCGTGGTGGACACTCCACCGTCCCGCTCGGCACTGGATTTCCTGGATGCGCCGGCGCGGCTCTCCCGCTTCCTCGACGGCCGGATGCTGCGACTGCTGCTGGCCCCGGCGCGCAGCGGCGGTCGGAGCATGTTCAGCCTGGTCACGGCCTCGTTCGGGATGTTCTCGAAGGTGGTGCAGAAGGTGCTCGGCGCGCAACTGCTCACCGATCTGTCCGGCTTCGTGGCGGCACTCGATTCGATGTTCGGTGGTTTCCGGCAGCGCGCCGAGCAGACGTACCGCATCCTGCAGGCACGGGAGACGGCCTTTCTGCTGGTCGCGACGCCGGAGCCGGACGCGGTCCGGGAGGCCGCCTACTTCGCGGGCCGGCTGCGGGACGAGCGGATGCCGCTGGCCGGCCTGGTGCTCAACCGGGTGCACCGCCCGGCGGTTCCGGAGCTGGACGCCGAGCAGAGCCGGGTCGCCGCCGAGCGGCTGACCGAGCTGGGTGGGCATGAGGCCACCGCCGACGTGCTGCGGGCGCACGCGGCGTTGGCTCGCCAGGCGGTACGCGAGCAGCAGGTAGCCGCGCGGTTCACCAAGGCGTTCCCGGCGGTGCCGGCGGTGTCGGTGACGGCGCAGCCCGCCGACGTGCACGACGTCGACGGGCTACGGACGATCGGCGCGGCGATCAGCCGGCCGTGACCGTCGTCAGTTGGTCGCACTGACGAGGATCTTGTCCTTTCCAGCCTTGTCCTTGCTGTTCTTCTTCATCGCGGCTTCGAACATCTTGCGCCAGCTCGTCACCTGCGGGTGTCGACGCAGCAGCGCCCGCCGTTCGCGTTCGGTCATGCCGCCCCACACACCGAACTCGATCCGGTTGTCCAACGCGTCGGCCAGGCACTCGTACCGAACTGGGCAGCTCCGGCAGATCCGCTTCGCCACGTTCTGTTCGGCGCCCTGTACGAACAACGCGTCCGGGTCCCCGTTCTGACACGCCGCCAGCGACGGCCAGTCAGTGATCATGCCCATGTGTACACGTCCCCCCTTGCAGTACCTACCGACCTCGTCGATGCACGCCAGCCGGCAATTCCCCCCGATCGCCCGCTCGCCTTCCCCAAGGCGGCACGGACGACATGTGGCGCTGTCGCCGCCCCCATCATGCTCTGTAGTCGACTGATTACGCAACGTTGTCGACGAAATCCATCATTCCGGACACTCCCGGCTTCCCGGGCCTTCGACCGCCGGTTACCCCGCCGAGCTCGGCGATAACGCTGCGCCGCCTCACCGAATCGGAGGAGACTCACGCCGGGTCACACGCAACCAAGCACCGGGGGTCGTGCGTTTAGCACAACGAGGGCAGCGCGCGCAGGAAATGGGCCAACAACGCCCAGGCGCCCCTCGTTCCCTACTCGCGTACCATGCCGAGGTGACCTGGATGCGGAAACGTGACCACAATGTGCTGACCAATGCCGCATCGCTACTCGTGTGCGGCCTGCTGGCCGGCGTGGTGGTCGCTGCGGCGGCCTTCCCCGCGGTAGCGATGTCCGGCCTGGCCGCGAAGGCCGGCGCCGAGACATTCGGCGCCCTGCCCACGGAGCTGACGGTGGCCCGCGCGCCACAGATCAGCTACCTGCTGGCATCGGACGGCAAGACACCGCTCGCGACGATGTACGACGAGAACCGACGGGACGTGAAGCTCCCCGACATCTCGCTGCCCATGCAGAAGGCCATCATCGCGGCCGAGGACCATGACTTCTACAAGCACAACGGCGTCGACATCAACGGTGTCGCCCGCGCGTTCGTCAACAACCAGAGCGAAGGCTCCGGCCGGCAGGGCGCCTCGACGCTGACCATGCAGTACGTCCGGCTGGCCATCGCCTACTCGGCCACCCACCCGGCGGACGTCGTCGCGGCGACCGAGGACACCAGCGCCCGCAAGCTCCGCGAGATGCGGCTGGCCCTCCAGGTCGACAAGGAGTTCTCCAAGGACGAGATCCTCACCCGCTACCTCAACCTCGCCTCGTTCGGCAACGGCGCGTACGGCATCTACGCCGCCAGCCAGGTCTACTTCGGTAAGCCGCCGAGCAAGCTGAAGATCGAGGAAGCGGCGTTGCTGGCCGGCATGGTCAAGGCGCCGACGACGAACGACCCGACCACCGAACTCGGCTACCCGCTCGCGCTGGATCGGCGCAACTACGTCATCCAGAACATGGTCGACATCAAGGCCATCACCCAGCAGGAGGCGGACGCCGCCAAGGCGACCAAGCTGGTCGTGAAGGACAAGCGCACCCCGAACGGCTGCGTCGCCGCCAACGTCAACGAGTGGGGCTTCTTCTGCGACTACTTCTACCGCTGGTGGATGGATCAGGAGACGTTCGGCTCGACCAGGTACGACCGGGAGCGCCGGCTGAAGAGCGGCGGCTACAACGTCGTGACCTCGATCGACATCCAGGCGCAGCGCGCCGCGGACAAGGCGGTCCGTAAGGCCAAGAGTGTGAACAGCAAGGAAGCGGCGATGGTCGCCGTGGTCGAGCCGGGCACCGGCCGGGTGCGGGCGCTCGCGGTCAACAGGCAGTTCAAGCTCGACGACCCGAAGAACCCGAAGAACAAGATCTCCAGCGATCCCGCGAAGAGCAAGAAGAAGATTCGGGGCAACTACCCGGCGACGGTGAACCCGCTGCTCACCGGCGGTGACGGCATCACCGGCTACCAGGCCGGGTCGACGTTCAAGATGTTCACCATCGTCGCGGCGCTGGAAAAGGGCATCCCGCTCGGCCACACCATCAACGCGCCCAAGCAGTTCCGGTCGGAATACATCATCCAGCCCGGCCCGGCCGCCTGCCCGGGGACCAACCTCTACTGCCCCACCAACTCGACAGAGAGCATGGCCGGCGTCCACAACATGTGGAGCGCGTTCGGCCGCTCGGTGAACACCTACTTCGTGCCGCTCCAACAGCAGGTCGGCGCCGAGAACGTGGTCAAGGCCGCCAAGCGGCTGGGCATCAACTTCCGGTCCCAGGAAGACCTGGACCTGGAGAAGGGCGCGCACCAGTGGGGTGCCTTCACTCTCGGCGTCTCGCAGACCACCCCGCTGGATCTGGCCAACGCCTACGCCACCCTGGCGGCGGACGGCAAGTACTGCGAACCGATCCCGGTGCAGGAGATCCGCGACCCGGAGGGCAACAAGCTGGACATCGCCAACCCGCGCTGCGAGAAGCGTTTCAGCACCGAGGTGGCCCGCGCCGCGGTGGACGCGGCCCGGTGCCCGGTCGGTGACAAGTCGTCGTCCTCCCGGTGCACGGGGGCGACCGCCGGAAACGTCCGTGGCGACGTCGGTTACCCGGTGGCCGGCAAGTCCGGCACCACCGACTCGGAGAAGACCGCCGCACTGGTCGCGATGACCAAGCAGTACGCGGTCGCTGGCATCATGGCCGACCCGGACTGGCCGCAGACCAACGTGAAGATGAAGCACAAGGAGCAGGACGGCATCAACCCGCCGGTCTGGGAGACGCTGCGGGACGCCATGAAGGGCAAACCGAAGATCTCGTTCGAGGCGCCGGGCCAGAAGATCTCCGAGGGTGACCAGCGCAGCATCCCCGACGTGAAGTGCGTTTCGGTGGACCAGGCGAAGTCCCGGCTCAAGGGCGCCGGCTTCGAGCCGGTCGTCTCCAGCGCGAAGGTGCCGTCCTCCTGCAAGGCGGGCGACGCGGCCGGCACCAGCCCGGACGGGCGCACGATCAAGGGTGGCGTGGTCACCATCGAGGTCAGCAGCGGCGGCGGCACGCCGGGTAACACCAACGGAACTCCGGGCGGCCAGCCCGGGGGCCGACCCGGTGGTCGCCCCGGCGGCTGAGCCGACGAGTAGGACACGACGGGCGGGCACCCTTCTCGGGTGCCCGCCCGTTTCGTCTGTCCGGGCCGGTGGGCGGCTGCGACATCCGTCGTGCCGCCCCGCTGAGCCCGCCGGGTCAGAGACCGAGCTGTCGGCGTACCTCGGCAGCCACCCGGCCACCCTCGGCCTGGCCCGCCACCGCGGCCTGGGCCGCCTTCATCGCCGGGCCCATCTGGGCCTTGCCGGTGAAGCCGCCGGCGGCGAGCGCCCCCGACACCAGCTCGGTCAGCTCGGCGTCCGAGAGCTGCTTGGGCAGGTAGCGGTCCAACACCTCACCCTCGGCGCTCTCCTTCGCCGCCTGCTCGGCGCGCCCGGCGTCGGCGAAGGCGGTCGCCGCCTCCCGACGCTTCTTGGCTTCCTTGGTCAGCACCGCGAGCACCTCGTCATCGGTGAGCTCGCGCTTGGCCTTGCCGGCGACCTCGGCGGTGCCGACGGCAGCCAGGGCCATCCGCAGCGTGGAGGTGGTCAGCTCGTCGCGCGCCTTGAGCGCGGTACGCATGTCGGCAGTGAGGCGGTCCTTCAGCGTGCTCATGGACGGTCAAACTACCCTGAACGCCATGCGAAAGCGCACACTATTCCGGCTCGCCGCCGGAACCGCCACGATCGGCGCGGCCACCCTCGCGTACGCGTCGCTCGTCGAGCGCAACATGTTCACCCTGCGGCGGTACGACGTGCCGGTGCTCCCAGCCGACGCGGAGCCGCTGCGCGTGCTGCACCTGTCGGACCTGCACATGATGCCCGACCAGGCCCGCAAGCAGCGCTGGGTGGCATCGCTGGCCGCCCTCGATCCCGACCTGGTGGTGGTGACCGGCGACAACATGGCACACCCTGGCGCGGTGCCCGGGGTGCTGCGGGCCCTGCAACCACTGCTGGACTACCCGGGCGCGTTCGTGTTCGGCTCCAACGACTACACCGGCCCGGTGCTGAAGAACCCCTTCACCTACTTCCTGCCCGACCGGGAGTACACCGAGGGCGTCGAGCTGCCCTACGAGGAGTTGCGTCAGGTCTTCACCGGTGCCGGCTGGGCGGACCTCAACAACGCCCGGACCACGCTGAAGGCTGGCGGTCGACAGCTCGACCTGGTCGGCGTCGACGACCCGCACATCGACCGGGACGACTACCCCTCCGTGGCCGGCGCGGTGTCATCCTCGGCGGACCTCTCCATCGCGCTGACGCACTCACCCGAGCCACGGGTGCTCGACCAGATGGCGGCGGACGGCTTCGGGCTGCTGCTGGCCGGGCACACCCACGGTGGTCAGGTCTGCGTACCGGGCTTCGGGGCGCTGGTGACCAACTGCGGCCTGCCCCGCTCGATGGCGCGCGGTCTGCACCGGTGGCCGGGCTCGGACTCCTGGCTGCATGTGTCCGCAGGCCTCGGCACCCACCCGACCGCCCCGATCCGCTTCGCATGCCCCCCGGAAGCCAGCATCCTGACCCTCATCCCCCGCTGACCGTCCCGCTGCGCTGCCTCCGCTGCGCTGCCTCCGCTGCACCGCCCCGCCCCGCCCGATTCAAGATTCGCGCACCATCAGGGATGTTGCTGCCTCGGCGCGTCGTGAGGCGGCAACATCCCGGACGTTGTGCGGATCTTGACCACCGCGAGCGGGGTCGGGGCGGCGGGGGTACCGAGTTTGACCATCGGGGCGGGTGGGCTACTATTTGTCGGCACGCCTCGGGGTGTGGCGCAGCTTGGTAGCGCGCTTCGTTCGGGACGAAGAGGTCGTCGGTTCGAATCCGGCCACCCCGACCAGAGGTAAGGCCAGCTCAGGGCCGGTTTCCCGCAAAGGGGACCGGCCCTGAACTGTCTCCCGAGAGTGCCCGTGGGAGAATTCTGGGAGAAAATCTTGAAGAACGCGTCTCCCAGGGGCCTCTAGGTAGGCACCTTCAACAGCCGGTCGAGCGCGCCCACAGGTGAGCCGGGCGACATCTCTCGGCGGGCCGCAAGCGACGCTTCCCACAGGTCAGTGAGCGCGACCAGGAGGCGTTGCCGCATGTCCTGCGTGACGTGCGAATAGCGAGCCTGCACCGAACCATCCTCGTGCCCCATCCGGTCATCCATCAGTTTCGAAGGAATGCCCGCGCCGACCATGACCGTCTTGTGCGTGTGCCGCAGTCCGTGCGGCGTCAGACCGGGCGCGATCGGCAGCCAACACGAATCAGCTCGTGCGGCACCGTTCCGGCCACGCGCGGGCACACCTGGCCATGGGTCAGCCAGCAGCGGCACCGGTCGCGCCTCCTGCGGGGCCTTCTTCGGATACCAGCCAGTGGCCGACGGGTGGAAAAGCCACGTAGCGAAGCTGTTGCGCCGCCAATGAGCCGCCAGCTCTCCCGACGATCGAGCGCCACGGACGTATCCGAGGTCTTCGGCCGCAGCCAGCACCTTGACGCGCGTCGCCTCCCGCACGACCTCTGAGTGATTCATGGCCGCAGAGGCGGTACCGGTCGATACGCCCGCGCGACGGGCTACGTCAACCAGCTTCGGCCCTGGTCGTTGTGCCGCCCCATTGGCGACCCGATAGCCGCCAAAGACATATTTGAGTCCGTGGCACGAGCACGGCTTAGGTTGCGTACTCGCGATGTGATCGGACACCAGCCCGAATAACCACGGCGGCAGATCGACCGTACGGTGGGAGTCATCCTTGGGCGGGCAGCGGTGCAGTTCGCCGGTGTCGAGTTCGTATAGCTGCCACTCCACTCGCAGAGTGGTCGAACGCACGTACTGCGTCTCCAACCCGACCAGTTCGCCCCACCGAATTCCCGTGTACCCCTTGAGCACAACGGCCGTGAATTCGTCGTCGCGACCGGACAAGAGCGCAGCGCGCTCGGCAAGCAGCAAGATGCCAAGCGGGTCCGTGACGGCCTTCTCCGGGCCGCGGTTCCTAGAACGGCCTGCGCGCTTACCTCGTCCACGGCGGCGGGTGGCGGGGTTGGAATCCCGTAGTCCCTCTTCGACGGCGTCGGCAAGGATGAGGTGAAGGGTGGCGCGCCATGTCTTGATACTCGACTCGGCATAGCCGAGAGCCCTTTCCCTCTTTTCCCAAGCGGCCACATCCGTGGCTGTTATGTCGGCAATCGCCGCGTGCTCAAACGCAGGTAGCAGATGTTCTTCGATGTGTCGCCTGTAGTTCTGCAACGTCGATGCGGCCAGGTCTTGAGCCGCGTACCACCCGCTGACGTACTGGCCGAAGGTAATCCGGCCCGCCGCAGGGTCACGAAGGCGGCTGGCGCGCACCTTGGCTTCCTCGTCGTTGGCGGCGCGTTCGGCCTCACGCTTGGTGCGGAAGCGAACGGTTCCGCCGGTCGCGTCACTGACGGTGCCGTATCTGCCGGACGTTGTTTTGTACCGGCCGCGCCAGTAGTTCCCACGATTCTCGGCGTATCCCAAACCGGTTTCCTTCCCATAGGACAGTGCCGCCCGCCAGAGGGGCCGGGCGGCACCGGAACGAATTGCCTAGGCGGCGATGGGGGGTTGCTCGGCCCCGGAGCGTGCGCGGCGGGGCGGTCGTGCCTTGAGTTGGACCGTCGAATCGGTGCTCCTTGAACGACTACGGCGCGGGGCGGAAGTCGTGGGGTGTCCCGATAGCGGATCGGCAGCAGGTCGGCGTTCGAACAGTCGGACAATCTCCGCGACATGCTCGTCAGTGAACCGGTAGCTCCCTCCGATCCAGCTATAGGGAATCCGATCGTTCCGGGCCTGCTCTTTCACCCACCACTCCGAACAGCGGAGAATCTTGGCGACTTCGACGGCGCGGTACAGCATTCCGGGAGAACCTGTCTTTTTTGGGTGAAGCTTTGGGGTGTCCGGCTTCACGCGCGTGCCTCCTCAGTGACAAGTCGTGGGGGCAGTGGTCGGCTGAGACGAATCGTGAGGGCTTTCCGGTCGACTTCGGTCGGAAGTGGAGGGCTGGGAAGGCGTCGCTTCAGAACGGCGCAGCGCGGCCCACTGAGAGCCGCGTACAGCCAAGATCCGCGATGGGTTGGGGTTAGACCACGCGTGATCTGGCTGTGTGGCTCTCAGCGGGTCGCGATGGTGGGTCGGCGGCGGGCGGCCGGTTGTCCTGCGTGGGAGCGGCTGAACCATCTCCGCATCTCCGCATCTCCGCAAACATGGCTGTGAGCTGGGCAAATGCTTGCGGAGATGGTGCGGGGTGGTGAGGGGTCATCTCCGCATAGAGGTGGGATCTCCGCAGTTGGTTGCGGAGATGCGGAGATTGATGTTCCTCTTGGTTCTGATCTCCGCAGGGTGTTTTACCTGATAGAGCGGGGTCGGTGCGGAGATGCGGAGATGCGGAGATGGTTCAGCGGGTTTCACCCCTCGTGATGCTCAACCCAGAACACGGACCGGTCACCTCGGTCGTTTCGGCCGGCACGCACGACGTGTTCACCGCGCCACCGCCCTGCCTGCCCGGTGAGCAGTCGGCCGAGTTGCAGGGGGTTGGGTAGGCGGCCGTTGTGGGTGGTGATGAACTGCCCGTCCCATGGGTCGTTGACGTCGCTGCCGAGGTGCATGGGCTCGCCGTCTTGGCGGAGTTCGGCGGCGGTCATCGCACGTCCGCCGTGGCGGTCGTGCCA
This sequence comes from Micromonospora sp. NPDC048842, assembly GCF_040649935.1. Classification (NCBI taxonomy): domain Bacteria; kingdom Bacillati; phylum Actinomycetota; class Actinomycetes; order Micromonosporales; family Micromonosporaceae; genus Micromonospora; species Micromonospora sp. NPDC048842. Next base: position 31,466 of record NZ_JBEZGK010000007.1, on the reverse strand, counting down.
GCAGGTGAGGAACGCGCGCCAGCGCGTTTCGTCTTCATCGATCTCACGGATATCGGCGGCGTTGGTCAGGAACCCGTCGATGCCGTGATGTGCCAGGAAACCGCCGAGGGCTTGCGCCCACGGGGTGAACTGCCGCATCGACAACCCGGACACCCGAGGTGCTCCCTGCCGGGTCCAGTCGAGCACCAGCACCAACAGGTGCCACAGGACAGTGAGTTGGTTTGCCGGGTCGGTGATCCACTGGTCAAGGTGCGGGATGCCGAACCCGCGTTGGTCGCGCAGCTCGGGGCGGGGCATGTCCGGGTCGAGGCGCACCCGCACGGTTCGCGACGCCATGTCCCCGCCGACTTGCAGGTTGTTGCCGGTGGCCATCCACAGCCGGTCGTTGACGGTGGCGACGTTGCGCGACGCGCCTAGCTGCCGGTCGGACCACACACCCGAGGTGACGAGCTGGGCAAGGACGGCGGAGTCGATGACGGTTCCCTCAGCCAGGTTGTCCCAGATGACCACGCCGACCTGCTCAGCCAGCACCGCCGTGATGGACTTGCGCAACTCTTCATCGGAGTAGGCCCAGGTCATGACCCGCTGCCCGTAGAGCATTCCCGGCCCGGCGGTGAGGATCGTCTTACCGCTGGATGGCATGGTGGCGTCGATCAGCGCGAACGGCGTCAGGGAGCGGGTGAAGTGCCGCAGGATCGGCGTGGCCAGCAGCGCCACGTAGTTGGCCCGGTCAGCGGCGCTGGCCCACGGGAAGTCCCGCAGGAACCGGCCGAGCAGGAACGTGCGCGCCTCGTCGACCTGCTCCGGGGTCGGTTCGTCCGGCACCGGGGGAAGCGCCACCTTGGACGCCAGGTAGAGGCCGGTCGCCGGATCGTAGCCGGGCTGCTGCAACAGGGTGCCGTCGCGGCGCAGCACCGGGGCACCGATGATCCCGCGCAGCGGCGGCACCCCCGGCCACGTCTTCCCGGCCAGCACGGACGACAGGATGTCCCGGGGCGGGGTCACCTCGTCTTCGTAGACCTCGGGATCTCCGGTGTCGCTCTTGCGGGTCTTGAGCCGGTACACGTAAGCGTGCTCGGCCAGCAGCCCGGCCAGCCCGGCGGGGTTGACCATGCTCGCGGACACCGGAAGCGGGGAATCCTCGTCGGCGGCGGTGGCCAGCCCACCGGACACGGCCTCCATGTGCACCAGCGCCCCGGCGGACACATAGGTATCGGGTAGCAACCCGTCGACCAGCGCGGCCTTGAGCACGCGGATCGTTTCGGGGCCGGACCCGATCTGCAACCGCGTGCTCATGCGGCGAGTCCTCCCGTGGGTCGTTCGGCGACAACCGGAGTTGTCGGCGTGCGCGCCAGCTCGGCCAGCACGGCCATCTGTTCGGGCATCCCGCGCGTGCCGTCGAGCGGCCGGCGGGCGTGGGGCCACACGGCCGTAACGGGGTCGGCGTAGTCGCGCCCGGCAAGCACGGTGACAGTGTCGGCCACGTCGATGCCGAATCGGCGCGCTTGCGCGCGGACGGTCGGCACGCTCACCGCGCCGGGCTGGCCCATGCGCAGCTCGTACGGCTCGATCACGGTGTCCGGGGTGACGAGCCCGTAGCGGGCGGACAGGATGAGCAGCCGTCCGCCGATTCGGTCCGCCGCCCGCCGGCATGCGCGGTGGTAGCTGCCGGTGTACATGCGCCCGGCGGGCGCGGGCCGGTCGAGCTTCGCCACGCCGCACGGCACGATCACCACCGCGTCGTCCCTGCCCATCACCGTGCGCCGCATCCGGGCGTTGACGGCGTCGGCGTATGCCTTGCTGGCTGCCTGCCGGGTAGTGCCCATCGCCCGGCCCACGTCGGCATACGACCACCCGTCGATCAGCACCGCGTCGACCGCAATCCACTCCCGGGCCTCCCGGCACGCGGCCTCCAAGGTGGCCAGCACCGCGAGAGCATCCGAGGGAGTCTGCGCAGCAGCCAGCGCGGTCGCGTGGCCGGCGACGAAACTGGTTGCCGCATGGAGCTGGGACGCGCCGTGACAACTTCGGTTGTCACCGATCCCGCTCATGCTGCCCGCCCTACGCTGGTCAGGTGGCGCGGGTTGTTCGCCCCGATCCGCAGCCCGGACGCGATCGTGCGGGCGACTTCCCCACCGGGCAGACCGAGCGACAACGCAGCGGGTTCCAGCGCGGCGGCAACGTCAGCGTCGGTGAGCGCACCCCCGGCCACGAGCTGTCCGAGGGCCACGGCTGATGCGAACAGGGCGTGATTGCGCTGCCCTTCGGCGGAAGCGCTGAGGTGGGCGACCTGCCGGCGGATCGCCGCTGCCAGGTACGCGCCGCGCCGATCAGGCGGCAGCGCCACCGGAGCGGCCCGGTGGGCAGGTCGCGGGGCGGGTGCGAGCAGCCCGGCTACCCACGCGGGCAGTGGTGCCGGGTCGCAGTCCAGCGCCACGACGTAGGGGTGGCCGGCGGCGGTGCTGCCGGCGGCCACGACGTAGCCACCGTGGGCTCGGGTATCGACCTTCCACCCCAGCCCACCTCGGTCGCCGGTCGTGTTGCGAAGCAACGGTCCGGCCGTGGGCTGGCGGTAGTACAGGTGACTGCCGCCGCTGGCCGTGGTCACGGTGTACGTGGCGTCGATACCGCCACGCGGCGCGTCGGGTCCGACCCCGTCGAACGGGTCGAGCGGGGTGCCGTGGCGGGCGGCGAGGGTGGCGAACACGTCGAGGCCGTCACACGCCCCGGCCCACTGCGGCGGCGGGGTGTCGTCGGCGTGTTTGGGTACGTCGAGGTCGACCACGACCAGCCCGGAGGGGCCGCAGGCAATGCCGATGCCGTAGGGGCGGGTCGACCACGCCCGGCGGATGCGCTGCGGGTCGGTGGTGGCGCGTTCCTCCCAGCCAACGTGGCGACCGGCGGCGCGGCAGCGCGGGTCGGTGCGGGGGCAGTGCTCGGCGGTGCAGCGGTTGGGAAACGCGGGCCGCTTGGCCGCATCGGGGTCGTCGGGTCGGTCGTCGGGACGCAGGGGGAAGACGTGCCAGCCGCGCGCGGCATGCGCGAGCGCGGCGGCCAGAAGGTCGGGCATGGGGCATCTCCCAAAGGCTCGGGGGGGATGGGTCAGGCCGAACGGCGGGCGGCGCGGGCGGCCGTGAGGTCGATCAGCGCGCCGCCGGAGGCGTCCGGGGTGCTGTTGGGTCGCTGCCGGTCGGTGGCGACGCTGAGGCGCAGATAGAGCCGGTAGCGGCCGGCGTCGGCACCGGTCAGCGCGTGGCGGGTGCCGCGCTGGACGAGGTGCCCGGCGTCGGTCAACACGGCGGCGGCGGTGTCCAGCTCGGCACGAGTGCCGATGAGCCAGATCTCAAGACCGTGGGGTCCGGGCATCAGGCAGCCCGCTTCGGTCGGGGCCGTCCGGCGATGGCGGCGCGAGCGACGGCCTGGCGCAGGTCACCGAGCAGCCCGACCAACTGCCGCCGGGCCGCCACCTCGCCCGGGGCGAGCGCGATCCGGACGCGCACCTCGGCGTGCTCCCGCCCGGCGGCGGTGCGCACCCGCACGAGCACAGCGCGGGAGCGCCCGGCGACGTCGACCACGATCTCTTCCGAGCGGTGCTCACCGAGGTTGCAGCGATGATCCATGCCGCACCACTCGGTGTGGCCGGTGGCGCGGCGGTTCATCGGCCCGCGTGCCGGCGCAGCCGGCGGAAGTGGTTGAACGTGCGGCGACCGATCCGCAGCCGCAGTCCGGTGCCGGTGCAGCGGCGGCAGTCATGCCGCCCGCGCAGAGCGCGAGGGCTGCTCGTGCGCCGCAGCAGCCGCCGCCACATTGGCGGCGGCGCAGCACCGGTGCCCTTGCAACGGTGACAGGCAGTGAACGGCTTGACGTAGCACGCTGCGGCGTAACCGACAGCGACGATCAGGGCAAATCCGGCGAACCAGACTGCGGACATTCCGGACGTGTTTGTGCTGGTAGCGGCCACGGTGAACGTCATTGGATGCTCCAAACAGGGGGTTACCGGCGGTAGGCGGGGTGCGCCGCTACCGCTACCGGTGAAGATCGGTGCTGGTGGGGCGGGTAGCGGCCCGGGTAGCGGCGCCGCTACCCCTCATCGGTCCGCTACCCGCCCCCGCTACCGGCGTCAGCCGGCATCGCCCTCGCGCTGTTGCGCGGCAGCGGTGATGTCCGCGAGGTACGTGCCCTTGCGGGTCGAGCCACCGGACTTCACGTTGCGTGACTCGACGCCCTTGCCGCGCACGAGCGCGGACAGCGCCTCCGGGGTGACGGCGGAGTATGCCTCGGGGAACCGGTCGGCCAGCCTGCCGGCCAGGGTGTCCCAGTGCTGGCCGCGCTCGGCCGGCACCCAGACGGCCCGCAGGTCGTCGAGCACGTCCCGGGCGGCGGGCAGATCAGCCGGGCCGGTGGTGCCGCCGCGCAGGGCTACGCCCCGGGCGCAGACCTTCTCCACGGCGGCCCGGTCGAGGTACGCGGCGCGGACGGCGGACATCTGCCCGTAGCCCACCCGCACGCCCCAACCGGCGTCGACACCGATCTCGAACTGCGTCGGCCGGGCACCCTGCCGGTACGCGCCCGTCCCCAGGGCTAGGTCCGTCTCGACGTGCGATGGGACGGCCAGGCACGTCCGCAGGGCGATGTTCGACGTGACGCCCTTGGGCAGCGACTGGTTGTCGATGCGCTGCGTCATCAGCACGAGGTGAATACCCAGCGCCCGGCCACGCTTGACGATGCTGGTCATCGCGGCCGTGGCCGACTTGCCGATCTCCGGGTCGGTGATCAGCTCTTGCACCTCGTCGACAGCGGCGACGATCGGCCGCAGCCGCGCGTCCTTCGCTGCAATGGCTCTGTTCAGCTTGTTCTCGCTGTTCATGCCCTGCGTGGCGTAGTGCTTGATACGCGGGCCGCGCACGTCGCACTCCTTGAGCAGCCACATCAGCATCCGGTACGCGTTGGCCTTGGTTCCCTCGTCCGCACCCGAGCCGAACAGGTCCGGCGGGCACAGCGGCTCGAACGCGTCGAAGTCCCCGCGCCCGGCCAGGTCGAACACGGCGAACTGGGCAAGGGGGTCGAGGGCCATGCCGGCGAGCACCACCCGCGCCGACAGCGACTTGCCAGAGCCGGGGAACCCGGCGAACAGGCTGTTCCGCTCGTCCATGCGGTACTCCACCGGGCGCATGCGCGGGTCGAACCCGTAGACGAACGGCTTGAAGTAGTCCGTCTGCCCACCGCGTAGCAGCGGCCACGGCGGCTGCTTCATGGCCGACACCGGACGGTCCGCCACCCACAGCGCGAGCCGTGAGGGGTGCTCGCGGGGCATGACCTCCGGCCACACCTGATCCATGGGCAGGCGCAGCCCACCGGCCAGCTTGGGCCGTTCCTCCACCACGTCGACCGCGATCACCCCATCGGGCAAATCCACGATCGCCAGGTAGCCGGGGCCGTCACGGCGGATCTCACCGACCCCGGCGGGGAACACGATGTCTTCGGGCCGCTTGACCAGACCGGTGGCCATGATGCCCTTGCGGGTCAATTCCGCGGTGAGCTTGCGGTAGATCGGCCGCACGACGGTGCGGACCAGGATTGGCTTATCCAGCGGTCGGCCGTAGCGGGCCAACCCGACCAGGCCAGCGGCCAGGACAGCCAGCTTCACCGACCACGGCGTCACGTCAGCGGCGAGCAGCATCCCGCCGCTACCGGTGGTGAGGGTTGCGGCGCCGGTGACCCACCACCGCCACGACGCCTGCCGCATCCGGTGCCGGTCGAGGTCCAGCCATGTCTTCGGGTCGTTGCGGTTCGCCGCGTCCTGGCGCAGGTGCCAGTTCCCCGTTTCCGCGCTGGTCCAGCCCAGCACCCGCGAGAACAGCCGCGCCGCGCCCTTGGGCGCGTACCAGGCGACCTTTCCCGCGTAGACCGGCGACAGCACCACGTGCGTGCCGACGTGATACCCGGCCGCGCTCGCCGCGCGGCGCAGCATGTCGCGACGCTGGTAGGAGTCGGTTAGCCACAGCGGCAGCACCGGCCCGGACCGCCGGTCCAGCACCTCGGCCAGGTCGGGGCGGCGCTCCGGCGGGTCGACCGGGCCGCCCACCACGACCGGGTCGGGGGTGACGGTTTCGGCGTCCGTCGCGTCGGCGGCGGACAAGCCCTGCGCGGCGGCGGCCCGGTCCGCGCGCCGCTGCGCCAGATCCACGATCCGGGCGGCCTTGTCGTCCGGGGGCGGGTCGGTGGGGTTGGTGATGGGATCGCTGGTCATGATGGGGGTTCCTCCAACGGTCGGGAGATCGATCGGGGGGCCGGCGGCGCGGCGCGGGTTGGTAGCCAGGTGGCCGCGCCGCCGGGCAGGGGTTACCAGCGGATGGTGAAGTCGCCCCGGATCTCGTCGACCTGCCGGCCGACCTTGGCGTTACCGGAGCGGATGTTCTCCGTCTGGGCGGGCGTGTCCTTGCTGGTCGGAGCGGGCTTGGGGGTTTTGCTGCCCTTGACCTCGCCGACCTGGATGGCAACGCGGTCGTTGCCGGATGCGCGGTTGGTGCGGCCCACGGTGGGGTTCCCTTCGGTTGTGCCGTCAGCGGGTCTGGCGGCCACCGGACGCCACCGGGTGATGAGCCGGTGGCGGCGGAAGCGGTCAGCGGTGCCGGGTGTGGGGAAGGGTTAGCGGCGGTCGCGGGGTGCGGCGCGGCCGTTGAGTTGCCGCCGCGCCTGCTGTGCTTCGCGGCTGTCGTGCAGGGCCTGGCGCTGCCGCTCGGCCTCAGCGCGGGCGGCTTTGCTGCCGGTGGCGGTCGCGGCGGCGTCGGTGTCGCGCCACCGCTCGTACGCGGCGGCGAATCGGTCGGCGCTCACCGCTTGCGGCCCTGCTCGGCCTGCCGGGCGGCGCGGGCGCGGTTGCGCTCGTCGGCTTGGCGCTGCGCCTCGCGCATCTGCGCTTCGCGGGCCTCACGGTTGCGAGCCACGATCCGATCGTGGTGCTCGCGGAGTTGACGGTCAGCCATACTGGTGGTCCTCCCGAGATCCCATGCGGGTGAAGGGGTTGGACCGGCGGCACAGCACTGGTTACCAGGCCATTTGGGCTGTGCCGCCGGGCGGGGCTACTTGTCGGTTGCGCCGCAGCAGCGGTGCGCCATCAGCGGCGGCCCTTGAACTGCTGGCTGAGCCGGCCGAAGCGGATGCGCTCGTCCTCGTCCATGACGGTCGGGGTGCGCCCGGCGGCCCGCTCGTCGCGGATCTGCCGGTCGAGGTGCTTCGGGTCGACCTTGATCTCACGGGAGCGGCCGTTGCTGTCCTCGCTGAACAGGTACTTCTTACCCACGGTGGTTCCTTCCGTTGTGCCGTCCAGATCGGTTCTGGCGGCCCCCGCGCACCACCGGGTGATGAGCCGGTGGTGACGGGGGCGGTCAGGCCGCGATGAGCAGGGCGGAGACGAACAGGAATCCGATGTGCCAGGACTGATCCAGGGCGTACGCGCCGGTGCCGAGTGAGGGGTTGTCGTCGTGGCCGGGGCGCGGGGTGCCGAGGGCGTAGAAGCGGGCCGAGCCGAGGGCCTCGGCGATGCGCTTGAGCGGGGTGCGCCGATCCGCGATGTAGTGCGACACCGCCGAGACGGTCAGTCCTACGCCGACGGCCCACGGGTCGAGCCGCAGCCCCGTACCCGCGACCAGGAACACCAATGCGAGCAGGGCCGTGAGCGTGTAGGTGGCGACGTGGGCGGCGCAGGCGATGCGGCCGGGCCAGCCAGGCAGGCCCTTGCAGTCGGCTTGGTGCTGCGTCTGGATCCAGTGGTCGCCCACCTGATGAGCGACGTAGAGAGCGATGAACACGGCGGCGAACGTCGCCGCGTGCACGCCGGTGGGGTCTGCGATCATGAGGGGTATCTCCCGAGGGTCGCTGAGGCTCAAGGGGGTGGGCCGGCGGCACGGCTCAGGTTGCGAGCCGGTGGCCGTGCCGCCGGGCGGCGCTACTTCTTGCGGGGCTTGCGGACCTCGAACGTGTCCGATGAACCGCGCGGCAGCTTTTGCCGCTTCGCGTCGGCCGCGCGTCGGGCCTGCTCCGCGCTGCCGGGCTGGCTCACCGAACGGGTCTTGCCGGTCTGACCCGACCGGCGGAACGCCTGGAAATCCTCGGCGGTCATGCGGCCACCTTCACGGGGGTGCCGTTGACCGGCGTTGCCGCAGCGTCCGGGCGGAATGGTGACCCGATCTCGGGGTGGGGGCGGTGGCGCTTGACGGTGCTCACGCTGACGTTCGCGGCCCGTGCGATCTGGCCGTGGGACGCGGTCGGGTCGGCGTTGTGTGCAGCGATGACCCGCTCACTGGCGGTCAGGGACCGGGCCGTGACCCGCGTCGGGCGAACCGGCTCACGAACCGGCGCGACCGGGAGCGCCGGGGCCGGGGTGACCGGCTCGGCAGGGTCAGCCGGACCGTTGGGCGTCTGCGGCGGCGCGGTGACCTTCGTCGCGCCGGTGGTCCTGTCGGCCTGGCGGGCTGCGGCGCGGGCGGCCCGTTCGGCGTTGTAGCCGTCCCATGCCTTGCGGGGGTCGCGTTCGTTGTGCTCGATCGACCAGCGAGCGGCCATCAGGGAGCGGATCGGGAACATGCGGCGGCGCTTCGGGGAGAACTCCACCCCGGCGTCGTCGATCAGGCTCGCGTCCTCGGCCAGCAACTGGACGTGCTGGGCGCGGCGGGTGTGCAGTCCCCACAGCCACGGGGAGAGCAGCGACAGTAGCGCGAACGCGATAGCCGCCGCCGTGGGCGCGATGCCATTGGCGAAGTGCGCGTAGTTGATGGCCGCGACCACGGCGGCGATGCCCCACGCGGCCCGGCGCAAGGATGCGGCGGTGGCGTGGGCCTTGAGCATCAACGCGTCGTGGGCGTGCCACTGGACGTAGACGGCGATCGACTCCAACGCGGCGGAGAACGCCACCGCGAACGCCACCCGAGACGGGCCGTTCCACGCGGCCGGGGCGATCTCCGAGTAGGCGTAGGCGGCCTGCGCGTAGGCCGCGCCGCCGTTGATCAGCAGCAGCGGCAGCACCGGGCGCAGCTTCGCGGCGAACTCGGCCCGCGCCTTGCGGCGCCGCTCCCGAGCCTCGGCGCGCTCCACGCGGCGGGCGGCGTCGCGTCGGCGGCGCTCCTGCTCATCGGCGGCGGCCTGCCGGCGGGCGTGCGTGGCGGCGGCCTCTTGCTGCTCCCGGTCGAGCTGCGCTACCAGGCGGGCGCGCTCCACCTCGGCGGTGGTGGATTCGCGTTGGGCGGCCGCGCGGGCGGCCAGGATCGCCGGGTCTTCCGGCGTACGACGAAACATCGGGGGTGACCTCCCGGTCAGTGGTCGAGGATGTCGGCGAGCAGGTCGCGGTGGGCGGGGAACACGTCGCCGTCGAGGTAGTGGCGCAGGTACTCGACGAGGTGTTGGTAGGACTCGGCGTGCAGCCAGGCGGCCTGTCGGGCGTCGTCCGCGCCGACAACCTTCGGCAGGGACGGCACCGGGCCGAGGTCGATCAGGACGGGGACGGTGACCATCCACGCCTCATCCGAGGCGCGCGGGTCGGGCACGTAGCGCGCCGGCAGCGTCTTCACCCACGGGTCGATGGGGTCGGCGACCAGGCCGGTTTCCTCGGCCAGCTCCCGGAGCGCGGCGGCGGTGGGGTCCTCGCCGGGGTCGACGTGACCACCGGGCAGCGCCCAACCGTGGTCGTCGTCGCGCTCCACCATCAGGATTCGGCGTCGGCCGCTGTAGGTGACCATGACCACCGCGTCGGCGGCCACGGCCTCGCCCCAGTGGCCCAGCTCGTTGCGCCCGTACCGGATGCCGGTCGGCGCGTACGGGTTGACCGGTCGGCCGTCCACAAGCGGGAACGGGATCGCAGCGGCGGCCCGGCGGGCGGCCCAGTCGATGCGGGTCGGGTCCATCTCCGGATCAGCCCAGCCCGCCCCGGCAGCGATGCCGGCCAGGACGCTGGGATGGGTGTAGGTGCGGGTCATGCGGCTGCCTCCATGGGATCGGCGCAGGTCAGGCACTCACCGAGTGAGCGCGGGATGTAGTAGGGGCGGACCGTGCCGCAGGTCGGGCAGGTCCGGCGGCCAAGCAGGGCGGCGCGGACGGCGCGCATCTGGGCGGGGGTCGCGGTGCGCTTCGGCGCGGCCAGGTCGACCCGGTAGAGGTAGGCGGGGCGGGTGCCGCCGACCCCTTGCCAGAGCACCTGTGCGGCGACGGGTTGACCACCGGGGCGCAGGCCGGCGGCGGTCAGTTGGCGGCGGGTGGCGTAGCCGGGCGGGGCACCCTTCCACCAGTAGGTGGGGATGCCGTACCGCACGCCGTCTGGATCGTGAAAGGCGGCGCGGATGCGGGGCATCAGGCCACCCGCGCACCACGGCCAGTCGACGCGCGAGCCGCCAGCAGTGACCGCGCTTCCCGCATCACCTGCCGCCGCGCCCGGCGTACCCGCTGCCAGTCGAGGTCAGACGGGGCCGGGTCGGCGCACAGGATCGTGATCTCAGCGTCCAGCAACAGCACCTCGGCGTCGATCAGCGGCATCTCCCGCTCAATCGCTGCCAGGTCATCGAGGCTCGGACCCTGCGGGTCCGTGTGAAGGTCGTAGCTCACTTGGAGTTCCTTCCGGAACGGCGCTTGCCGGCCACCGGGCGGTGGCGGGCGGTGGCGGACTGTCCGCACGAGCGGCAGCAGTCCTGGTCAGGGGCCAGCGGGGCGAGAGAGCCGCACGCGCGGCAGTCGCGCCACACGGCGTTGCTCTTGGTCGTAATCCGCACGGCGGCGGCGATGCTCACGGACATGACGGCTCACCTCTTCCAGCTCGAATGAAGGACGGAAAGCCGGGGAGCGCGCCGCAGCCGGCCGCGCTCCCCGGACGAACACGGCGTGCCACGCAGGCACGCCCGGCGACCCTCGGTTGAGCAAGCGAGCGGACACGTCTTGCAGCCGGACACGTCACGGCTGACACCCGCAGCTACCCCTAGGTCGCATGCATCGGGACCAATGAGGAAGACGAATCTCCCTGCGTCCCGGACCTCTGTGAAGTTCTCAAGTGGAGCCATGCGCCACGGCGGTCCACAGATTCACGAGCGGTGCAGCCGTAGCCGCCTCCGCCGGCTGTGAAGTCGCCAGCTGGGGTGTGACGTAGGCAACCTAACAACTGATATGCATCCAGGTCAACTGTTAGGGCTGAACTCGCGTCTGAGCTGCCACAACAGCGGGCAGGCGGCCTACCATCTGATAGGCCGCTGGTAGGCTTCCCGTGCTCCTGCCTGCCCGCGAGAGGACTGCCATGCCCACCCCTGATCGCTCTGAGGCGCTGCATCAACAGGTGGCCCGAACCATCCGCAACGACATTGAGTCGGGTGCGCTTCGTGATGGTCAGGTGCTTGATTCGACGCGTGAGCTTGCCGCCCAGTGGGGCGTAAGCGTCTTCACCATTACCGAAGCCATGCGGGTACTGGCCGAAGAAGGGCTAGTGGTTAGCAAATCTCGCTCTAAGCGCGTGGTACACGCTCCAGAACAGTCAAAGAAAAACGAGATCCGCCTTCAATCTCCGCGCGTTCTGATCGTCGGAGGCTACGCAGGCAGCGGCAAAACCGAGCTGGGCCGGATACTCGCTCGCGAAACCGGCTGGGCGATGCTGGATAAGGACACGTTGACTCGACCGGTCCTAGAGGCTGCGCTAGAACTTATTGGACTCTCCCCGCATGACCGGGAATCCGAGCAGTACCTAAAGCTGTTGAGGCCGCGAGAATACGAGGCCCTGATGGAAGCCGCAGCCGAAAACGTCGCTTGCGGCAACAGCGCCATCATTACCGCGCCTTTCATCGCCGAATTCGGCGACCCAGCTTGGCTAGATCGCACCCGGTCATCCTTTGTCGACAAGAACGCGGCCGTCACGTTCGTCTGGGTCTACTGCGACGAAGGAAGCATGCAGACCTATATCCGGCGTCGGGGGGCTGCCCGTGATGCAGCAAAGCTCGCCGACTGGAATGGCTATCTTGGCCGGATCAATCTGGATTTCAGGCCATCAGTCCCGCACATGCTCATCAACAATTGCATTTCTGGTGCACCGCTTAAGGCCCAGGCGAAGACGCTTCTTCGTGAGGTTATGGGCGGAGAGGCCGAGCAGTGAGGGCCGGCATCATCCTCTACGGACCGCCCGCCGCAGGCAAAGACACGGTGACGCACGCTCTTCGCCGGGCCGACACGCGCTGCTCACTCTTTAGGCGGCTGAAGGTCGGCGGTGGGCGCACCGAGGGCTATCGAATGATCAGCGAATCGGAACTGGCAGACCTAGCCGGTAGAGGCGAAATCGTTTGGGAGAACCGTAGGTATGGTGCGGTTTACGCGGTCGATCGCACCGGCCTGTCGAGGCACTCGGCTTCCGGGGTGCCGGTGCTACACCTCGGACAAAGCGCGGCTATCGAAGCTGTGAAGAATGCGGGTCTTTCCATCGCTTGGCTAGTTGTGCATCTCTGGTGCGCCCGAGACATAGCCGAACAACGGATGCGCGGACGGAACACAGGGGACGTACCCGCCCGATTGAGCGTGTGGGATAGCACCGAAAGCGTAGAGGCGGATTTGCGCATTGACACCGGGATCACCGATCCTGATAGTGCCGCAGGGAAGATACTGCTTGCGATGGGCAAACCGTACGCTCGCAATTAACAGCGGATGTGCGTACCACAAAGCGGCGGGGCGTCGATGCGGCAGACTTTCCAGCCACCATCGATGCCTCGCTCCTGCTTTGTCTTAAAGCGCCATTCGTGACCCTTGCCGACAACGAATATGGGCCGACCACTCGTATCAACTTCGGAGAAGCGAAGATTTATCTTCGCCGAGACGGTGCCGTCTCCGTCGACTTGTTTCCAGTCGGCCGACTCTACTTTGATACTCCTGCCGGTCGCCACGAGCTGTTCACGCATCCGTCTTGTTTCTTCAAGCAGGTCGTCACGGCGGCTATCGCACAGGCAGCGCTCTATACCGAAGCCGTCTCCGTACTCGGCGAAAGCCGCCAGTAGGTACGCGTTTGCGGCGGCTATGGGGTCGGCTTCACCCTTGCCGGCCTGTGCTGTTTTCACGACTGCCCATCCCGCCGGCACCGCCACGCATCCCGTGGCGACAAGGGCGAAGATGATCGCGAGTCGTACCGGCCACGAGCGCGGGAGGCGGGGTCGCGCGATCATGGCACCGAGGTTACTAAGCCGATCAAGGTTCGTGGGGCCTTCGAACGCCTGTACGATCTGCCGTTGTGAGGGAGCAGGTAGGGCGGTGGTGGAACGGATCATGGGGCCGGCTGACGCGTCGTGACATCTGGCTTGCTCGCGAGGTTCGATGGCACGTCGTGGCTAGGTCGGGAAGCTCTGAGACTGGCGAGGCGCGGCGCTGGAACTTCGGCAGTGAGGCCGAGGCGCGGCGCATGGTTCAGCGGCTCATCTTCGCCGACGGCGGGCAGTGGCGCGAGCAACCGAGCAGGTCGGCAGAGCCGCCAGAGTGAGCCGCTGTGCCATATCCGTGCCAAAGTTGCCCGCGCCGTCGCGCTATGGCGCGTGCTGGCCCAGGTCAGGGCCGGTATGCAAGCTGGAGGGGCACCCCCCCCTCCGGAGGCGGGGGCGCGGGTGATGTTCTTCCAGACAAGCACCGCCCTGCAACTGAGGCGGGATTCATTGATCCACCGTTCGATCCCTGGCGCAGTAGCTACGGCACGTCTCTGACGATTATCACAAAACCAGGCTCGATTCGGAGGCGAATTGATCCCTGCGGGTCGAAGTCCCGCTCCACTTCAACCCCGATTCGTTCAGCTGCTGATGCGAGGTCAGAGCTTGCCGATACTTGAACCCGCAAGTTGAATGTTGGGGCCTTGTCTCCAACGTTGGGGTCACCTCTAAGGACAGTGTTGCCATAGCGAACCCAGCGGGGCGTGGACCCATCAGGCTGGAGATTCAATAGCTCCTCAAGCACTTGCCGAGCACGGCTAAGGTCCCGCACGAATATGTCGACCCCATGAATGACCGCCGCACTGCGACGCCTGACGCGCACGACGGATATGTCCTGGCGCGCTTCAGCGATCGGCTGTTCCTTCGGCCAAGACAGAAAGAACATCGTCTGACCGTCGTTAGCTCTTACCTTTAACCGCCGGGCCACGCCTTTTTTGGTTTCAATTTGGAGTACTTCTAACACTCTTCCTGCGCGACCACCGGGCATCTCGACTACTTGACCCCTCTCTGCGCGCAGTATGCGTTCCTGCATTCGCACTAATACCCGCCGGGGAGGTATCGGCATCGGCAGCGACTGCGAGCCTTCAAGGAGGTCCGCTGAAAGACGGTACAGCATTTCCGCATCCTGGACCTGGCGGCGGTATGGCGAGATCCACTCTGCGCCAACTGCCGCAGTAAGTAGGCTAGCGGTCATCGACGCAAGTGTGTCGGTATCAGCACCCTTTAGTCGAGCTGCTGTTTGTAAGCCGGTGTCTGGGGCCGCCGCATTGTATGTTGCTAGATAGGCTGCTCCCACAGCGGAGATAGTTCCGGATCCTGTTTCACGCCCCCGCGACACCCCCAGCTCTGCCATAACGTCCGCTGGAGCTTCCAGTGAAGTTGGATCAGTCGCAGCATCAGCAGTTGTAAGCATCTGCACTGCTTCATCGACTGTGCTGCGCCAAAGGGCCGCGTATCCGCCTGTGGATTTCTCTGCCGCTTCTGTCCATTCCGAATTCTGTGCAAGTGCGCTGGGGATCCGCGACCATTCATTCTTCCGGCTAATCAATTCACTGAGAAGCCACCCGTACGGGATAGGGGCAGGCTGCGCGACGCTTATCCAGTGCGCGAACGCGTGCAATAGCGCGCCAATAATCGCTCGGGGGTGGCCGTGTGTCGAGATGGCATCTTCTGCCACATCGCCAGCGAGGTCATCGAAGTTTCGCGTGTGCCGATGCCAAAGCACGTGCGGCACAACTCGCATCGCCGCTCCGTTCGCCCCTGCCTTGAAATAAGAGTCGAGGCTTGCGCCGGTCTCCCAAGGCGGCGTGCCTGCGGCCCAGGCCCTACAGGCTCGCTTGACCGCTGCGCCAGCTCCCCGTTCGTAGGCAAGGAGGAACGGCAACTCAACGGCACGAAGGTACGACAGCCAGTCACGCCCAGCCGCTACACGCGCTCGCGCGACAGAGATGACCATCTGAGTGTCATCGCTGTACTCGCCTGCTTCGATCACCTCGGGCAGCGATCGAAACCTGTTGCCAGCGTCGCGCTCCCACCGAATGAAGGGACCCGTCGGAGCGGCCTCGCTGTCATCAAACCGGCGGGCACGACGCTCAAAGGGCCAGCCCAGAGCGTCCCCCACGGCCACGGCCAGCAGGAGTCCCTCCAGTCGCGACTCCTGACGGTGCTCCACACGTTCACTCTGCCAGATACCACCGACACTCATGGGATCGGTCTTTCGGCTGGGCGCTCACCTCGCCGGACGGACGCACTGAGCGCGTGCTTATCGAACAGCGTCGGTGCAACGATAGCCGGCGGAAGAGGGTGAAGCGGGCGCAACATGGCATGTCGCGCCACTTCCGTAAGCCGTTGCTGGTCTGTCCTGTAGATCACCGCTTGGACAAGAGAGATCGAGATGGGACCCGGAACCTGAATCTCTGCCTGGTCGTCAGTGGGCCACCAGGCTGGATGCGCTCTGAGCCGGCTCCGCGTCTGCTGACCGTGCACAGTCTGCGCAAACATCCCCATAAAGCCGTCTACACCGGTTTTTCTCGCGCTCCCGTGGCCTCGAGAGGCGTTGTACGGAAAAAATCCAACTCCTGGGAGGTCCAGCACCGCTAGATCGATCGTTAGGATCAGCCAATCAAGAAAATGCGGGTCTCTCACCCTGGCCTTGTCCAAGTACCAGGTATTCGGATACTCAAGGGAGCAGCACACTTCAGAAAGCCCGCCATCGTGTCTTCTCTCATCATTCTGCTTGAAGGCGGCACCCTGGGCGGTCAACTCGGCAGTTCCCTCGATATGACCGCTTGTAAGCATCTGTGCAAAATTACGGGCTGGCGTAAAGTGGCATAGACGCGTGGCTCCCTGTTGGCGGGCTAGCTTCGCGACGCTCATCTCGGAGCTGTCCTCTGAAAGAGGGCTGGATCGGAGGGCAACAGCGGTGTCAGCTTGCCCGAGTACATGATGTGCAAGCGAACCTTGGCTCTAGTCACGGCAACGTACAGCATGCGAGCCTCACGAGACATAGCTTCATCCGGTCCGTGCGCAGCTACCTCAACTGGGTCCGGCAACAAGTCGTGATCGCAAAACGGAATGATGACGGCGTCGAATTCAAGACCCTTCGCCGCGTGATACGTACCGTAGAAGACGTTGGGCCCTAGCGGCCAGGTCGATAGTTGACGATGGAGCCGTGTAGCGAGTGGAAGTTGAGCAGAGACTTCCGCGTCATGCTTACGCTTACGGAATAACACTGCCACTGTCATGGATCGTCCGAGCCGCCGCGCGAGCTCGACCGCCTCCCTGAACTGCGTTTGTCGGTCGGGATATTCCAGGAGAACCGGAAGGGGGCCATCAGCCTTCACAATCCTCGGCTCGACCAGATCGACCTCGTCGCGAAAGAACGGCATATTCGAGAGAGCTACTGCAAGCCTGGCGATTTGGGGAGTATTGCGATAATTCTGCTCAAAATGAACGGCGCCGCCGCCCCGGACGTTCAAGCCGAGGCTCTTCCAGGACAACCGACGTCCATACACCTGTTGCGCGTAATCGCCAAAAAACGTCAAGGTTCCGGTCGGCCCAACCGCCGCCGCCAGGCTACGAATCATCTCCGGGGTGAAATCCTGACCCTCGTCGACCACTACGTGTCGGTATCGGCGAGGGGTGTTGTCTACCTCGAACGCTTTTCGGGCGGCAAGGGCCAGGTCATCCCAGTCGTATCGCTTCCCTGCCTCGCGACGCAGACGTCGGTACTCTTCTCGCACGGCATAAACGTATGGACGGTCAGCCGGCCCTAGGGCACGCCCGCGTCCTATCCGATCTGCCTTGATGTAGGTCTGCTCGTCGGTCACTCCGTGGCCGGCAAGCCAGAGAAACTCGTCTTCAAAGAACCGTAGAGGTCGCCGAAGTACCCCGACGCCCGGATACCGCCGCTGCACCTCGGCAATCGCCCGCTCCATCATCGCAGGTCGTTCGCTGTCGACGATGTCTCTGCGACCCATGAGGTTGCGGTAAGCCAGGTAGCCCTTCGCGAAAGAGTGGTAATTCTCTACCACCAAGTTCGGGCTCCGCGCCTGCACGGTCTTCCGCAGGTATGTAACGAGTGCCTTGTTGAAGGTCACTAGCAGCGTTGGACCTGCAATCTCAGGAGCATGGTCCGCCAGCCAGATAGCCCTAGTGACCGCCATGGTCGTCTTCCCACTGCCGGCCGTGCCCAGCACCACTACGTGGCCGCTGTCCCTGAGGTAGACGACGTTCTTCTGTTCGCCGACCGGCTCGGGAAGGTTCGAGGGCATTCCGACATCATCTCGTAACTGACCGGCTAAGTGCAGCCCGCGAGACGGGCAAGGCGTTTTCGGCGTGTCGGCCAGCAGACACAGTAGATCGCGCCACGTGCCTTGACTCATGGGCTAAAACCTGCTGGCTTACGGCCTCGGCAGGCGGGGGCGCAGAGCCTCGTCTCGCCGGCAAGACCGACCACTACGGGGAGAATCTTGGGAGATGATCTAGGAAAACGCGGCGTCAGCGTCGCGTCTAGACCAACGCACACCAACGGCACGACCTGCACGTGTTGCGGGAACCCGAGGTCCATCGAGTGACCGGACGTAATTCGGGACGAAGAGGTCGTCGGTTCGAATCCGGCCACCCCGACCAGAGGCAAGAGGGCACATCCGATTCATGGATGTGCCCTCCGGCATATCTACGGTCCGCAGCGGCTCCAGGTCCCCAACTGCGACCGCATCCCTGGCGACCCTCGATGACCCTCGGCCAGTTTCGCCGCCTGCCGCCGGCCTTCAACCTTTCGACCCTCGACGGAGTCGTGAGAGGTAACCAATCGAGGCGGGGGCTTATGGCAGCTGACGACGAGCATTTTCGAGAGTTCGTCGAGACGCGCTACATGGATCTCCTGCGCGTGGCGTACCACCTCACCGGCTCGACCCAGGATGCTGAGGATCTGGTGCAGGCCGCGCTGGTGAAGGTGATGCGTCGGTGGCGGCGGGTCAACGACCCGATGGCCTACCTGCGGCGCGTCATGATCAATCAGCACATCAGCGTCTGGCGCCGTCACCGGATGCACGAGGTGGTGACGGCGTTCTTCCCCGAGCGGCCCACCCGGGACATGACCGAGACGGTTACCGAACGCCGCGCTCTCTACGAGGCGATGCGGACGCTGACACCTCGTACCCGTGCGGTGATCGTGCTTCGGTACGTGGTCGATCTGCCGGAGGCGGAGGTTGCTGCCGCTCTCGGCTGCTCCGTCGGGTCGGTAAAGAGTCGCGCATCACGGGGCCTGGCTCGCCTGCGCCTGGCGCTGGCACCGGACGCACCGCCGTCGGCACAGTGCCCGACTCCGACATCAGCGTCAGCTGATCCAGCACCGACCGGGACGACGAAGATGACGGGGGTAACGCCATGACTGTCGACGATGAGCTGAGCCAGGCCCTGGCCGAGCTGAGCAGGACACTGACCCCGCAGCCGGACCCGTACGGCCGAGCGAGGGCGCGATACCGACGGAGCCGGCAGCGACGCCTCGGCGGGCTGGTTCTGGCCCTCGTGGTCTCCGTGGGAAGCACCGCTTTCGCCATCGTCAGCCCGGGCCGGACCACCCAGCCGCTACCGGCCGACCCGACCGAGTCCAACGCACCAGTGCTGATGTGGTCGGACCGACTCCTCCAGTCGCCGCCGCGCGGTGCCGTCGCCGGGGACAGCAGCTTCGTGGCTCAGCTCTCCGAAGAGTTGTTGGCCGCCCAACGCCGGGGAGAGTTCTCCCGCCTGACGGTGCCGGTGAGCGGGGTCAGGATCCTCTTCGCCGACGACGTGGACGACCACCGGGTCGCGCTCGCCGCCTTCGTCCGCAACCAGCCCGATCCGGTCACCGGCTGGCCCAGCGCCGCGGTGTGGCTGGTCGCCGACAAGGGTGCCAGCGCCCAGGAACTGGCCAGCACCGCCGCCACCAGGTCGGTCAGCGACGCTCTGGAACCCTACGAGAGCCTGGCCGTGGACGACGCGGAGGCGGCACACGTGGCCCTCGCCCCGGCCGGATGTGTCTTCCTCAGCTCACCGCTGCCCGACGGAAACACCTTCCGGTGGGCCCCGGAGCCGACCGGGTCCTATCTGGTCCGTACCGCGAAGACCCACCGGCCCGAGTGGTGGCGGGTCGACTGCGGCGCGGTGACCCGTCAGATAATGCCCGGGCCGGGTTCGTTGGCCTCCAAGCCGATCACCGACGCTCAGTTCGCGACGGCGATGTCCCGCGTGAGAGGCAGTGTCCAGCAGCAAAGTGCCCGGGAGTTGATGTACCAGTGGGCCCAGTCGGGAGGTTACCGCCTGACCGCCCTTCCGAGCGTGGTGTGGGGCGGCCACATTGCTGGCCTGTCTACCGGCCAGGCCGACACGTCGCCGGCCGCTGGAGAGCCGTCGGTGGAGGACGGCCAGGTGACGGTCCTGGCCGCTCCCACTGTGGGCGGCGACTGGGTCGGCGAGGTGTCGATCGCCCCTGATCAGCCACGGTCCGACGGCGTGCTCAGCACCGGCACCTCCTTCACCGCGACGACCGACCCGACCGATCCCGCCGGCGTGCTGGCCGTGTCCATCGACGATGACGACGGCGGTGGCGAGGGTCAGCAGACCCTGCTCGTGGTGACGCCGGCCGCCGCCACCACCGTGCGTGTCCTGCGCGACGGGCAGGAGGTGGCGCGGAGCGCCGTCACTGGCTCCGGGACGGGCATGCAGGTGCCCCGCCCCAGCGCGGGCCTCGTCGTGGAGGCGCTCGACGCGGCCGGCGGGACGATTGCCAGCGGCCAGGTGTCCAAGCAGGGCGCCCAGGGGACACCGGCTACCAACACCTGGAACCAGGAGTGATCGCGTCCGGGACGACCACCGGCACGTATGACACCCCGTTGGCCGGCCTTCAGCTGCGAATATAGGTGTTTCTACCGATCCCCCGAGGGCCTGCCGCCCCTAGCGTCAGTGGCACACCACACCGTCCGAGGGGGACCACCGATGACCATCGCACCCGATCTCACCGCCGTGAAGGCACGCCAGCAGGTTACGTGGGCCAGCGGTGACTACGGCGCGGTCGCCGCGCTCATCCACCCGATCTCCGAGCTTCTGGTGACCGCCGCCGACCTGTCGGCCGGCGCCCGCGTGCTCGACGTGGCGACCGGGTCCGGCAACGCCGCCATCGCCGCCGCCCGCTGCGGCTGCGTCGTGACCGGCGTCGACTACGTACCCGAACTGTTGGAACGCGGCCAGGCCCGCGCCGCCGCGGAACGGCTTCCGGTCGCGTTCGTGACCGGCGACGCGGAGCGCCTGGCGTACGCCGACGGGTCCTTCGACGCGGTCCTCTCCGTCGTCGGGGTGATGTTCGCGCCGGACCAGGAGCGGGCGGCGGCCGAGCTGGTCCGGGTCTGCCGGCCCGGCGGCACCGTGGCGCTGGCGTCGTGGACGCCGCAGGGCTTCATCGGCGACCTGTTCCGCACTGTGGGGCGGCATGTGCCGCCACCGGCGGGGCTGCGCCCGCCGGTCGAGTGGGGCGACGAGGGTCGGGTCCGCGAACTGCTCGGCGTGGCCGTGGGTGAACTGCGGGCGGTACTCCGGGAGTTCGTCTTCCGCTTCGGCACCCCTGAAGAGTTCGCCGACTTCTTCCGGGCCAACTACGGGCCGACGTTGAAGGCGTTCGAGACACTGCCCGAGGAGCGCCGACCTGAGCTGCACTCCGACCTGGTGGAGCTGGCCCGTACACACAACCGGGCCAGCGACGGCACGGTGCGGATTCCAGCGGAATACCTGGAGGTCGTGGCGCGGCGGGTCACCGTTCCCGCCTGACCTGGCAGGACGACAAGGGCAAGAGCCACACCTCGCGGGTGTACGCCACCTTCGACCTCGCCGCCTACGAAGGCAAGAAGATCTACGGCGGCAAGGTGTTCGTCGAGGAACGCACCGTCGCCGACTGCAGCAAGCGTGCCGTCGAGATCTGGCGTACGAAGCCGGTCACCACGACGCCGACCTGGAACCGGGCACCCGAACCGCTCGCCAAGCTCGGCGAGGTCCTCACTCCGGTGCAGTTCTGCCCCGGAGCCACCATCACGTTCGACGTGGGCGCGGCGGTGCAGGATGCGGTGGCACACCGGCAGCGTCACATCACCTTCGAAATCCGGGTGCCGGAGCAGTACGAGAGCGACGCGTCCTACAGCCGGCGGCTGCACCCGTACCGCAGCGTCGACCTGAACGTCGAGTTCAACTCGGTGCCGCAGATCGACAACGCCCACCTGTACAACGGTGGTCTGCCCTGCACCCAACTGACGCCGTATCCGCGCATCGGCGGGTTCGCCGGCATCCTGGAGGCGGTCGGCAGCGACGCCGACGAGTACGACGAGCGCGCTGTCAAGACCGAGGTCGCCATCTGGCCGAAGGCCAACCCGGACGCTCGCCAGGTGTTCACCGGTGAGCACGGCCTCACCGGCCGAGCCAACCGGGTCAACCTGCCCGAGGGCACACTCGCCGACGGCAAGACCTACGTCTGGCAGGCCCGGGTGACCGACGGTGCGGACTACTCGCCCTGGTCGAAGAAGTGCTTCTTCACCCACGACCGCAGCGCTCCCGGCGAGCCCACCATCACCTCGGCCAACTACCCGCAGGACAGCACGGGCGATGCGGTGCCGACCGGCGTGTCGCCGGTCTTCACCTTCTCCGGGAACGGCGACAAGGACGTTGCCGGTTTCGAATACTCGTGGCGCAGCCTGGGCGGCCACGGCTGCTCGGCCACTGGCGAGTACGGCCAGTTGGAGTGCACCCACCCGTTGGCCCAGTCAGGATCGGTGCGGGCGAACACCCCCGGCGGTACGGCGACCGTG
This sequence comes from Micromonospora sp. NPDC048842, assembly GCF_040649935.1. Taxonomy (NCBI): domain Bacteria; kingdom Bacillati; phylum Actinomycetota; class Actinomycetes; order Micromonosporales; family Micromonosporaceae; genus Micromonospora; species Micromonospora sp. NPDC048842. Next base: position 9,430 of record NZ_JBEZGK010000007.1, on the reverse strand, counting down.
ACGATCGATCTGATCGGCTCCGGGTCGCAGCGGTTGAGCGTCCGCACGATCGACCTCGCGGGCAACGTCTCCGAGACCGTCGAGTACAGCACTCTGGTGCCGCGGGTCGAGCCCGAGGTGAGGGTGGAGAACGGTACGCCCGAGTGGGGGCAGGAAGTGCTGCTGAAGTTCGTCCCGGCCCCAGGTATCACAGGCGTCCGCGACTACCAGATCACCCTGGACGGGGGAACGCCGGAGACGTGGGACGCCCAGGAGGACGGCACGGCCTTCTTCAGCTTCGTCGCCACGAACCCGAACGGACACCACCTCAAGGTGCGCAGCCGCAGTGACAACGGGTTCGTCTCCCCGGAGGGCAACTGGTCCACGTCCTTCTACCCCGGCCCCGGGGTGAAGTCCGACGTCTACTCCTCGCCGGACGGTTCGGCTGTCGGCGGAGTGGGGATCGAGGGCACCTTCACCTTCTCCCCACCGCCGGGCTGGACGGACACCACTGCCTACCAGTACAGCTTCAACGGTGCCGAGCCGACCGAGGTGCCGGCCGACGCGAACGGCCGGGCCACGATCACCTGGACGCCGACCGCCATCGGGTACGTGGACCTGACCGTCTACGCCGTACGCGGCGACGGCACGATCAGCGACTACCCCAACTGGTACTCCTTCGAGGTGGCGGCCTCCGCCTCCTGACCCACCCGGATGCGGGGGCGGCCACACATCGATGTGGCCGCCCCCGTTCGTCAGTCCTGTCGTTCGGTGCGCTCGATCTCGGCGAACGCGGCCGCCAGGTAGCCGTCCAACGGCGCGCCGGTCGCCGCCAACAGGTCGGCCACCAGCAGCGGAGCGTGTCGAGCCAGGGCCGACGCGTCCGGCGCTGACTCGTCGCCCTCGGGGTCGTATACGCCCAGCGCTCCGGCCAGCAGGACGAGCACCACGTGCGGGTCGACATCCGTTCGCCACCGCGTCGACTCCTGCACGCAGCGGGTCAACACCTGGCGGATGTCGTCGCCGGTCAACCCGTCCGGATGGCTCTCCTCCAGCAGCAACCGGACCACCGCGCCGAGCACCAGGCCGGAACGCTCGTCCGCGGCGAGACCGCCGACCGCCTCGTCGTACGCCTGACCGTCGCGTGCCTGGGCGGCGGCGACGGCCGTCGTTGCGGTCAACGCGATGGCGCGGGCGGTAGCGGGCAGATGTCGCCAGGTGCCGGTCATCGCGCCAGCATCGCAGACCCGGAGGACACCGACCGACCGCGACCACGGCGAGTGGATCATCATGGGATTGGTCACCCGTCGGCCCCGATTACCGCGAGGCGTGGCCAAAACGGTTCGCGCGGCGTCAGACCCACCGAACAGAATGCCGGCATGCTGCGTCGTGCCCTGCCCCGCCGTTCGGAAGCTCGCCGGATCCTCCTCGGCACACTGCTGTCGGCGATCGGGCGGGGTCTGACCCTGCCGTTCCTCTTCATCTACCTGACCGACGTACGCGGGCTCACCGACACCCGCGCCGGGCTCGTCATCGGCTGGTACGGCGTGGTCACCCTGGCCCTCTCGCCGCTGGGCGGGACGCTGATCGACCGGATCGGCGCCCGCCGGGTGGTGGTGCCCTGCCTGCTGATCGAGGCGATCGGCACCGGGTCGTTGGCGCTGGTCCACTCGACCGGCTCGGCCCTGCTGGTGATGACGGTCATCGCCATCGGCAGCTCGGCGATCTGGTCCGGGCAGAACACCATCCTCGCGTCGCTGACCGACGACGATGAGCGGCAACGCGTCTTCGGGTTGAACTTCGCCCTGCTCAACCTCGGCATCGGCATCGGTGGCATGACCTCCGGCGCGATCGTCGACACCGCCCGACCCGGCACCTTCCAGGCGATCTACCTGCTGGACGCGGTGACCTACCTGATGCCGGCGCTGATCCTGCTCACCCTGCCCGGCGTGGGCCACCGACTCGGCAAACGTCGAGGCGTCGACGAGCCGTCGCCCGGCGGCTACCTGACTGTGCTCCGCGACCGCCCGTTCCGGCGACTGGTGATCTTCGGGCTGATCCTCACCACCTGCGGCTACGCGCAGGTGGAGGTGGGCTTCGCCGCGTACGCGGTGCGGGTGGCCGAGGTGAACCCCCGGGTAGTGGCCTGGGCACTCGCGGCCAACACCGTGATGATCGTGCTGGCGCAACTGCTGGTCATTCGCCGGATCGAGGGGCGCAGCCGCACCCGGGCGTTGGCAGTGGTGGGAGCGGTGTTCGCCGCTGCCTGGCTGGTCCTCGGCGCGGCCGGCCTGGTCAGTGCCGAGAACGCCGTGCTCGCCGCCCTGTGCGTGGTGCTCTGCTCGGCGATCTTCGGCTTCGGCGAGACGATGCTGTCCCCGGTGATGCCCGCACTGACCAACGCGCTGGCCACCGACGAGCTGCGCGGCCGGTACAACGCGATGAGCTCGATGATCTTCGGAATCAGCGGTGTGATCGGCCCAGTGACCGCCGGCCCGCTCATCGGCGCCGCCAACGGCATGGTCTGGGTGGCGACGGTGGTCGGCGGCTGCCTGGTCGCCTCGCTGGTCGCGCTCTCCCTGCGCCGGTTGCTCACCACGGAGCAGGACGGCCTCGCGACGACCACCCCGGCATCCCCCACGCCCACGCCCGCCGCCGCCTGACCTCGAACACCCCCTCCGCACCCTGCACCCTGCACCCCGGGCGCCGCACCCCGCACCCCGGGCGCCGCACCCCGCGCCCTGCACCCCGGACCCCGGACCCCGCACTCCGAGCGCCGCACCCCGCGCCCGGCACCCCGAGCGCCGCACCCCGCGCCCGGCACCCCGAGCGCCGAGCGCCGAGCGCGCCAAGATCCGAGCAACTTCCCGGAAGTTGGCGCCTCGGGCGCGCGGGAGACGGCAACATCCGGGAAGTTGCGCGGATCTACCTCACTAACCTCGCCATTGATCACGCCCCGGACCAAGATCGGGCGGCGCGGGCGGCGCCGGCAGGCAGGCACAAGCGGCCAGGCGCGGGGCGCGAGCAGGCGCGAGCAGGCGCGAGCAGCGCGGGCAGGCGCGAGCAGCGCGGGCAGGCGCGGGCAGGCGCGGGCAGGCGCGGGCAGGCGCGGGCAGGCGCGGCGCGAGGGGCACGGACAAGTGCAGGCGCGAGCAGGCGCAGGCCCGCGTGGCGCGAGGGGCACGGACAAGTGCAGGCGCGAGCAGGCGCAGGCCCGCGCGGCGCGAGGGGCACGGACAAGTGCAGGCGCGAGCAGGCGCAGGCCCGCGTGGCGCGAGGGGCACGGACAAGTGCAGGCGCGGGCAGACGGGGTCGGGGACGGGTCGGGCCCCGGAGCTGGTGCTCCGGGGCCCGATGTCGCGAGGGTCGGCCGTCAGGCGGCGGGGACCTCGGCGGTGGTGCGGATCCGGTCCAGCGTCGGTGCGGAGACCGGCGACTGGGCGGTCAGGTAGTCGACGAAGGCGTCCAGGTCGATCTGGCCGGTGACCGGGTTCGTGCCGCCGGTGAGGGCGCTGAAGCCGTCGCCTCCGCCGGCCAGGAAGTTGTTCACAGTCACCCGGTAGGTGGCGGCGGTGTCGACTGTGGTGCCGCCGAGGGTGAGGCTGCCCCGGACCACGCGGGTGCCGGCGCACGGGTCGGCGACCGTACCGGTGGTGCCGCTCGGGTCGACCACGTAGCCCACTGTGGCCGACGGGTACAGGGTCCGACCGGTGACGAACTGCTGCTCGAGGACGCAGTAGAGCTGCGCGCCGGTGAGGTCCAGTGTCACCAGGTTGTTGGCGAACGGCTGCACAGTGAATGCTTCTTCGTAGGTGACCGGGCCGGCGTCGAGGTCGGCCCGGACCCCGCCGGGGTTCATGAAGGCGGCGACGGCGTTCTGTTCGTCGTCGGTGGCGGCGAGCTGGGCGTCGGCGATCAGGTTGCCCAGGGGTGATTCGCCCAGACTCGTACCGAAGAGGGTTTCCTGAGTCCGGGTGATCGCCTCGTTGGTCACGCCGACCTGGCGTCCGGCGACCGGGCCGAGCACGGTCTTGTACCGGTTGATCAGCGCGGTCTGCCTCGGGTCCTTGGCGACGTCGCGGGTGACCACGACGTTGTTCGCGGCGGCGGAAATGACGTCCCCGCTCCGGCGATCGATCTTCAGGTCGATGTCGGTGACCAGGCGACCGAAGGAGCTGGCGCTGGTGACCAGCTTGCCGTTGATGTCGCAGTTGTACGCCTGGTGGGTGTGCCCGCTGACCACCACGTCGATCGACGGGTCCATCCGGTTGGTGATGTCCACGATGGGGCCGGTCATGCCCACGCAGTCGTTGATTCCGCCGGTCGCGGCCTGGGTGCCACCCTCGTGCAGCAGGACGACGATCGCCTGTACGCCCTTGCGGCGCAGCTCGCGCGCGTACCGGTTGGCGGTGTCCGCCTCGTCGGCGAAGCTGAGGCCGGCGACGCCCTGCTGGCTGACGATCTGCGGGGTGCCTTCCAGGGTCATGCCGATGAAGCCGACCTTGACGCCCTGCACCTTGTGGATCGCGTACGGCGCCATCAGCGGCTTGCCGGTCGCGGTCTTGAAGGCGTTCGCGGACAGGTACTGGAAGCCGGCTCCCCGGTACGGGGTGCCGTCGATGCAGCCGTCCACCGGGTGGCAGCCGCCGTTCTGGATGCGCAGCAGCTCGGCGGCGCCTTCGTCGAACTCGTGGTTGCCGACGCTGGCGTAGTCCAGCCCGGCCATGCTCAGCGCCTCGATTGTCGGCTCGTCGTGGAACGCGGCCGAGAGCAGCGGGGACGCACCGATCAGGTCACCGGCGGCGACGGTGATGGTGTTCTTCTTCTTGGCCGCGGCGCGCAGCTCGGCAAGGTGGGTGGCCAGGAACTCGACGCCACCCGCGGTCTGCCCGGCGATGGTGCCGCTGGACCCGCTCGGCGGTTCGAGGTTGCCGTGGAAGTCGTTGAGGGCGAGCAGGGTGACGTCGACCGGCTTCGGCCGCGCGTCGGCTTGCTCAGGGCTGGTGGCGACCGCGCCGAAAGCGGCCACCGCGAGCGCGGTCAGGCCGACAGCGGCCCGACGCATCCCGGGTATGAACATGGATCTCCTCGTGAGAATCGGCGCGTACGGTGCCTGGCCTCTGGGTCGACCGGGGCCGCCGACGGACGCCGTCGAAAGGGTCGCGGATGACGGTGGTTGCGCATGGCCCCCGCCCAGACAGCCTCTCATCCGGACGCCCACCGGTCGACCCGGGCAGCCCATCGGAGCAGCGCGTACGCCGAGGCCGAAATCGATCATCGTTTAACGCGGTCTGCCGGACAACGTCGGACCCAGGGTCTAGAAAGGACGGGACAGCCAACGAGGAGTGGGGGCGGCATCGTGAGCGGAACGACACCCGTGACGGAGCAGGTGCGATCGGTCGACGGCACACCCATCGCGTTCGAGCGGATCGGTGCCGGGCCGGCTGTCGTCCTCGTCGGCGGCGCGTTCAGCGATCGCAACGCGACCCGCGACCTGGGTGGGGCGCTGGCACCGGATTTCACCGCCTTCAGCTATGACCGTCGGGGTCGGGGCTACAGCGGCGACACCGCACCGTACGAGGTCGGCCGCGAGATCGACGACCTGGCCGCCCTGATCGCGGCGGCGGGTGGTTCCGCCGCCGTCTACGGCATCTCCTCCGGGGCCGTCCTGGCCGCCCTCGCCACCGCGCAGGGCCTGCCGGTGACCAAGTTGGTCATGTTCGAGCCACCGTTCCAGGTCGGCCCACACGTGGGCGTCCGCAAGGACATCACCCCGCAGCTCATCGAGCTGATCGCCGCCGACGACCGGGACGGCGCGGTGCAGACCTTCCTCAGCGCCTCGGTGGGGCTGCCGGCCGAGCAGATCACCGGGATGCGGTCGCAACCGATGTGGGGTGGGCTGACGGCTGTCGCGCACACCCTGGTGTACGACGCGATCGTCACCGCCGGAGGGCGACTCCCCGCCGAGCGGCTGGCGGCCATCACCGCGCCCACCCTCGGGGTGGACAGCACCGGCAGTCCACAGTGGTTGCGGGACGCGAGTCGGGCGGCGGCCGAGGCCGTTCCGGGCGGCCGGTCCGTGAGCCTCGACGGCGGTTACCACGACGTGCCGCCGGCGACGCTGGCCCCCGCGCTGCGTGAGTTCCTGCTCGGTTGACAGCACCAGCGGCCGACGAGGCGCGTGCCGGCCGTCAGTCGTCGGCCAGCGCCTTGTCGACCAGGTCAGCGACGGCGTCCGGTGGCCAGGCGCCCGCCACGCCGGGCCGGGCCGCCAGGTAGGTGGCGATCCGCTCGGCGGGCCAGCCGTGCGACTCGCGCAGCCCTCGGGCGATCATGCCGAGGTAGATCGGCGCGGGAGGTCGGCACGGCACTGCTGACGCCCCCTCGGGGGCGGTGAAGGTGAGCATCGGGACACCGTCGCGGCTGCCCGGGCAGATCAGCGTCTCGTACCGCCCGGGGCCGAGCGTGGCCCGTCCGTTGGCGACGGCTGCGTCGATGGCCGCGCCGGTCGCCGGGATCAGCTCGGTCGTGTCGCCCGGCGGGCGGTACATCTCCTGGGCCGCGATGTCGGTGAACTGCTCCAGGGTGACCAGGTAGGCGCGGGCCGCGGCCTCGCCCGGCAGGTGTGGGTCGTAGAAGGCCATGCCGCCGGTCCAGGCACCGGACTCGCCGGCGAAGTAGATGCCGCCGGGCAGCGACACGGGCGTCGATCGGCTGGGTGGGCGCCGGTCGCGGCAGCCCGGGTACGTCCGCTTTCCGCCGGGCGGGCAGCCGCCACCGATGTACCAGCCCAGCCGGGCGGCGTGCATGTTCGAGCCGTACGAGACGTACCAGGCCAGCATGACGACCCCTTAGAAGCCGCAGATCTGCCCTGCGGAGTGGCTCACCTGCACGGTGTGGGTCACGCAGCCGCCGGCCTCGACCGAGTGCAGCAGGAAGGCGGTGGGCTCGTTTACCCAACCGATCTGCTCGTCGGCGCTCATGGTCAGCGTGCTCTGCTTCCACGTGCTGGGCGCCACTGTGAGGACAGTGCCCGCGTACGCCGTGGTGACCGGGCGGTGGAGGTGGCCGGCGCCGACCCGTACGACGTGCCGGTGGCGGCCGATCACCTCGGCGAGCGCGTCACCGTCGGCGAGCCGGATGGAGTCCGCCGCGGGGATGCCGACAGCGACCGGCGGGTGGTGCAGGAAGATCGCGGCGGGCGCCTCGGGCCGCCCGGCCAGCACCCCGTCGAGCCAGCCGAGCTGTTCCTCGCCGAGTTGGCCGCCGTCGCTGCCGGGGACGAGCGAGTCGAGCACCACGACGGACGCCGCCTCGTGATCGACGTGGTAGTAGGTCGAGAAGCCGCCGCCGAGCCACGGCGTGCCGCCGAACGCGTCGAGCAGGGACTCCCGGTCGTCATGGTTGCCGGTGGTCAGGTGCACCGGCAGCGGGAAGCGGCCGATCACCTCGCGCAGCGCCGCGTACTCGTCGGGCTGGCCGTGGTCGGCCAGGTCGCCGCTGATCACCACGCAGTCCGGTCGGGGTCGCAACGCCAGCACCCGGCCGAGCGCTCGGTGCAACCCGGCGGCCGGTTCGGCGGCTAGCAGGCCGGTGGTCAGGTGCGGATCACTGAGCTGGGCGATGAGCATGGGCTCGCCTCCTCGGCGCCGGGATGCTCCACGCTATCGCCGGTCGCGGCATCCTCCGGGGCCACGTGTCCACAGGCTGCGTCCACAGCCTGTGGATAGCACGTGTGTACGAAGCCCGGCCGGTCCCAGCCACCGTGAGTACGCTTGATCGAGCGGTTCGGCGCCGGCCGAGCCCCTCCCCTACCTGGAACGACGTGCGAGTGGATCATCAGCGAGTCATCCGTGACGTCACCGTCCGCCTGCCGATGGCGTCGAGCACGCCGGAGGCGTGTCGGTGGACGGTCACCGCGCTGTCCCGCCACACCCCGGCGACCATCTCCGTGCTGCTCGCGGTCCACGACCGCCTGCGCTGCGTCGCCGCGACCGGGGCCTGGCAGGTCTTCGCCACAGTGCCGGCGCGGACCGGCATCGTCGGCCGGGTGTACGCGACCGGCGCTCCGGCCGTCGTCCCGGACGTCACAGTCGACCCGGACTACCTGCCAATCCGCCCGGATGTGACAGCCGAGCTGTGCGTACCGGTGCTGGACCCGACGGGCCGGGCGATCGGCGTACTCGACCTGCAGTGGAGTGAGCCGACCGACCTGGAGCCGTGGCGGGAGACCGCGCAGCGGCTGGCCGACGGGCTCGGCGCGCGGATCGCCGCCGTCGGTGGCCCACCTGCGGAGAGCCGCAGCGAGAAGCTGCTCCGGCATGCGGCCGCGCTCTCCTCCGCGCCGACCGAGGGAGAGGTGATGGGGGCCGCCGCCCGCGCCGCCCGGGAGGTCTCCACCCTCTCCACCGCACTACTGCTGATCGGCGGTCAGCTCGGCCCGTCCCCGGCGACGCCGAGCGACCTGGAGACCCGGATCCGCGCCGAGCTGACCGTGGCGGGCCCGGCCGCCCTGGACCGGATGGTCGAGCGGGCACACCGGTACGGCGCCGGGTACACGCTGGGCGAGGCGGGGCATCCCCCCACCGAGGACTACCGGCCGTTGACCCGGGCTGGGGTACGCACGCTTGTCGCCGTGCCGGTCGGTCCAACGGACGCCGGTGGGGTGCTGTTGGTCGCCGACGAACGCGCGCTACGCCCAGACCCGACCACTGTCAGCCTGATGGAGTTGCTCGCCGGGCAGGCCTGGACGAGCGTGGACCGGCTACGCACGCTGGCCCGGCTGCGGGAGCAGGCCAGCTCCGACCCGCTGACCGGGTTGCGGCACACCGGCCCGTTCGGGCAGCGGATCGCTGCCGCCACCCCCGGGCGTACGGCCCTGCTGGCGATCGACGTGGACGGCTTCAAGACCGTTAACGACACGTACGGGCACCAGGCCGGCGACCGGGTGCTGGTCGGGTTGGCCCGGGCGCTGGAGGGGGCGCTGCGGCACGGCGACGAGTTGTACCGGATCGGCGGCGACGAGTTCGTCGCGGTGATCGAGGTGAGCCGCCCGGAGGAGGCGGTCCGGATCGCCGAACGGCTCACCGAGGCGGCCCGACGCGTCGGCCGCACGATCAGCGTGGGCGTGGCGCTACCCCGCCCCGGCGAAACCCCCGACCGCACCCTGAAGAGAGCCGACCAGGCCCTCTACGCGGTCAAACGCCAAGGCCGAGACGGCGTCCTACTCTCCGCCGCGTAACCACGCCCCCACGTTCCGCCGTCCCCCGTCCCGCCGATCTTGCACTTTCGGTTGTCGTTCTGTCGCCCCTGGCCCCTTATGTCGGCACAGAAAGTGCAAGATCGCGGGCGCGGGAGCGCGGGAGCGCGGGAGCGCGGGAGCGCGGGAGCGCGGGAGCGCGGGAGCGCGGGAGCGCGGGAGCGCGGGAGCGCGGGAGCGCGGGAGCGCGGG